>NZ_LWUD01000001.1 GCF_001654615.1 Ligilactobacillus aviarius
GTCTAAAGACATAATAAAAAGACTGAGATTTTGAAATCTCAGTCTTTTTAATTACTCGTTTTTCGTTTTTAATTGATTAACTTTTTCCTCAGTCGGAGTAACATACAATGTTTTTTGGCCTTCATAGATCACAAACCCAGGTTTGGTCCCGTTTGGCTTGCGAATTCGCCGAACTTGCACATAGTCGACTGGAACGTTGGCGGAGTTTCGTGATTTTGAGAAGTATGCTGCTAATTCAGCGGCTTCAACCAGCGTTTCATCGCTTGGGTCACTGCTTTCAACGATTACATGGGATCCTGGAATGTTTTTTACATGAAGCCAGTAATCATTCTTTGAAGCGGTGTGTAAGGTCAACTTCTCATTTTGAAGATTATTTTTACCAACTTTGATTCGGGTACCATCACTTGCCCAGAATGTTTCCGGTTGGTTGATCTTAACCCGGCGTTTATTTTTCTTATGGTGGGTATTTTTCCGTAAGTATCCGCCGTTTTCAAGTTCAACTTGAATATCAGTTAAGTCTTGTGGTTCAGCAAGCTCAATTTGAGTTTGGATCTCTTCAAAATAGGCAATTTCATCTTCAGTAAGTTTAATTTGTTCCTTCAAGTATGAAATCGCGTTTTTAAGTTTTTGATATTTTTTAAAGTATTTTTGGGCATTTTGCGAAGGACCGATTTGGTTCGATAACGCAATTTTCAATGGCTTTTCATTATCATAAAAATTCGGTAACGTGATTTCAGTCATTCCGCGTTTAACCTGATACAAGTAAGTTGTTAGCAATTCGCCTTTTATCCGGTATTCATCCGCGTGCTGGGTATTGGTAAATTCTTTTTGCAATTTTTTTAGTTTATTGCGGTTCTTTTTCAATTCTTGGTTTACAACATGGATCAGTAAAGCTCCTTGTTGCCGGACCCGATCACGGGTTGCCTTCTCACGGTAAAAATGATCAAGCAGTCCACTTAAAGAACCAAATTGAACACTCATGTTTTGAATATCATTTCCAAGTGCTGTAAATGTAAAATCAAGCCGTTTACTGGTGGTTAAACTTGGGGTTGGGGCATCCGCAGCTTTAAGAAAGCTCGTTAAATGTTCGGAATCATTTTGACCATCGTTTTGATGAAAAACATCCGCAAGCTGAAAGGCGCTGACTTTACCGAATCCTTGAAATTCTTTTTGAATATTTTGCGCAAGGACTTCACGATTAGGAAATTGTTGACCAAGGGCAATCAACCGTTGAGAATTTTCAGCAGCAAACGGGTCAAGTTTTTCCTGCTTCGGCGGTTGCCGATAGGTTGCACCGGGAAGCAATGTCCGGTAACGGTTTTGATCCATTCCAACGTGTTTAATAGTATCAATGATCGTTTGGGTTTGCTGATTGATCAAAATGACATTACTATACCGGTTCATGATTTCGATTGAAAGCAAGAGTGGTAGACGGTCCCCAATTTCATTGCGGGTTTCAAAACTAAAGTAAACGACGCGGTCATTTTCCAACTGTTGAATGTCAGTTACCTTAGCGTTTTCAAGATATTTACGTAACATCATTGTAAATTTAGTTGGAACCGCCGGATTTTTATATGGAATTTGTGTAATTTGCATCCGGGCATAGTTGGGGTGAGCAGATAAAAGCAACGGGTAGTTTTTCCGGTTTGACCGAATCGTTAAAATCACTTCATTCGGGTATGGTTGCGAGATCTTCATTACCCGGCCGTTAAGGATTTTTGCGCGCAGTTCGCTAACCATTGCGTGGGTAAACATTCCGTCAAATGCCATGATTCTCATCCTTTCTAAAATTAATAATATGCTACTTATTATTGTAAAGTTCTGATGAAAAAAAGCAAAGAAAAATCCACAAATCGCCTTCAGAGTCTTGAAAAATATTTACAAAGATTGTATTATGCAATAAGGTACGAAAGAAGGGGTGATTTTCTTTTTGAAAGAACCATTAGACAATTTGCTTGATTTACAACGTGAATATCAACGGTTTGTTCAAAAAATGGCAAAGAATAATCAACTGACCATTGCCGAATGGCAGCTTCTTCAACGGATCGCTGACGGGAAAAATTCGCAAGAATTACTTGCAGAAGATTTGCGGCTTGATACTTCAACGCTGAGTCGTCAACTAAGTAAACTAACGACCAAGGCGTTTGTTAAGATCAGTAAGGTTGCAAATCAAAACAACGTTAAAACCCGGAAAAGCTATCAATACCATCTCAGTGAAATTGGTCAACGTGTTCTTTCACAAATGAATACGGATTTTAAAGAATTTGGACAAAAAGTATTTGCGCAGTGGACTGGCGAAGAGAAGAATTTTTTAAAGATTTTAATCAATCGTCTGACTCAAAGTATGCGTCAAGTAACATTAAATTAATTGATAAAGTAGGTGTAGTTTTATGAAAACTGCTGTTGTAACCGACAGTACAGCAAATTTAGATCAAGAAACGATTGATAAGTACGGAATTAAAGTTGTTTCGATTCCTTACATTATTGATGGAACCGAATATCAAGACGGCGTTGATCTTACCCGTCCTGAATTCTATGAAAAAATGCGGAATGCAAAGGACTTTCCGACCACATCGCAACCGCCAGTTGGCGAAATGATTAACTTGTATAATCAATTAGCTGATGAAGGTTACGATGCAGTTATTAGCATTCACATTGCAGGAACGATCTCCGGTTTGATGACGACTTTGAATAACTTAAAGGGTCAACTTGATAATATCAAGCTTTACCCGATCGACTCATCAATTACTGAAGTTCCAATGGGATGGATGGTTAAGTTAGCTGCACGGATGGCGGCTCAAAATGAAGATGCCGAAAAGATCGTTGCGGCCGTTGAACAGCTTAAAAAACAATATGATGCGGTCTTTGTTGTTGACGATTTGAAAAACTTGGCTCATGGTGGACGGTTATCAAACGCTTCAGCATTTATCGGAACCGTTTTAAAAATTAAACCGTTACTTCACTTTGATAAGGAAAGTGACAAGATCGTCGCCTTTGAAAAGGTTCGCTCATTGAAAAAGGCAATGAAACGGGCACAAGAAATCATTAAGGAAGAAACGGATAAGGCAGATTATCCGTTCCGCTTGCTAGTGATTCACGCTAATAATGAAAAACGCGGTCAAGAATGGGCTAAGGAAGTCCAGGAAGCCTTCCCCGGGATCCCGGTTTCACTTGATGAATTTGACCCAGTAATTGCGGTCCACCTTGGTGAAGGGGCATTGGCATTAGGATTTATTCGTGACATAGAAAAAGACTAAATTTTAAGCCAAATTCATCACTTTCTTTTCAATTTTGTGAGAGAATATAACATATAAAGGATAGATTATATATTAATTGAAAGATGATGATTAAATGCGAGTTCAATTAGGATTAAAAGGGAGCACCGATGACAGCCAATACCGGGATCGGTTGCAATATCATCCGGATGTTTTTGAGTTTTTTACCCAAGAAGACGACTTTACGACTGACGGATTGCAGAAGTTACGGTATGCGATTCAAGCAGTGCAAAATGAAGCAACAAGTAAAATTGTGCTGCATCAACCGATGCGGTATCAAAAAACAATTTTTACGGAATTGATTGCCCCGGAAAGCCGCTGTCCGGATCTTTATAAATTTGTCGAACAAAGTACAATTGACTTGTTACAAGTTGCGTATGATTTTGACGTTCAAGTATTGATCCATGGGGCATATTTACGGCAAACCCCTAAATACATTGCAATGTATCCGTCTTTTGATGCCGCTCAAGATGCGGCTTTCAAACGGATGGATCGGTTCAATGAAATGGGCGGCAATCATATCATGTTTGAAAACAGTATCTCACCGATTTTTTATTACGGTGATCCGCAGTTTGAAGAGCGAATTTTAGCTCATGGATACCGGCTGGCATTCGATACTTCGCACTGTTTTATTGCTGAACACGGTGACAATGATAAGTTAGTTGCTTCAATCAAACATTTAATGGATGCGACGGTTCATTATCACCTCGTTGATTCGATGGGTGAGCATCATGACAGTTTAGTTCTCGGAACTGGGAAGATCGACTGGCGGCGAGTTTTACCGCTCCTTAATGAAAATTCAAAAGCAACGAGCATTTATGAAATCAATTTGGCAGATCCAACTGATGCTAAGGAACAGATGGAAAGCCATCGTTATTTGGTTGAATTAGCCAAAACACTAACTGATTAAATAAAGAAGAGGTAAGATTTTGGCAAAGATATTAAACGTTCTGATTGGAACGATTGGTATTTTATATATTTGCGGACAAGTTACCTATTATGGTTTTGTCCAGTTGCTAAGTACGCTCGGCTATATTCACGCTGCAACGGTTGCTGATAGTCATAAAATTATCTTTGATTGGGTGATTTTTATGGCATTTTTATTAGTAATCTTCGGCTGTGTGGCATTGGTTGCAAACTTTATCAAATTTCAAACGTCCCATTTAGGGTTACGCCTGATTTTTAATATTGTTTGCATTTTTATGCCATTCTTACACATTAAGAATCATCTAACAATTCTTTTCGAGGGTGTATTTTTAATTTTGTTTGGGTTATACTTAGCTACAATAAGAAAATCTAAATTAATTAATGGTAAAAATTAATCTAAAACGATAGGGGCTAATAGTTGTGTCATCATTTTTTAAAAACGTTGTCGCTCCAATCTTGACGGGACTGGCAATTGCAGCGTTCATCGTAACTTTTGTATTTCGAATCGTAAAGGTTGACGGAACTTCAATGTATCCGAACCTTCAAAATAACGAACATGTAATTGTGTGGAAGTTAGGCAAGGTGCGGGAAGATTCCGTAGTTGTCTTTGACGCATATGGCGTTGATAAAAACAATCCGAATGTTCAAAAGAACACAAAGTACGTTAAGCGGGTAATCGGAATGCCTGGTGACAAGATTGAATACAAAAACAATGGTGATTTGTATGTTAACGGCAAGTACCAACCACAAAATTACATTACCAAGCAACAACGGACAAGCGGAACATTAACATTGCTTTTACCAGAAGCGAAGGGCGTCACTCTCGGAACAGGAAAAACATTTACCGTTCCGAAGAATTGTTATTTCGTTCTTGGTGATAACCGGGCAGATTCAAATGATAGCCGGTATTATGGATTTGTTCCTAAAGATAAGATCGTTGGAATTGCGAAAGCACCATTCTGGAACAGTAAACATAAGCTGATTAATGATTATTATCCAGCAACTAATTAAAGATTAAGGTGATGATGAAAGTCATCACCTTATTTAATTGCCATGATTGAATGCGATTCCATTGTCTTAATGATGGTGTTTGTGGAAGTTCCTTTTCAGGGATTTTCCTGATATAATTTAGTCATACTCAAAATGATTGGATGTGAGGATAATGAAACCTGAAAAAATTATTCTTGATTGTGATCCCGGACATGATGATGCTTTAGCGTTAACGATGGCTGTTGCGAGTGAGCAAATCGAATTATTGGGAGTAACGACGTCTGCCGGTAATCAAACGCCGGATAAAACGTTAAATAATGCATTACGGAGGTGCAACGAACATCCTGGTTGCAGGTGGAAATCATCGTCCGTTGATGCGGAATTTAAAGATCGCAGATTATGTCCACGGTGAAACTGGATTAGATGGGGCTGATTTACCGGAACCAGCTTTTGAACCAGTTCACCAGCCCGCAGTCGAATTGATTGCGGATATTTTACGCACACAAACGGAACCGATCACGTTGGTTGTGACGGGACCGATGACGAATATCGCCTTATTTTTAAGAGTTCATCCTGAATTAGAAAATAAAATTAAACAAATTGTTTTCATGGGTGGCGCAGCCGGCCAAGGAAACGTCCATCCGACAACGGAATTCAATATGGCAGTTGACCCGGAAGCCGCTAAAATGGTTGTTAATGAAGGTATTCCATTGGTAATGGCCGGATTGAATGTCACGTTAAAAGCGCAAATTTGTCCAGATGATCTTGAAAAAATCCGTCAAATTAATAATCCGGTTGCTCAAGCAATTACCGGACAAATGGAATTTTATGGAAAATGGTATGGTCAAGACGAATTTGGTTTGGCCGGAACGCCAGTCCATGATCCATGCACCATTGCTTATTTATTGAAACCTGAGATTTTTGAAAGTCATTCAGCCTTCCTTGATGTTGAAACTCAGGGACAATTAACGGCGGGAGAAACGGTTGTTGACTTTGCAGGGTTAATGAATCGGAAACCAAATGCGAAAGTTTTAATGGATCTTAATCGCCAACGGTTTGTCGGTTTAATTACTGATTTGCTTCATCAATTTGATTAAAAGAAAAGGATCGTTTCAATGCGATCTTTTTTGAATACCATTATGCATTCTTTTTCTTATTTCCTATTTTAAAACTAATTAGGACAATCAGCAGGTTGATTGCAGCTAGAATTGCGGTCATTACGAACACGTCTGGATATGAAAAATGACCAGCAATTACAGAGCCAAGCATTGGGCCAATGATACTTCCAATGGCTTGGAAAGATTGCATGTAACTGAAGACCCGGCTGACAACCGCGTCAGGAGCATTATTCATTAAAACAGTTTGAGCAAGCGGAAGTAAAGCCGCATCCGAAATTCCGATTAAGAACCGGCAAATTCCTAATGTGTATACATTTCCGACCCAACTCGTTGCGAAAAAGACGCATCCGGAGAAAATCAATCCTGCAACCAAAACTTTTCGTGCCCCGATGCGGTCACCAAGATCGCCTAATCGGTGAGCAGCCATAATGGTTGCAAACCCGGGAAGGGCAGTGATGATTCCGCTGACAACTGATACACTGCCATGGCCATGTAATAACTGCCGAACAAATAAACTAATGACCGGGTTAATTGACTTGGTAACGGCATTTAC
Organism: Ligilactobacillus aviarius; assembly: GCF_001654615.1. Classification (GTDB taxonomy): domain Bacteria; phylum Bacillota; class Bacilli; order Lactobacillales; family Lactobacillaceae; genus Ligilactobacillus; species Ligilactobacillus aviarius_B. Next base: position 6,864 of record NZ_LWUD01000001.1, read on the forward strand.
AAGCATTGCGGTAATGAACATTGCAATGACGATCGGCAAGCTGTTGACTTGAGCCAGAGCTGATTTTTCTTTTCGGGAAGCATTTTTGGCGATTTCATGTGGAGTAAATTCTTCTTTAACGAACACCAAAGCTAAAATTCCAGCAATGAACATAATGATTCCGAAAAGGTAGAAGGTCATCCGATAACCCCAAATACCGGCAATCATCCCGCCGATGATTGGACCGATCAGCTGTCCGCCGACCCGGCCAGTTGTTAAGATTCCCATTGCTTTTCCGCCTTGATTCGACGGAACTTCGCTTGCAACTAAGGCTTGCGAATTACTGTTGTATCCTGAGAAACACCCGTATACAAATCGCCAAAAAATTAAAATCCAGATGTTATGCGCAAGTCCGCAGAGAAATCCTGTAATACACATTCCAAATGCTGACCGTAAAATCATTGGTTTCCGACCAGTCCGGTCAGCGAGTTTCCCCCATAATGGTGAAACAATCGCCTGACTAACAAAGGCAATCGCATACGCTAACCCGGAATAGAAAGTTAATTGGACGTTTGTAAAGTGCGCCATTTGGCTGATAAACAGCGGCAAAAACGGCAAACTCATACTAAAGCCAGTCCCGGAAACAAAATCCCCAAACGCTAAAACATATAAGTTTTTGCGCCATTGAGGCATTTCCTTAATATTCAATTTGATCATCTTCTCAATCTCTAAGTTAGTATACTTACTATTTAAAACTAAAATTCCAAAGATGTAAATACTAAAATAACTGACCACTTATCGCTAAAAAATGTCCGGTTAGCGAAAAATGCTTTAAAATCAAAGTTTTGGAAAATGATTGATTTTCATTCGTGATAAAATGGAACTTGAAGGTGATTTTAATGGAAAACGTCTCAACGAAGGAAAAACTAAGTGTGATCAGTGGAAGTTGTCTGGGGTTTATCGGAATTTTGATTGGAACTTCCCTGGTTGTCACTTTTCCAACGTTAATTCATGAATTTAATACGCGTTTAGCTGTCGTTCAGTGGTTGGCATCGGGCTATTATTTAGTTGCAACGATCACAATGAGTGCGACGGCCTATTTAATGAAACATTTTCCGCTTCGGCGAATTTTTATGTTAGCAGCATTGGCGTTTATTCCTGGATGTCTGATCAGTGCGTTTGCCCAGTCTTTTAGAATGCTGCTGGTTGGATGTATGATCAATGCATTTGCAACGGGGATTGCAACGCCGCTGATGTATCAAATTGTTTTCCATTCGATTCCGCAAGATCAGTTTGGTAAGTACAACGGAATTGTGACAATGATCAAATCATTTGGCCCGGCATTCGGTCCCACATACGGCGGGTTACTGACATATTTGATTTCATGGCGGATGATCTTTATTATTGTGTTGCCGCTATTGTTGGTTGCTTTTGGAATGGGAATGTATTCGCTTAAAAAGGAAAAGGTTGAAACGGCTTCAACGCCTTTTGATTATCTTGGATTGATCTTGTTTGGAGCAACGGTTATTACGTTTAGCCTGGTAATCAGTAATCTTGGAACGCAAATTCATCATCCGGGATCGTTGATTGGACTTTTAATTGGCAGTGTTGTTTTTCTAGGAGCATTCATTTATGAAAATCAGCATACAAAGCGGAAATATCTGAGTTTCCGAATTATCAAAAATAAAATCGTTCGTTTCCGGTTGATTTCATTTTTCAGCTTACAGTTTATGAATTTGAGTTTGGTATTTATTTTGCCGCTTTATGCCGAAGAGGTTTTGCACTATAATTCATTGGTCACGGGAATGTTGCTGCTTCCGGGAGCGGTAATCGGCGCATTATTATCGCCCGTTTCAGGGAAAATTTATGATAAAAAGGGGGCGTTCTTTACACTAACGCTTTCAAGTGGTTTCTTGTTTGCAGGCGTTGCTCTTTATTTGATCAGTTTTAAATTTCTGACGGCATTTTTAATTGGGCTGATTTACATCATCTTCCGGTTAGGTTACACGTTTGGATTTGGCAATATTATGTCAGATGCCGGAAAGTATGTTTCAGCGGCTGACCATTCGCTTGTCAGTTCAATCTTCAATACTTTCCAGCAATATTCGGGAACGATTGGAACCAGTTTGATGTCGTCGATCATTACGATTTTTGAAGGTTTAGGCCTAAGCGAAGCCAGTGCGATCCTTACTGGTGGTCGAATCGGCCTGACAATTTTAGTTATCATTGCCATTGCTTTAATTGGAATTACGGTTTATGTGCGTCAACTAGAAAAATAAAAACAAAAAAAGCTGAAATCTTGAATTTTAATAATCAAGACTTCAGCTTTTTTAATTTCCAAATTGAAAGGGGACCAGTAAGAGAAGGGCAAAAGGGGCTTATTTTAACTTCCGGAGGGCGTCTTTTTGAGCTTCCTGATTGACGTGGGTATACAAATCAGTTGCGGATGTCCCTTTTTGCCCTAATTGTTGGGATACTAAGACCCGGTCTTTGGTGATTTCATATAATTCCGATGCGAGAGTATGCCGTAATTTGTGGGGCGTTAATGGATGCCCGAACGCCGTAGAATACTTTTTGATCAGTTTTTCAATTGAATTATACGTAATACGGCGGACCTCACCGTGATATTCAGTGACAAAGAATGCTTTTTGATCCTTCGGCGGATTGTACCGGTCTTGGCGGATTTTAGCATAGCGTTCGACGTATTGAACGACCCATGGTGCAATTGGAACCGAGTCCCGTATGCCGCCTTTCCGCGTAACATCAAGCATTACATCTTCAAGATGAAGGTCTTCAACATTAACGTTGGCTGCTTCTGAAACCCGAATTCCAGTCCCGAGAATCATCGCAGCAATACAAATATCGCGTTCTTTATTTTTCTTAAACGCGGTTAAAGCCCGCGGATCACAGTTTTTTTCATATTCATTTTCGATAAAATCAATAAACTCATATTTCCGGTCACCAGTGTACATGTGCGTTTCAAGGTTGTGAGCCCGGTAATTCAACGTTTCCGTGGTATTTAATGAATCAATTTTAAGCATCACGTTATTGGTAAAATACGGCTTTCCGTCTTCAGTATCCGCCGTAACGGTCAAAAACTTAAACAATGATCGTAACGCGTTAATTGACCGGTTAATGGATGTTGGTGAATTAACGCGTCCTTGTTTGTTTTTAGAATGTTTAAGGAAATCAATGTATAACATAATGTCTGAACGGCGCAACTTAGCAAGTGTTTCAACTTTAATTGCCTGATTTTCCTTAGCATCTGAAATGCCTGATTCGCGCAACCAATTAAAAAATCGTCGAAATTCAGTCAGATACTGATAAATCGTTGTGATTGAATGATTAGTTTGCAAATAAAAATCACGGATATAAACTGGAAGTTTTTTTAGTTCAGCTTGAATTAATGGTAAGTAACGATCGTGATCCATAAACAAATCCTTTCTAAAGCTTGATAAAGGGGATAGCTAATTCTTTGATTTAACCTGTTATTAAAATTATAGTTTTAATGACCAACATATACAACTCCAAAGAGGGGCTCTTAATGATCCAAATTATGATGCTTTAACCGTTTAAAGCAAATTCGATCGCAAATTCCAATCATTGGTCCTTGGAATAATAATCCAAAAATTGTTCCGATGTTGATGGCGACAATTTGATGACTGATCAAAAATGTAATTGCGACAATGATGATTGCTGGCAAATAAACGGCAAACATTGCTTTGGTTGAATTTCCGTTAAAGAACTTAAACCGGACGATCTGCATTAAATCATCTGCGGGATGCAGCATCCAGTTTACGCGTTGATACATTGAAACACCTAATGACACTAAGCATATTCCAAACAAATCAAAGATAATTCTCATTGGTAAATTCATGGTCATCACTAATGAGTGTTTTAAAACGCTGCTGAGCCAACTTACAAGGTATGAAAATAATACCATAAAGATGATACTTTTACCAATGCGCTTTAGATCAATTTTCTGAATCAAAATGGTATTAATAATGATCAATAATGCGCCCCAGATCACCATGATGTTTCCGAGTGACCAATGAATCGTCTGACTGACGTTGACACATGTTGCGGTCCATAATGGACTTCCTAAGTTCAATGCGACGGTCAGTGCGTTTCCAAAACTGTTAATGATAATTGATAATCCAAAGTAAACAGCAAGTTCAAGCTTGCTAATGTCGTTTGTCTTCATAGAAAACTCATCCTTTTTGATGTTGGTTATTAAAACTATTATACACTTTAATTTGCTTTTTGCTTAACGCGATTGATATTCTGATTATTTTTTGTTATGATAATCAAAATATATTTTGCAAAATTCTTTTTACTAAGTGATAAGGAAGCGAATAAATATGAAAAAAGTAATGGTTGTTACAGGTGCTTCAAAAGGAATTGGATTGGCAACGACAATTGCGGGATTACAAAATGATTATCAGGTTGCAGCAACTTCACGAAATGCTGCTCAATTAAAAGAAATTGTAGCTAGCAAATTAGCTGATTCAAGCCTTTTGGATAATTTTTATCCGGTTGAAATGCAATTCAATGAAGGTGACATCCATCAAGCAATTGCATCAATTATTGATCGGTTTGGAAGAATTGATGTTTTGGTAAATAATGCCGGATATGCTTTATTAGGTGCGCTTGACGAGGTCGCAATGGATGAAGTGCGGGCAAATTTCGATGTTAATGTTTTTGGCCTGCTTGAAGTTACGCAAGCGGTTTTGCCGCAAATGAAGAAGCAACATTCTGGTTCGATCATTAATTTAGCATCGATTTCAGGAACGGTCACTGGCCCGGCGCAAGGAATCTATTCGGCAACGAAATCGGCCGTTATTATGATGAGCGAGGCCCTTCAAGATGAAGTTGCCGCTGACGGAATTCACGTCACTGCAATTTGCCCTTCTGGTGTCCGGACAGAATTTCTGGGTGAATCAATGAAGGAACCCGAAAATAAAACGAATAATAACACTGCAGTTTCACAAACAATGGTGGGACTTGCTCACTTAAATCATAATCAAAGCGGGAATCCGGTTTTAGTTGCTAAGGTGATTTTGAAACTTGCATCAATGGAACAACCTCCTGTACGATTATATTTAGGACAGCCTGCATTGGCTGCTTTACAGCAAAAAGTCCAACAAGTTGTTAACTCAACTAACCAAAACATCGACTTAAGTATGAGCATTGATGACTAATTAAGGAGGTCGACTAAGATGCCTGATTTTTACTACTATCCACGATGCGGAACGTGTCGGAAAGCAATGAAATGGCTTGATGAACACCATATTCAATATACGCCGCATGACTTGGTTAAAAATCCCCCGTCTGCAGCGCAACTTGAAAAATGGATGAAGATGACGGACTTACCGCAAAAACGGTTCTTTAATACGAGCGGTCAACACTACCGGCAACAAGGATTAAAGGATAAAGTCAACGAGATGTCATGCACCGAAGCATGTACCGTTTTATCAAATGACGGCATGTTGATCAAGCGGCCAATTATGGTTGATGGGAACCGGATTACGGTGGGCTTTAAGGAAGCTGAGTACGAAGAAGTATGGGATAAATAAATGAAATTTGATAAGGTTGAATTAAAATATAATAAAACATTTTAATCAAAATAGGTGTATACTTTATTTAACAACTTAACTCGGAGGTGTTTCGATTGATTTTTTAGGATTATTAATTTGCAAAAATAACTGTTTAATTTATTTTTAGACGGGACTTTTGTGCATTTTTTTAATTCTGAAAATTGATCGTAATACATGGCTTTAAACCTGAAATGATGGTATTCCCTGACGATATTTGGACCTGTATTACGTAAAAGTGTACGGGTCCTTTTTTGAAAGGAAGGATTAGAATGGCAGATATTAAAGTCAAAAACTTAACTTTCGCATATGATGGTCAACTTACACCCCTTTTCAAGAAGGTAAATTTAAACATCGGCCTTGATTGGAAATTGGGATTACTTGGACGGAATGGTCAAGGAAAAACAACCTTTTTAAAATTACTTCTTGGCGAACTTGTCCCGAATGATGGTCAAATTGAACGTCAGACCACTTTCCAATATTTTCCATTAAAAATTAACCATCCTTCTTATCCAACAATTATGGCAATTCAGGACAACTATCCAATTGAAGAATGGGAATTAAAAAAAGAACTGTCAAAGATGTGTTCAAATTCAGATGAGTTGATTTGGCGGCCATATGCCGAATTAAGTGGCGGCGAACAAACGAAGGTTCAGCTGGCAACCCTTTTTAAGAATGATGACGTTTTTCCATTAGTTGATGAACCGACTAACCATCTAGACGGCAAAAGTCGAAAACAAATTGCGGATTACTTAAAACACAAGAAACAAGGATTTATTGTTGTAAGTCATGATGTTGCGTTTCTTAATCAAATAATCGACCATGTTTTATCAATTGAGCGAAATACAATTTTACAATTTCATGGAAACTTTGACACCTATAAAGTTGAAAAGGAAAATCAGGATCAAAATTATCTGGAAGAGAATCAAAAATTAAAAAGTGAAATCAAGCGGCTACGGGAAACATCACGAGAAAAGAAGGACTGGGCTGTGCAACGTGAAAAAGATAACTATGGAAACCCGCATGTCAAAGGAAGCGGCGGAACTGGTCATAGTGGTTTTACAAGTGCCCGGGCGAAACGTTCAATGAAACGCTCAAAGGCAATTCAAAAGCGAATTGATCAGAAAATTAAGCAAAAACAAGCACTTTTCAATAATATAATTGAGACTTCGCCGCTAACGATCAACTATATTCCTTCAAGAAAAGACGAAATTTTATCTTTTAAAGATTTTCAGCTTGGGTATGATTTCCCGCTTTTTGATCCAGTCACGTTTACCTTAAAGTGTAATGAGCAGCTGATTGTTACCGGTCAGAACGGAATTGGAAAGTCTACGCTATTTAAGTTTATTTTAAACCAGGTTCGAATGAATTCGACCGGTGATTTTCACGTCAATCCGCACGCTAAAATTAGTTATTTGAGCCAATCGGTAAAATTGAACGGAACGATTATGCAGCTTGCAGATCAGAATGGATTGAATTTCAATGAAATCTTGAACCTTTTGCGTAAGCTGGGGATGCCGCGTGAAGTGTTTAATCTACCAATTGAGCAGATGAGTAAGGGACAGCAAAAGAAAGTCGCATTGGCGAAATCTTTGGTTGAACCAGCAAACTTATATTTGTGGGACGAGCCATTAAATTACTTAGATATTGAAAACCAGCAACAAATCTTGACAATGATCAAAGAAAAATCACCGACAATGCTGATTGTTGAACATGATCAAAAATTTATTAATTCGTTTGATCCGCAATTTGTAAAATGTTTGAAACGATAGTTAAAAGAGGACTGTGATGTCGGTCACAGCCCTCTTCTTTATAAATTAAATGATTTGTAATTTTGAACCTTCAAAATATTTAACCATTAATTTTTGGATAAGTTCGAAAAAAAGATGCGCTTTTTATTGACAACCTTTACATAATTAATTATTCTACACTTATAGAGATTTATCTCTGTAATTTAAAATTACTAATAAACACTCCAGCTACTTTCAAAATACACCCATTCTTTGCTGAAGTGTTTATTTTTTTACCGTTGAATCAACTTTTCTAAAAGTTTTTGTAACTCTTCTTGCTCAATTCCATGGCTATTTTCCTGCCACCATTGATTCCGAATTTGTTGGACTTGTTTAATTAATTTCTTTCCAGAAGACGTTAAGGTGATCACTGAATGCGACCGGTTAGTCTGCGAAACGTGTTGTTCGATGTTTCCGGCTTTTAATAAGTTCTGGACTTCGCGATTAACAAGTCCCTTATTGATATGCAAGTCCTTTGCGATTTTGGCTTGCGACGTTTCGCCCTGGCGTTCAATGCTCAATAAAATTGCTCCAGTACTTTTATTGATTCCCAGTTTTTCAAATTGTTCCCGGGTTTCATTGGTAATTAAGCGATTTGTAATGGCGATCAATGCCGTTAGATCATACATAAAAGTAGCTCCTTTATTTTTAGCATTTACAAGTAAACACTAAACCTATATAATAATCATTGGTTTTAAATTTGAAAGGGAATGATTATTATGTCAAAAGTAAGTCGTAAAGTTCAATTGGCAATTCTTGGAACTGGCATTTTAAGCTCTTGCGGAGCATTGATGATGACCGCCTTAAACGTTGCTTTCCCAACGCTGATGAACCAGTTTCATATCTCGCTTTCAACCGTTCAGTGGTTAACATCCGCAACAATGTTAGCCTCATGCATCACAATGTTTACCACGGCGATGTTATATAAAAAGATTAGGCTAAAAACGATTTTTGAAATTACCGTTTCACTATTCATTATTAACATTATTTTAGCACTTGGAACGCCGAATTTTGAAATTCTTTTACTTGCTCGGGTTATTGGTGGAATTTCAACTGGGTTATGTACGCCCTTAATTTTTACACTAATTATTCAAAATGTTCCGACTGAATTTTCGGGAAGATACATGTCGCTTGGATCCCTTGCCGTTGCGGTTGCGCCAACGATTGGACCGACATTTGGCGGGCTAGTTATTAATTACTTTAATTGGAAATGGATTTTTCTTTTTATTTTGCCCTTCGCGATTCTTTCATTGATTCTCGGAGCAATTAACATTCCGCAAGCTGAAAAAACTCAAGCAATCACATTTGATTGGGCCGGTTTTGGCTTAGTGGCGGGCTTTGTAACTCTTTTCCTTCTAGGAATCAGTAAATTAAATATTCCAGTCATTGGCAATATTATTTTACTTGTTTTAAGTCTGATTTTCTTGCTGCTATATATTCGCCATTCTAAGAAAGTTACCAAGCCATTATTTAACATCAGCGTTTTCAAAAACAAATTATTTACGTTGTTTTTTGCAACCTATTTCCTGCTTCAATTAACAAATATTAGTCTTGGCGGCTTCGTTGTTCCTAATATGGCACAACTTGCAATGCATGCCACGGCAATGGTTGCCGGCTTGATCGTTTTGCCGGGGAGTCTGTTGCGGCTGGTTTTCATTCCCCTTTCTGGACGAATTTTAGACGAACAAGGACCGGTCAAACCGATGATTATCGGATTTACAGTTAATGTTATTTTCTTCATTGCATTAGTAACGGCCGTTCCAAAGTTGACTCCTATTTGGGTAATGGTTGCTTACCTTTTCTACAATGTTGGCTTCTCCCTGACATTTAGTAATGCGATGACCCTTGGAATTAATTCTCTGCCAAAGGAAATCCAATCAGACGGGAATGCCATTTTCAATGCGTTCCAGCAATACTCAGGGGCAATTGGGACAACGATCGTTTCATTTTTAATGAATTTGGGAAAAAACGCTCATCCCGGGACGTTTGGAATGCGGTTAGGAAGCCGCTTCTCCCTTAGTTTCTTAATGGTTACAACAATTATTGGCTTCATTGCCGTGTTAACCGCATTTAAGTTGAAGAAAAAGCATAATTAGACGCGACCATTTTGCGACCATTTAACTATCTAAAGGCTTAATAAAACCGCATGAACGTTGATTTCATGCGGTTCTTTGTTTCTTTATTATAAGTTTGGATCCATCTTGAATGTTAAGCCGGATAGTTCAGTTCCGCGAGTGATCAATTCCGTGATAAATTCCTTTGTCCGTTGGTTGCAGTGCGCAACGATTTCGTGATTTTGATTCGTCAAGAACTTCGTTAACTCTTCACCCTTTAAATCATGCGCATCAACATAGTCATTGATTTCGTTGACTTTAGCATGACTCCATTGTGAAAGTTCTTTTTGAAAATCTAAATCATCTTGAATGAAATCAGCATAGTGGCTTTCAACGACCATTGCTAATGTTTCATATAACCAGTAAGCGCTGTCAGTTTGCAGATCCATCTTTACGGGCGTATTGCTGTATGAAGGATCCGTATCGTTGGCGTTCGTAAAGAACGGAATGTGCGGACAAAATGCAGGGACACCCAACGAAAGCCATTGGACTCCTTCGCCATTTGATTGCATTTCAAGAATGTGCGAGTTGGCAGTCCGCGAAAGTGAAATTGCCCGATATTTCTTCCGGTCACGAAGATCACCGTTTCCAAGCGGATCATACTTTGTTTCGTTGTAGTGCGATTTTAAAATATACTGAATGTCTTCAAGCGAAAGTTTCCGGCTTGGCTTGCAGATAAACGGCATGTTTGGTGATTCAGGTTCCTGCTCGATTTCCGGATTTAAGTACCGTTGAGCAAACCATACCCGGGGTGTGTTGTAATGGTGGTCTTTTTCGGTATCCGTTCCAAAAATATGACGGAAATTGAATTTCTCTTCATCCGGATTTAAGTGGTTTTGTTCAACGAATTCCTGGATGCCGTCAGACCACATAAAGTTGTCCGGATCATTAAAATCGATTTCTTCAATTGCGATTTGGTTAGCTGCAACCGCATAGCAATCATCAGGAATGCGAACGGCAACCCAATGATGACCAGTTGCGATTTCCATATACCAGACTTCATCGCGGTCGTTAAATTGCACCCCGTTCCCTTCAGCGGCACCATACTTGGCAATTAATTTACCTAAATATTGAACGCCTTCACGAGCTGAATTAATAAATGGTAGGACAAGGGTCGTCATTGAATCTTCAGCCAACCCATCCTTGTTATATGGATCACATGCTAAGACGCGTTCGTTAGCGTAAACACTTTCGGTTGCTGATTCACCAACGCCCTTTTCATTGAAGCCGTCTTCTTCATTGATTCCATCTTCCATCGTGACGTTTGGAGTTGAAGAGTACCGGTAGCCGGATTCAGGTAACGGCACCTCAAGTTTGTTATAAGTTGATTTGTAAATTTCTTTGCGACCATTGACTGCAGGTTGAATCAAAAAGCGCTTAGGATAGATGGCAACGAGCCGATCTTCATTACGGGCAATAAACGTTGAGCCGTTTAATGATGCTTTTTTCCCAACCATGACAGATGTGCAGGCTGATTTTTCGATCCGATCGATCATAAAAGGTTCCTCCTTTGATGTTTAACTTGATTGTAGCACAGATGTGATTGATTAAAACCCAGCATCGTCATATTGAGCATACCATTGAACAAAATCTTTAAATAGTGGCAACGTAAATGAAACGTAACCATAGCCAGCAATCCGAATCAGTTGGCTATCAAGTAAGCGTTGACGGTAGTTTGCAATGTAATTGCTTGGTTTTTCCATCTGTTCACCGATATATTTCATTTTAACCTTATCGTCGGCGCTGCTCGCCATTGCCCGGACAAATTCACGATCTTGGTATGACAAGTCTTGGTAAATTTTCGTATATGCGTTTCGACTAAGGGCTAATTGATATTCAGGCAATAACTGGTCAATCAATTGGTCATTGATTACATCTCCTGCGGCACTGTTTTTCCATACAAGATATCCGAGTAACTGGAAGGCATAAGCGTAACCGCGAGTTAAAAGGGTTAAGCGGTGCAAAATCGGATTTGCGACTTGACGATTGCCTTCATTAAATTTTTCAGCGAACGCCTTAATTACCGCTTCATGACTTAACGGACTAAGTTCAATGCGGTTACTTCTTAAAAGAAAAGTCAAAACACTGTTATTTTGTAATTCAGAAATATTTTCCGGTAATCCAGTCATGATAAGTGCAATTGGTAAATTTTCGCGAATTAGTAATTGGTATAACGAGGCAAATTCACGAACCTCTTTTGTTGCCTTCACTTCATCAAGGGTAACTAAGACCTTGATCTGCTTTTCAGCAAGCTGATTTAAAATTTGCTTCAGCATCATTTGATACTGGATGCTTTGAGGAACATCATTTTTTAACTGAAATTCAACCCCTGAAACTTTGATGCTCTTTAATTTACCAATTAATTGCTCAAACTTTGAAGTTGCTTCTTGGTAAAGATTATACGTAAGGGTGGGAATCAAATCCTGATTAGTTGTTAAGTCGATGACGATCCAGTGCCCTTTTTGACGAAGCTGATTACTAATATCGGTCAACAGTGATGTTTTTCCAGAACCGCGAACACCGTAAATGACGGATGTTTGTAATGGAGAGTCGAGATTTGAGTCAAGCTCACTAATATACTCGTTAACAATTTGATTGCGATCAAGGAAAAGTTGCGGTACCTTTCCAAAGTTTGGATTGAACGGATTCATCGCGGAACCTCCTTTTATAACTCTAATTAACGTTTTATAACTTTTTATAACTTTGGTTTCATTTTATAACTTTTTATAACTTTTGCCAATTAAAGAAACTATTGTGAAACGGTCAACATTAATTGATTAACCTTGACCGTGCCTGTATTATGGAATTAGGAACTCAAAGAAAAGGAGGATCTGAATGGAAACTGAAAATGTAAGTACGGACCGTTTCTTCTGGGTAACGGTTTTAAACGTTTTGATTACCGTTGTTGAAATTTTAGGTGGGCTTCTTTCAGGCAGTTTAGCTTTACTTTCTGATGCATTCCATAATTTAAGCGATTCAGCTTCGATCGTAATTAGTTATATTGCGCAACGAATTGCGACTAAGCCTGAAACGCCCCAGCGAACGTTTGGTTACCGCCGGGCTGAAATCCTATCAGCGCTCTTAAATGCAGGATTATTGATCGTAATTGCCCTTTTTATCGTAATCGAAGCGGTCAAACGGTTTATGCATCCGGATCACGTTAACGGTGATATTATGACGGTCGTTGCGGTTGTCGGCTTATTGGCCAACTTTATATCAGCGGGCTTGTTGCATGCGGGAAGCCGCCACAGTTTAAACATTAAAGCAACCTATCTTCATATTTTGGCGGATGGGCTGTCATCAATTGGAGTTGTAATTACCGGGATTATTTTGATTTTCTGGCACATTAAATGGCTTGACCCAGTTGTTTCGGTTTTGGTTGCCCTCTACATTGCATATGAGGCCCTGCCAATCATTCAAAAGACGATCAACATTTTGATGCAGGCTGCCCCAGATATCGATTATGATGCAATCAAAAAAGACATCACAAGTATTCCGCAAGTAAACTCGGTCCACCATGTTCATGCATGGCTCGTTGATGAACATCATACAATGTTTTCAGCACACATTAACTGTGAAGATATTAAGTTAAGCGAAGTTGAGCCAATTTATCGCCAAATCAGCAAATTGCTTCAAGACAAATATCATATCTCGCACGTTACGATTCAAGCCGAATGCCAGCACGGAATTAATGAGAAGATGTTTGATATTGATCGCGACTAAAAAAGTATCTCAACCAATTCGTTGGGATACTTTTTTAGTTCATTAATTTTGAAAGCTATTTATAATTTGGCAAAACCGGTCTGGATGGCTTAATGTAAGTTCCCCATGGCGGTAATTTTTTAAAGGGATAATTCTAGAATTTATAAACTCTTTGGAAAGGAACTTACTTGATTTAATGATTAGCCTTTCCTCCTTAGTTCCATATGCAATAATAGCTTTTCCTTTGAAATTAATCGGAATAAGGTTTTGAATATCAAATGCTGTATTGGCCGACAACATATTAACTAAGGTTTGCTCTGACATTTTCTTTACTTCTTGATTGTAAAAACGATTCATTTTGGGTGGTAAATGTAATGTCATTGCCTGTAATTTATTAAACCAGTTAAAACGCGTTAACGGATAACTTAATTTGGTAAACGGCTTGATCACCTTAGAAATGGACTGAGGGAAAGCAGCACAACTTTCTAGTAACAAATCATCACAGATTGCAGGATATTTTGCTACTAACGCTAAAGCGATTTGTGAGCCAAGACTTAACCCGGCTAATATCTTTATTTTCCTGTTAAATTTTATAGATATTAGCTCATGGAGTTGATATATCGCATTATCGATCGTTTTAAAGTTAGATAATACATCCGGAATGATCACATAAAAATTTTTTGTAATTAACGGGATTACTTGATTATAAGCCCATGCTCCTAATCCAGCTCCTGGTAACAAACATAAGACTGGCTTTTCAGAATTACCATAACTTTTATACGTTAACATTTAAAAGACGGTCCTTTCCCTAATCTTCCAAATTCCATTCCGCTAAAAATTCATCGACAAAATTCCGCATTACCTGAGTGCGTTTGTGAGCCATCTTTTTGCCACTTGGCGTATTCATCAAGTCTTCAAGGGTAAAGAGTTTCTCATAAAAATGATTGATCGTTGTTTCCTGCTTTGTCCGGTATTGATCATGTGAAGTAAGTTTGGTAACCGGAATTCGCGGATCGTAAATTAGATTGTCATGTTTCCCGCCGTATGCAAATGCCCGGGCAATGCCGATTGCTCCCAGTGCTTCGATTCGGTCGGCATCTTGGACATACTGTCCTTCAAGCGATAATTGATGATGATGTTCAATGTTTTTTGAAAATGACATGTTTTGGATCGTGTCAAAAATATTATTTTGGTCTTCACTAGATAATGCTTGAATCGTTGTCAGGTGATGGATTTCTTCTAAGCGGTGTTCAACGTTATTCGTAATCTTTTCATCGATCGTGTCATGCAAATATGATGCAATTTGAATGATAAAAATTGCATGAGCATCCCCTTCAGGATGATCAGCAGTATACAGTTGCACACCGATCCGAGCGACCCGATCCACGTGAAAATAATCGTGACCGGTAATATCGCCGTCTAAACAATTTTTCGCAAAGGTTTTAATTTCAGTTAAATCGTAACTCATGGTCAACCTCCCCTTATCTTTATTCCTATTAAAACAAAAAACAAAGGAACTTTAAAGCTCCTTTGTTTGATTTAGTAAATTCGTTGATTAATAATTTGCCGATAAATCCGGGTTGTTAAGAGATAGATCAACAAATAAAAGGCAATCATTGAGACGATCACGCTGCTGCTTACAGCAAGAACCATTTTGAAATTGTAAATTGAAAAAAGCTTTAAAATACTGCGGATTGCTGGAAATGCAAAGCAGGCATTTATGATTGCTCCTAAAATCGGGAATCCAAAAACCATCAAAATTTGGCTATGAATGGTTTGACTTGTTTCCCTTTGACTTAATCCGATTTGTTGCATTGTTTGAAAATTTTGACGATCTTCAAGCCCTTCAGCGATTTGTTTGTAGTAAATCATCATGGTTGTAATGATTAGAAGAATAATACTGATAATTACTCCTAAGAACAAGAAACTACCAAAAATTGGCGTAAGTTGAGTTTCCGTTAAATACTTTGAAGTATATTCAGTATTTGATAGCCCAAGTTTAGTTTGAAGAATCGAAGCAAAGCGTAAATTCTCACGAGTTGTTCCCTTTGTATTGAGGAATGTTAAGTAGATTAGGGGCTCGTTCGTTAATTTTTGAAAACCATCGATGTCTTTAACAATTACAAATGCTGGTTGCACGATACTATGGTCATAATTTGCAAACAAGTTAAATGTTTTAATTGACCGTAAGTTTAAACGTTGACCACCAATATTTAGAGTTGTTGGTTTGGTTTTTACATCTGGACAATAGAATAACGCCTCATTTTTATTCAATTTGATATTGGTATGTTGTGCTTTGTTATAATCCGCAAGTGAAACAAACGTTAACTGATATTTTGCAGATTGAATATCGCCTTGTTCAAATTGACCTCCCTTTAAGTTTCCCCAAATTGGAGTTGTCATTTTGGCTTGATGCTCAACATGAGCCTGAACGTGGTATGTTTTTGAACATTCTGCAATTGTTTCCCGTTGACCTGCTGTTAATGGACGATTGGTTGTAAGTGTAATGTCACTTGGACACCACAATTTAACGATTCTTTCTTTCCCGACTTCCATACTGACGCTACCGATTAAAACAACGATGATTGCAGAACATAATAAACAAATTGAAGCTAAACTTATGCCATTTGATTTCATTCGATGAAGCATTCCTGAAACTGAAATTAAATGCCGTGATTGATAATAAAAGTGCTTGTTCTTTTGAAGTAATTTAAGCAATAAAATGCTGAAAGAACTAAATACTAGATAAGTTCCAAAAACAACCAGAAAAACGGCCATCATAAATTTAGCAATTGCCATCATGGTTGGTTGCGTTGTTACGGCTAAATAATATCCACTTCCTAGAATAATAACTCCAAGAATTCCTGAAAACACGGGAGCTTTAATCGCCTTTTCTTGATTTGAAGCGGCTTTCCAAAGATCAAGCGGATTAACCTTTTTTAATTGAGAAAAGCGAATAAATAAGAGTAACAGAAAAATTACGAAGAACATTATGAGCGTAATTTGAGTAGCCCCAGTTACTGAAGAGTACTTGAATTCTTTAATATTAAGCATCCGCTGTAATGTCATAAACGAAAAACGGTTAAAATTGATTCCAAGAATTAATCCGATGACGGCGGAGATTAAGTAATTAGCAATCAATCGAATTGTGATGACGACTTTCAAGTTTTGGTTTGTAAATCCTAAAATGTTGTACAACCCTAATTCACGTGTTTCAGATTTTGACAAAATATGATCAACATAAATCATAAAGATAACGGATATTGAAATTAATAAGCAAAGTGTTAATTTGATTAATCCTTGTAGCTGACTGCCAAACATTGAATTTTTGATACTTTGATTTTGTAAAATCGAAAATAAAATGTAGTTGGATGCGAACAGAATGGATGTTGCGATAATGTATGGAAAGTAATATTTCTTATTTTTCCAAATTCCATCCGTTGCGAGTTTAATGTAAGTCATTGTGATCCCCTTCTTGAATTGCTAATGCTGCTTGTGATATTTGACTTAAAAATTGGTTTTCAGAATTTTGACCGCGATTTAATTCATGAAATACAATTCCGTCTTTGATGAAAATTACCTTTTTGGAATAGCTTGCAGCTAATGCGCTATGCGTTACCATCATAATTGTTTGACCATTTTGATTGATCGTTTGAAAAAGTCGGAGAAGCCGTTCTGAATTACTTGAGTCTAAAGCCCCGGTCGGTTCGTCTGCCAAAATTAATTCTGGATTGGTAATCAATGCCCGGGCAATTGCAATTCGTTGTTTTTGTCCACCAGAGATTTCGTAAGGATACCGTTCTAATAACTTATTAATTCCGAGCTGTTGCGCAATTGGAGTAATCCGTTTCTCCATTTCTGGGTACTTAACCTTAGATAAAACAAGGGGCAAGAAAATATTATCCTTATTGGTTAAAGTATCTAGTAAATTAAACTGCTGAAAGATAAATCCAAGATGCTCCCGCCGAAACTGGGCTCGTTTCTTTTCTTTAAGCGTCATTAAGTCTGTTCCATTCAAGACGATTTGTCCGCTTGTCGCTTGTTCCAAAGTAGCAATAATATTTAAAAGGGTTGATTTCCCCGCTCCCGATTCGCCCATAATAGCAATAAAATCTCCCGTTTCAACATTTAAACTAATGTCTTTTAATGCTTCAACCTGATTAGGACGATTTTCATTAAAAATTTTCTGAAGATGATTGATTTCTAATAGATTCATTTTAAAACCCCATTTCTACCTTGATTTCATTAATTATTATAAAAAGGTTCTTGCTAGCTTTGTACTTACAGTTTTAGCAAGAACCTTACAATTTGTTATTTTTGAATTAGTTTGGAAACGAGCGATAAATTAACCGTCGTTCCATGATTTTCAACTGATTGAATATTAATTCCGATATTAAGCTTTTGGCAAATTTGATTAACGATGTACAATCCTAAACCACTAGCATTTTCATTTTGGCGGGTATTTTTCCCAATGTATCCAGCTTTAAAGATTTCCGGCAGATCGGCAGCTTGAATTCCAATACCATTATCGATGATTTTTAAAACATTACCTTGAAGTTCGATTTTAATCTGTCCATTATCATTTGAATATTTAATCGCATTCAGTAACAGTTGCTCAAGCACTATTTTTAGCCATTTTTCATCGGTAAGGTAAGTTACGCTTGGAAGATTATTTTGAACCGTCAAATTTTTATCAATTGCCATTTCCATCAAGTTCTTTAAACAATGGTTGCATTCATCTTTCAAATTGACCTCTTTAAAATGAATATCACTATTGAAACTTTTGATCCGTTCATATGTTAGAAGCAAGTCCAATTGACTTTGAATAATTCTAACCTGTTTTTGCAATTTATTGTTTGAATTTTGATGATCATCATCAAGCATCAGTTTCATGCGCGTCAATGGAGTTTTGATTTCGTGGGACCATAAACGAATATAGTCTTCACGTTCCTTTTGATTAAGCAATTCTCGATTTCGTTCATCATTTACTTTTTGCTTTAAACTTTGGAGTTCTTTTAAATAAAGTTGATCACGCATAAAAACATCTGATTGACGGTAGTCATGATGGTGTAGCTTTTTTCTGACGTAAAAATACCTGTATTCAGCAACGAAAATAAGTAATAATCCAAATGGCCATGTAAATTGGACAAACGCCAGAACCAAAACCCATTTTAGGTTGTAAAGGTAAACAAAGAAAGCAAAAATTAAAATAAGGATTAAATACGTAATGATGTATGGGATACTAACTTTGATCGCTTCTTTTAATTTATCCATTGATATCCCTTTCCGCGAATGGTCACAATATGTTTTTGATCATCAAGTTGTGATAGCTTTTGACGCAACCGACTAATATTAACTTCAAGAATATTTTCGTTGATGAATTGATCATTTTCCCATAAAAATTTTATAAATTTCTTCTTAGAAACAATTTCATGTGGGCTTTTAAAAAGGATTTTCAAGATAATAGCTTCGGTTGGGGTTAGTCGAACAGAAACGTCTTTATATTTTACGGTATTCGTTAATGAATTCAGCCGAAAATCACCTGCTTCGACCATTGTTGATGATGGAATGGCCTTTTCTTTAAACAATAATTGAATCTTAGCAATCAAATAATCCATTGCAAATGGCTTTTCGATAAAGTCACTTGCACCGGCGGCCAGTGCGCGAACACCATCATTATTAATGCTTTGTGCTGTTATAAAGATAATTGGTACATTGGTGATTTGGCGAATTTGCTCAGTCCAATAGAAGCCGTCAAAAGATGGTAAAGAAATATCCACTGTAATCAAATCAGGTTGAGCCTTGGATACTTCTGCCTGAATATTTTGCCAATCATTTACGGTTTCAGTTTGATAATTCCATTTATTTAATGTTTGCATGACTTCTTCCGCAATTTCCTTATCATCTTCAATTACAAAAATTTTAGCCATTTTTGCTCCCCATTCTTGAATTAATTAACCTTATTCTATCAGATTTAACAATTCTTGCAGCACAAAAAAGCCCCCGCCGCTTTTCAGCAACGAGGACTCAATTTAATTAAAGACGAATTTGTTTTCCTTCTTGGTTAAGTTTGTACAATGTAAGTTCCTTAGCAGGAATTTCTTGCACCTGTTCCATCAAGGTGTCCATCTTTTCCTTATCGGTTTGTTTATCTTTGTCAGAGTAATTCTTTTGAATGTTTACTAATTTATCGTAGTAATTTGATTCCTTCGCATAATTCCAGAAGACATCGCCGTATAATACATTCTCATAATGCCATGGCTTAAGGTAAAGGTTATAGTGAATGATTTGCGGATCATTTTCCTTCTTTGCCGGCATGGCATTCCAGTTTTGAGAAATCTTTAATACGTGGTTATTTGCGATTGCGTTTAAGTAATCTTGATCAGGCGCAACCGTTTTTGGATGGTAAGTGTTCAAGATGTCTAAGAACCGCTTAGTAAATTTCAAATCACGGAATTGCTTTAAGTTCATCAATAACACGCCGGAATTGATATACGTTTCAACGGGAACTCCCGAACACTTTTCGGCGTAGTTAACTAAAACCGGGTCACTTTCAACGAAGGTATCCGAACATCCAGCAACTAAATTATCCTTTAAATCAATTTGATAAAGTTTTGAAATGTCACCTGGAACAACTGTATCAGCATCCAAGTAGATTCCCTTATCATATTGCGGGAACATATCGGCGATAAATAACCGATAGTAAATCGTCAACGTAAAGTAATCGCACCGAAGGGAATTATTATCGTTGCCGAAACGTTCCTTGAAGTTTTTATCGATTGGTTCAAATGAAATTGAAAAGTTTTCGTTTTCAAGAGCTTTGATCTTTGCTTGATTTTCATCTGAAAGGGTTTGGTAAAGAACGACGATTTGGTAGTGGTAGTCTTTACTTGCATTTTTGATCATTGACCCCAAACTAACTGATAATAATGGCGCATAGTAATCATCGATTCCATAAAAAATGGGAATAATGTTATTCATAATAGTCAATCTCTCCTTATAATAAATCGAAACACCTATATGATATAACAAAATAGCGACCATCGCAAAAATGACCGCTAAAAATCCGAATTTTTTAATTGGAAATTATCTTTAAAATTTGACTTTTGTTTAAATTTACCGAATTTTCCGGGTACTTGATCTTACCCAAATTAAATTTCCGCCAACCAGGCACGCCGTTGACAAGAATACGCCGCCATAATCGAAAATCCCGGAAATCGTTGATCCAATCAGTGGGCCAAAAATGTTTCCGAGAAATTGGGCTGATTGGTTATAACTGAAGATGCGCCCAGAATATTCATTTGGTGAATACTTCGCAAGTAAGGATTGAACTTGTGGGAGTAATGCGGCATCTGAAATTCCGACTAAGAATCGGAGGACAGCTAACTGCCAAACATTGGTAACAAAGGCTTGCGGAATGTAAACGAGGATTGCAAAAATCAATCCGCCAATTAAAATCTTCTGGGTTCCGATTCGATCGCCCCATTCACCAAAAATCGGAGCAATGATGATCGTGGCGATTCCTGGTAAAGCCGCAATCAATCCACTCATTAAGTCAACCTGCCCTTTTCCATGCAGCAGTTGTTGGACGTAAAGACTAATGACTGGCGCAATCGAATTATTTCCTGCTTGAATAATCAGCGTGGTGATCAGCATCCCCAAAACAACTTGCGGATATTCGAGTTGCCGGAAAAGTTTGCGAGCTGAAAGCGTCTGGCTTTTAGGAACCGGCGTAAAATTATGTTCTTTAACAAAGAAGATCGTTAAGCCAAAGACGATCAAATATGCCAATCCGGTCAGGAAGAACGTTAGCCGATAGCCGCAAAGGCTCGCAATCACCCCGCCAAACAACGGACCGACTAGCATTCCGCCAGTCGTTCCCGTCGACAAGGTACTCAATGCTTTCCCGCTATGTTTGGTGGGAACTTCGGATGCAATCAATGCTGAAGTATTTGCGACGTATCCAGCAAAGAATCCCTGGAGCAAGCGAAACAAAGCCAGCTGATAAGCGTGCTGTACAAAGGCCATGCATAAAACCATTGCGCCGTCACCGATCGTTGAGATCAGCATGACTTTCTTGCGTCCGTGACGGTCGGCGATCTTTCCCCAAATTGGCGCCATCCATGATGAAATTAAATATGTCGCTGAAAATGCCAGTCCGCTCCACATATTAAGCTGGAACCGGTTAAAGTGACCAAGCGTTTTAATGTACAGCGACATAAATGGCATGCTTAGCTGGAATCCCATTCCCATAATGAAATCGCACACCCATAAGATATATAAATTCTTCTTCCATCCCGGAATTTTTGTCCGCATAAAACTCGCTTCTCTCAATATAATGTTTTTATTATATCTCAATTTTTTTAGCAAATTCAATATTCATTTCAAAATAAAAAGAGATCCTCACACTATCGTGAAGATCTTCTTCTCTATATCAAAATTCAATTTTAAAGTTTACCAACAAGATCCATTCCTGGTTTTAATGTCTTGTCGCCTGGTTTCCAATTTACAGGGCAAACTTGATCACCGTGTTCGCGAACGAATTGAGCGGCTTCGAGAGTCCGCAACATTTCATCCGCACTCCGACCAATTGACATGTTGTTGATCGTGTATGATTGAATTACGCCATCGGGATCAATGATGAAGACACCGCGGTATGCTTGACCAGATTCTTCATCAAGAACATCGAATGCCCGGGCTAACTTTCCGGCTGGATCAGCTAACATTGGGTATTGAATCTTTGCAATTTCAGGAGATGCATCCGTCCATGCTTTATGTACAAATTCAGTATCTTCTGAACATGAGTAAATTTCAGCACCGGCATTCTTGAATTGGTCATATAAACCTTGAAGAGCTTCCAATTCAGTTGGGCAGATAAATGAAAAATCTGCTGGATAGAACAAGAGAATGCTCCAGTGGCCTAACATATCTTCTTTTGTAACATCGATTGTTTCGCCATTTTGAAAGGCTTTAACTTTAAAGTCATCAATTTCTTTACCAATATAATTCATAAATCTCACCTCATGTTTATTATATCTGCAAGTCAGTTTGAAAACAAATGTTTTGTACAATGTATTTTAAATTATTTAGGAATACCTTTATTGTTATTTCCGGTCATGATACAGATGACTCAACTGCCCTTTAAATTCATTTCGATACAGCTCAAGGTCGCGAATGTTCTGGACCGTGTAGTCAACACTTTCGCCATGTTCGCTTTGATCAAGTCCCATATCTTCGGCCTGTTTGCTGACCCGCATTGGGATAATTAAAGCAATCAATTTCGCACATCCCCATGTCATGATGGCAACAAAAATAATCGTAAATAAGGTCCCGCCAAATTGGATGCCTAATAAATGCCAGCCTCCACCATAAAGCAAGCCGTTCTCATGAATACTTGGATTGACCTTTTGAGTTGCGAAAATTCCAACTAAAATTGAACCGATAATTCCGGATACGCCGTGACAGCCAAACGCATCAAGCGGATCATCGTATTTTAAATGCGGTTTAATAAAAGTAATGTAAGTAAAGCTTACAAAGGTACACAAAATTCCAATCCAGGTGGCCCCGATATCTGTTACATACCCTGCGGCCGGAGTAATTCCAACCAGGCCGCATAATGCTCCGGTACAGATTCCGACCATGTCAGGATGGTTCCCATGAAGAGTTTCAAAAATCATCCAGCTGACCATTGCGGATGCAGTCGCAATCGTGGTTGTCATAAATGCTTGAAGAGCAACATGATTAATTCCAAGAGCCGAACCCGCATTGAAACCGTACCAGCCGATCCATAGGAAAGTTGTTCCGAGTAAAATCCATGGAAGGTTATAGTGATCATCGTTCTTTGATGGCCGGCTGCGTTTTCCAAGCAGGATTGAAAGAACCAAGGCCGTAATGCCCGCATTAATATGAACGACCGTCCCACCAGCGAAGTCCAACAAACCGTGTTGAGCTAATAGACCAGCTGGTGACCACACGATATGAACCAGCGGATAATAAACGACTAAGGTCCAAACACAGACAAAGGTGATGAAATAATTGAACTTCATCCGACCAACCGTCGCTCCAACAAACAATGCTGGTGTCACTAAAGCGAACATCAATTGAAAAATAAGGTAAACCCCTAATGGAATATGGGTAACACCAAAGGGCTTCATTAAATTAACGCCCGCCAAAAAGAAATGATGGAAATTCCCGATGATTCCAAGGTGATTCCCGCTAAAGCACAGCCCGTATCCGCAGCCGATAAATAGCAAAATTCCAATTCCGCAGATTGAAAAAATTGAAATCATGGTATTGACAACATTTTTAGCTGATACAAGTCCCCCATAGAAAAAAGCTAATCCGGGTGTCATCGAAAACACAAGGATACTAGCGAATAAAACAAAAAGCGCATTTGTTAAATTGATCATTCAAATAACTCCCCTTCAATCTTATGTTAGATATTGTAACATTAAGTTGAAAGGGAGTTAATATCATTGCCATTATTTTGCAAAATAAAAAGGACCAAACGATCCTTTTTTAATTAAACTCGTTGTTTTTTCTTTTCGAGTTTGGCTAACATTGGGAAAATTAATCTGAGACCAAACAAACTAAATTTATTTAAAATAATAGCAATTAAGATTTAGACAATCAGTCTTTACAAAGCCATTCTTTTCATAAAAGGAATTAGTTTTATCAGTGTTATCCGTTATCAGTACCTTTTGGCGAACGTTTTTATAACGATCACACACTTTTTGCAGTAAGATTGACCCTAATCCTTGGTTTTGATAATCGGGTCTTATCAGCAGATCTTGAATATAAAGAATTGTCTCTCCATCTCCAATTACGCGGATTAACCCGATCAATTCATTATTATTCCATATGGTTAATACTTCTAATGAATTTTTCAATGCGCGAAATAATTTTGAAGGATCCTTAGTGTATTCTGTCCATCCTACTGAGCGATACAAAGAAAGAATTTGCCCCTCGTTATTGAATTTTCCAAATTTAAAATCCATAAAACTCTCCTAATTTTGTTGAAGTCCTTTTGTTTTTTTAGTTTTAAATACATCATGAAACCGTATGGGTTATCCTTAGAGTGTATAATAACTATAAAGTATGTAAACGTGCAAGGTTGGATGTGATTTTTTTGAAGAAATTTTTTATTTGTTTACCCTTGATAATGTTACTAACTGCATGTTCTCAAAATAAACAAGTAGTTATGCATCGTCATTCAACATCGTTATCTGTTGAACATCGATTTACAATAAAACAGGATTCTCCGCAACAAAAAATGACAATGAATGAAATTGTAAATGATTATCAGAATCATAATTTGTCTATTGATATTCATTCTTTTAATGATGGATATTCTGTTCATTTAAAGAATCAGTCACTGCTTCAAGATATTCGTGATAATGACAAGAGTGGATTTTTAAGGAATGTAATTATTCCTGTGACACAGGAAGTAAGTATGCAAACACATTCAAAAATATACTTTAACGCTGACGATCCTAATATGGAATTAATTGTTACTGCGGATAAGGGAAAATTAGAATATACCATTGACCTATCAAATCACTAAAAAAGACCCGCATCCTTTCAGACACAGGCCTTCCATTTCTTACTATTAAAGTTTTATGCTTCTTGTTTCAAATTTCGAATCTCGCGAACAAAGTCTTTCCGAATATGATATGAGAAGAATAAGGCAATCACATCAATGATAATAAACGCAATGATCGTAACGGTATATGTATGTAATAGTTCATGCGTTACGGATAATAACACTGGTCCAACCATTCCGGCAACGGCCCAGGCAGTCAATACGTAACCGTGGATCGCCCCGAGTCCCTTGGTTCCAAAGACGTCGCCAAGATATGCTGGAATAACAGAGAATCCTGCACCATAGCATGAAAGCAACAGGCAAAGAGCAATTGTAAAGATAAATGGTAATTTGAAAATCAGCATTAAAACTAACATTAAAATATCGACGATGAAAATCAACGAGAACGTGTTTGGCCGACCGATGTAGTCTGACAATGTTGCCCAGACGAGGCGGCCGAAACCATTAAATAATCCGATGATTCCAACCATGACGGCGGCCTTTGCGACGGACATTCCAGTCATTGATTGAGTCATTGGTGAGGCAGCTGAAACAAGGCCGATTCCGCATGTAATGTTGATAAAGAACATTAACCATAATAACCGGAATGAGCGGGTTTTAACGGCTTCGTTAGCTGTAAATTGTTTGCCATCAAGGAACGTTGACTTGATCGTTGTTTTGGCATTTTCAACCTTGGGAATTTCATCTTCATTTGGCCGCTTGATAAATTGAGCCGAAATGATCATTACAACGAAATATACTAATCCTAAAATATAGAAGGTTTTAACGATTCCAACCGCCTTGATCAAAGCTTGAGCAATTGGACTGGTCAATAATGCGGCGAAACCAAATCCCATGATTGCAAGTCCGGTTGCTAACCCGCGCCGATCAGGGAACCATTTGATAATCGTTGATACGGGTGTAACGTACCCGGCACCTAAACCAATTCCGCCGATCACCCCGTAACCTAAATAAAGTAAAATGAGTGAATGTAAATGAACTGCTAATCCGGTCAGAGCAATGCCTGAACCGAATAAAATACTTGAAACCGTTCCGGTAACAGTTGGCCCGAACTTTTCAACGGCCTTTCCCATAAAGGCAGCTGACATCCCTAGACAAAAGATTGCTAAACTAAATGCGAATGATACGGATGCTTCACTCCAATGGGTTTGCGCAATGATTGGTTTTGAGAAAACACTCCATGCGTAAACTGATCCGATCATTAAGTGAAACATAACTCCTGCAAATGCAACAACATTTCGATTCTTTTTCAATTTCTTTCCTTCAAAATTTGCGATGGACGTTAATTATCTCTGATTTACCCTATTTCGTCAATTAAAAAGCTGCACGATATTCTTCATTTACAACAACTCCTTCCTGTATGTTCAAAATAATATCATACGATATTTCTGTATTCAATATAAATATACGTATTTCATCCCACAAATAAATCTTAAAATAAATTATTACGCTTTTTAATCTTATGAATACGAACAATATCTAAAATAAGATGGTGATCAATGATGGACCTGATATAGGAATTAATGTTTGGAATTTTGTATCGAAATGGGGGTTTAAAATTTAACATTTAGCAAATTTGCTGATTTACTTCAAAGTTATTAAAAACGTTTGATTAAATTACTAACAATTTAATTTTTGAGCAAAAAAAGAAGACTGTGAACTCAATCACAGTCTCCTTAAATCGTATAAATTTAACCTTTAGTGATAATAATTAGTCGTCATTTTCAACGGCAATCTTGTTACCATCTGTTGCATTTAACTTAACAGTAACTTTCTTGGCGTTCTTGATGGCTTTCTTTGATGAAGCCTTTGAGCTCTTCTTGGCCTTTGCATTTTTTACGCTTGAACTCTTAGCTGATGAAGCTGATGATGAACTTGTAGCAGTTGCTGTTCCATCAAATTCAACTTCATAAACTGGAGTTTCATTACCGTTAACCTTTGTCATTTCAAGTTTCCATGATGTTGGGTTGCCGGTTACGTTAGCGTACTTCTTAGCCAAGTTGATTGCGTCAACTGGACTCTTCTTTACATCATTAACGTTTAATGCATTTGCATCTTTCTTATCGCTTGAAGACATCTTCTTTGTCTTGTTCTTGATGACTTCGTTTGTCTTTTCAGCGTTAACAACCATCTTTGCACTTTGAGTCTTCTTAGCGTTGAACCCTTCTAATTCATATACTGGTTCTTGCTTGTTATCATTATGATTTTCAACAGAAACTTCCTTTAATGAGAAGTTCTTGTTCTTGTTTGTAAAGATTTGTTGTAATTGTTGTGCACTTTCAGTATATTGACCTGCATTAATTACTTGATCAGCATTAACACTTGCACCTACCATGCTTAAGCCTGCAGTCATTGTTAATGCAGCGCCTAAAAGAACTAACTTATTATTTTTCTTCATTCGAATTACCTCCCATAACTTAACGAATAAAATTATAGAAGGATAATTAGGTTAATCAGTTACTAAGCCTTAGTTTTTTTATGAAATATTTTTGATATTTAAGAAAAATATGTGAAAGTTACCAAATTACTTGGTAGCCAGGCCGTATCCAACTCCGCGAATCGTCCGGATAAGCCGGTTTGACCGGTCATCATCGTGAATTTTTTGCCGTAAGAGCCGGACATAAACGTCAACAATGTTTTGTTGGCCCTTAAAGTCCTTACCCCAAATTTGATCTAAAAGCATGTCCCGTGAAAGAACATCGCCTTGGTGTTCAAATAAAAGCAATAACATTTGAAATTCACGGTGAGTTAACCGGATACTTTCACCATTCCGGTATACCTGACTGGTTTTCAAATTCAATGTAAGATCTTGAATGCGGTAAATACTATCATTGACCGTTGTTTTGGTCTTATTCCGCCGAATCACAACTTGTGTCCGTGCCAATAGCTCTTCTGTTCCAAATGGTTTCGTTACGTAGTCATTAACGGCAGGATTGCCGACCACGGCGTTAACGTTCTCTTTGCTGATCATTGCAATTACCGGAACGGTACTTTCATGATGGATTTGTCCAATCACATCAGCAGCGTTGATTGCCGGATCATCCCAGTCAATGATCACTGCTTGAATGGTATTGCGTTCACGCTGATAAATTGCAAGTGCTTGTTTATGGTCCCCAGCCCATAAAACTTCTAAATCAGTTGATACTGAAACTAATGAATCGCTCAATCCTTTTTTGTTGGTGACAAGTAAAACTTCTCTTTTTGTCATGCAACAACACCCTTTATTTATATTATTTTCACTGTACAACTAAATAATACCAAAAGATGTCAATGAAAAAAAAGACTAAAATAAGAATTATTTTTAAAATATTCTGAAGTTTATATTCGATTTTAGTAAAGAAATTTTTCTAAAATTCCAACGATATTGAATTCCTTATTCTCTTCGTTCTGAATTTAAGGTAAAATTAACTTGATACGTTAAATTAAAGGAGCGAATTCAATTATGATGGAGGATGTTAATCAACCGAAGAAGTCATATATCACCTGGCCAGTACTGGCGTTAATGGATTTTGTAACCGTTATTGGCTTTGATGATTTGATTTATAACTTTCAAAATCAAGGATTAAGTGTAATTTCAAGTTGGGTGATCATGTTATTTATTTACGTGATTCCCTACTCATTAATGGTCGGTCAGCTTGGATCGGCGTTCAGTAAGGAAGGCGGCGGGTTAAGCTCGTGGGTTCGCGGAACAAGCGGCGAGTTTCTCGGTTATTTTACTGCCTGGACATACTGGGCCGCATCGATCCCGTATGTTGTTGATACGGCGAACTCGGTTGTTGTCGGGCTTGGCTGGTGTTTTAACGGGAATGATTCCCTTGAAAATCACCTTTCAAATGCTAGATTTGCATTATTAAGTTTATTAGTCTTTGTAATTTTCATTTTTATTCAATCGCGTTTCAAAAATTCACTTGAAGTCTTAAGTACCATTGGCGGGGTTGCCATGTTTGGAATGACGGTTCTCTTTGTAATCATGACATTTGGGGCTTTGGCTGAAGGCCGTCACATTGCGACCCAACCGTTTAACTTGCATGCAATTCTTCCAACCTTTAACTTTAAATACTTTGCAACGATTGGGATGTTGATTTATGCAATGAACGGTGCGGAATTAGTTGCCCCATTCGTTACCCGGATGAAGAAACCGAAATCAGACTTTCCGAAGGCCATGATTATGTTAGCGGTCATGACAGCCTTCTTAACGATTTTTGGTTCATTCTCACTGGGAGTATTCTTTAATGCCCACCACTTGCCAAATGACCTTAAGATGAATGGTTCATACTATGCCTTCCAAGCTCTTGGACGGCAATTCCACGTTGGAAACTTCTTCATGTATTGCTTTGCATGGACGGAAGTCTTCTACATGTGTGCTTTATTAGCCGTTTTATTGGATGCGATGACGCGGATTTTGATTTCCGATACGGGTTCAAAATACATGCCGAAGTTTTTACGGAAAACAAATGCCAATGGTTTGCCTGTTAACGGCTACATCTTAACCTGCGTTTTAAGTGCCTTCATTATCGGACTTGGAATCTTCCTTCCGGATATGAACGACATTTTCAACTGGTTACTGAACCTTAACGGCATCGTTTCCCCTGGGGTTACCTGCTGGATCTTCTTCGCATTTATTAAGATTCGTGAAAAGGAAGACCAATTCCCATCAGAATACGTCTTTATTAAAAACCGGAAATTTGCGTTAGCAGTCGGCTGGTGGATGCTGATCGTTACTGCGGTTGCGACGATCTTAGGAATTGCTCCGCAAGATGTCAGTCAATTCTCAGGAACATGGTGGTATGAATTAGCAATCAATATCATCGCAATCATCGTTTTGATTGGCTTAGGTGCGATCATGCCATACGTAACGCGGCGCGAACAACGCAGTTCAATTGGCGAAGCCTTCACGAAGCCGCAATGGATTGGAATGGTCAGTGTTCTGTTAATCGCAATGATCGGGAACTTCTACCTTGGCGGCACACACCTTGCAATGCGCTGGTGGTATATTGGCGGGCTGACCCTTGTTGGAATTATTTTGATCATTTTGATTGGAAAAAAGGAATACACTGCTGAAAAATAGTGCATGAAAATTCTTGGATATTAATGAATTATCTTTTACAATAAAGGTAGTAAAGGAGATTTTAACCATGAATTTAGATAGTGTATTCGTACTTAAAAGTGAAGAAAAAGGTTATGTTAGTTCAGTTAGTGGCGAAGAAGGCCACGAAAAAGTAACTTTCAGTGATTTTTGGATGGATGCAAAACCGTTTATGGATTTTGACGGCGATAAAGACGATAGTTGGTATCCAGTTCAATTAGCTAACCGCTTAGGATTGAAAATCGTTAAAATCACTGCGACTGAAGATGACTTTGAATAAAATTTCGTAAGTGGAAAGAGAATGAAAGCTGTGGCTGAACGTCACGGCTTTCTTTATGGAAAGAAGGAGAATTGGATTGCAAGTTAATAATCAGCGCCGATGGATCGTTTTTGGCGCGGTCGCTTCGATCTTTTGGGGATTGTCAGGAATCATTGCTAAGTTTTTGTTTGAAGTTCCGCAAATGACTCCCGTGTTTCTTACTCAAATTCGAATGATTTGTGCTGGAGGAATCATGGTGTTGTTGGCTGCGCTTTGCGGTTGTCACCCTTTTGCCGTCTTTCGCGATTGGCATGCCGTTTGTCAACTTTTGGTCTACGGCGTGATCGGAATGATTCCTGATCAATTGTTTTATTTTATTACGGTGAATTATGGCAACGCGTCGATTGCAACGATTCTTCAATTTGTTGGACCGTTTTTTGTAATGCTTTACATGGCATTGGTTCATCATCAACTTCCCCGCCGAATCGAAATCATCAGTGCGGTCGTTGCCTTTATTGGAGTCGCAACGGTTGCAACGAACGGAAAGTTTACCCACCTTGCAATTACACCAGCAGTCCTTCTTTTTGGAATCTTATCTGCTGTTGGGGTAATGACAACGACGGTTAGCCCCCGTCAGTTACTTCAAAAGTATGACGCCCTTACGGTTACGGGTTGGGGAATTTTGATTGCAGGAATTGCGTTATCAATTATCCATCCGGTGGTTCCCAAAGTAAGTTTAGCGCCGGTAAACTTTATTGAGATCATCGGTGTAATTTTAATCGGCACGATCATTCCATTTCTGTTATTCTCGGTGGCACTTAAACACGTCAACCCAACGATTATGAGTTTATTGGATGCCTTTGAACCAATTACGGCAACCTTTGGCTCAGTCATCTTAATGGGATTAACGCTTAGCGTTGCTGAAATCATTGGCTCGATTTTGATTATTATTGCGGTGATTGGGTTAAATTATCAGCCGAAGAAATCGTAAAAATAGATTGCGAAATTTTTCGCAATCTATTTTTTTAAAGTTATGTTTCTCAAAAAAATTTTTTCTGCTTATTTTGGCTGGTTTTTGCATTTTTTGCATAAAATTTTGATTTTGCATTTTTTGCATTTTTTGCAAAAAAAAAGAGAACTAAGGCATCCATCTTAGTTCTCTAATTCAAATTATCCTTCATAAGGTAATTCAACCCTTGCCTTTTCCAAAACATGCCCCTTCATGGTATCTAACAGTTCGTTCATCCAGTAGCCGTTTTCCAGTGGAAGTTTGGTATCGAGGGCGTAAACAGTCAATGTATAGTTGTGAACGCCTTCTGGTGGCCGCGGTCCAAGATAGTTGCGACTAATCGTTTGGTCGCCGCCAACAAGGTAACCGGCAGCACTATTATTTCCCTGAATAAAGTCATGTAATTCACGGCTAGCGTTTTCTGGTAAATGATTCAATTCAACCGGAATGTTAGCTGCAGTCCAGTGAATCCATGCGAAGCCGCAAACTGGAATCGCATCAAAGTCAACTAACGTTAATGCAAAAGTTTGGGTTCCAACAGGCGCATCTTGAATATCAATTGGGAAAGAAACAATTGGATGATCTTCCAATTGGAATTCAGGCGCTGCTTTTTTAGCATATTTATCAGGCAAAAAACCGTGATCTAATGGAACATTAACTTTCATTTTTTCACCCTATTTCTTTTAAATTCTGTCATTATTATAACATCATGGGCAAAAAAAGGACCGTGCATGCTGCACGATCCTTTCATCATTATGCTTTTTTCATATAACGCATCGGTTCCGGATATAATTCTTGACGGAAACGGGTTGTTGCGTTGTCTGTCCGTTTGTACTTGGTAATTGCAAGCTGGTTAAGCTCAGCTTTAGTTGACGCTTTCAAATATACTTTTCCTGACTGACATCCGACCATTAACCACATCTCAATCACTCTTTCTAATTAAAATTCCCCAAATCTCCCTGATTCATTCTCCAATTCGCTTAACCTTTTTCTTTATTTTGCCATAAAAAGTCGTCAATTAATAGAAAATATTTTGGATACAATTTTGATGTGCACTACAATTGATCCTTCAAAAGTGTGTCGACTGAGACTTGATACAAATTACTGATCTTGACCAAGTCACTTACACTCGGAGTGCTGATCTCCTTTTCCCAATTTGAAATCGTTTGTTGGGAAACAAATAAGATATTTGACACTTCTTCTTGGGTGTATCCCGAATTTTGACGAGCAATTTTCAGGTTTTTACCTAACTGCATCCTCCTACATCGCCTTTCTTTTTAAGATTGCTTTGTAGTTCTTTGCTATCATCACCGATCTCCTATCAACATCTTCATTGTATCGATTTTTTTAAATTGCGTCAAAAATTATTATTATAATTTCTATATGAATTTCATTATGGATAATTGCTCATAAATAATATAGACTAATCGGTTATTTTCTGCGCTGCGGCCAGTGTTAACGGCGTTTTTAATCGAATTTCCATCGCAACAACCGCCTTTTCACGCCCCCGATTTGAAGCGATTTTTTCTTCATGCGCGGAGCCTGGAATGATTTCCCCTTCACCAACATAGCTAAATTCTTTTCCCGCTGCGTCATTGCGTTTGATAAAAATTTCAATCCGCGTTTGCTGCTTTCCTTGATCGACTCCTCGCAATAACTTTTGAACTTCTTCTGAGGTTAAATGCCGCGGACTGCGTGTATACCACTTGATTACGGAATTTGCCGTAAAATCATTTTGATAACGGGCACTGCGTTGATGTTCGTCATCACTTTTATGATATGTAATAAAAATCGGACACACTTCATCCGTTACCCGGTAACCGTAAAGCGGTGCACTGACATCCTTTTCCCAATTCAAAAGCCGACAAACATCTTTGCGCGAGTATGACTGATACAGCGTGAATTGTTTCTGGTTGGCGTAATGCTGATTGAAATCTAATCCAACATTGATTGCATCGCTTACAAGACACTTAAAATCAGATGCGTTTTGAGTTAATGCCTGCTTAAATGTTGAACTTAAACTGATTTCCAATAAGTCAGTTTGAATCAATGAATGGTTCCCGTATTGCGCTTTGCGGGTCGTCTTTCCAGCCTTAACGTCAAAGAACGCTAATGAAAGGACCTGAATAATCGATTGAATGACCGCATCGTTGACATAAATATGCCGCGAATTGAAAATTTGCTTCAACTGATCAAATGCAATATGCCCATGCTCGATCAATTCCTGCAACACGATCAGTTCATGCGGTCGCTTCCCATTGGCCAGTTCTTTTGTGATGAACGTCAAAACCTGATTTTGGTACTCTGAAAGCTGAATTTTTGCACCCATTTTCTCTAAAAATTCCGCATAGTTGTTTAGCCGTGGATTTTCAATAAACGGACGAGCCGAAACGGTTCCAAATTTTTGATAATCCATCAATAACGGTGGGCGTCCAAGTTGGTGCTTCAAGTTTAAGTATTCACCCTTTAACGTTTGAAGCGAATTTAGTTTGACCTTTGCCAGCGAATCCAAAATAACCTGCTTTGAAATTGACGTAAAATTGATCGTCGAAACGCCGACAAGATCTTCAGTCAGCAGTTCAGCTCTCAAATGGTCCGGATCACCGTCGTTATCACCATAAAGAGCAATCGGAATTAAATAGTTATTTCGGTAATTGCCGATAAAATCAATGACCGTTACGAAATTTTTTCCGGGATACTTTCGCAAACCACGGCCGAGTTGCTGAGTAAAGACAATGCTTGATTGCGTGCTGCGCAGCATTACGATTTGATTCAAGCACGGAATATCGATTCCTTCATTAAATAAATCGACCGTAATGATATATTCAATCTGATGGTTTTCAAGCAATGCAATCACCTTTGCCCGCTCCGTTGCGCTTGATTGATTCGTCAATGCCGCTGCCGGATGGCCTTTTTGCGTAAAAATCTGCGCCAGTTCGGTGGCTTCAGCCGTGCGACTGCAAAAAACTAATCCGGCAATCGGTTGCCCGGTATCACCATAATAGTTCAACTGATCTAAAACATAATCGACCCGGTCATTTGCCGTTAAATGCTTTAATGATGTCGTATCATCGATCAACTGGCCGTTGATTTCATAATCTGCAACGCCAACATAGTGAAACGGACATAGCATGTTATTTTCTAAGGCATCTTGCAAGCGAATTTCATATGCTAAGTTATAATCAAAAAGCTGAAAAACGTCCTGATTATCCATCCGTTCAGGCGTTGCGGTCATTCCCAGCCAAAATTGCGGTTTGAAGTAATTTAATAATGCTTGGTAATTCTTGGCAGCGGCATGGTGCGCTTCATCAATAATGATAAGATCAAATTCATCAGAAGCAAACTGCTTCATCTTTTCCATTTGTGAAATGGTTTGGACCGTTGCAAAAACGTATTTGGCTTCTGCATGGTGCTGATTACCGCTCAAAATTCCGAAATCAGATTTCGCTCCGCCGATTACTTTATAAAAACTTTCCTTAGCCTTTAACAAAATCTGTTCACGGTGAACGACAAATAAAAAGTGGTGCGGCTTAAATTTTTTCGTCCAAAAAGCCGCTAAGTACGTTTTCCCCGTTCCCGTCGCTGAAACGATCAGTCCCCGAGAAGCATGTTGCTGATAATACAAATCTTCTAATTCACTCAGCGCTACTGTTTGCATTTTATTAGGAGCAATCGGCGCTGGCTGACCGGTTCGTGATGATGAACCCGGCCGCTGCGGTTTAACGTAATTTTCTTGATATTCATCGATCCAATCATCCGTTAACGGGAAACTTTGCTGCAATAACCGGTCAAATTCCTGGTTGAGCTGGTTAACAAACTGCCCCTGATGCATTGAAGTCAGCCGTAAGTTCCATTCTTGATTTTGAATCAATGCACTGCGTGTAAAATTTGCACTTCCAACATACGCCGTTTGGTATTCATCATAATCAAAGAAATATCCCTTCGCGTGAAATCCGGGAGTATTCACAATGCGAACATCAAGATTAGAGATCTTCATTAACTCGCGAAAAGCAGCGGGCTCATTAAACCCTAAGTATGTCCCCGTGATCAAAGTTCCATGTACGGCTTTATCTGCCAGTTCCTTTAAAATCACTTTTAACGGCGTCAGCATATCACGGGTAATAAAAGCGACCGCCCATTTAAATTCTTTACAGTGCAGCAGTTCGTATTTAAGGTGCTGCCACAAACAATCATGCGGCTGATTAGTAATAATTTGCGGCGCAAGGTACTGGTTAGAATGATTTGAATTTTCTTGAATCAAACTGTTAGTCAAAATTTGGTTAAAAAATTGTTTTTCCAACTCAATCACTCCTCATGGTAGTAAGAAAGAGATTGTGATTTATATCACAACCTCCTTGTCTTTTTCGCATAATCGGATTCCAAAACAAACGAGCTATTTGGAAGTTCGAAAACCTCCGAATCTATGCTCCGCGATTCGTTCGCTTTTCTGCTTCCACCACGCTCGTTTTTATTGTTTTTTCACACCTTGCTATTAAATTCCTGGTATGGATGGTCCTTTAAAATGCGACTGTAAAAGCCAATTTCATGCAAAGTTTCAAGTAACTTCTTCTGGTAATATGCTCCAGATGGCGCGTCTTCAAGCAAAAAGCCATCTGCTGAAAAGTTTGCTGTAACCTTACCGACCGTGGTGATCATTGGCAATGTGATAAAGCCTAACCGATTAATCACTTCACGCAAAGCTTCGCCGCCAAATTGACCAGCGCGCATACTATCGGCATAACTGATAATTTTAGTCGGCTTCCGATTGCCTTCAAATGCTAAATAATCAATTGCATTCTTTAAAACCGCTGGAATTGAATGATTATATTCCGGAGTAATGAAGATGTATCCGTCAGCGGCTTGCATGTCATCAATCCATTGTTGCTCATTGGGCGCAAGTTCCCGTTCTGGATTATTGATCGGGGGTAAATCTTCATGGAAGAAATCCAAATGATATTGATCTAACGTGATGAATTTGAAATTGATTTCATCACGTTCACCGACCAATGGTGCAATTTGATTTTCAAGGTATTTAAACAACCGCTTACCAATCGCAACTTGACGGTTGCTTCCTAAAATAACGTTAACTGTAACCATTTTATCGCCTCATTTCGATTTTTATTTTTTTGCTGTTGATTTTTGAGTAACTAAAAATGTAAATAACAATGCAATTAACTGCAGGATAAACAGCAGGCAAAATGCAGTCCGTACACCGGTCATCGTCCCCAAGGCAATTCGGTGCGCTGCACTTTGATGTTCGGCAACGATCGTCGCAACAATTGAGGTTCCCAATGCGCCGGCTAATTGCTGAACGGTATTCAAAACCGCATTTGCATCGGTACTGAATTGGTCTTCAACTTGATGAAGCCCGCTTGTCATCGTGTTTCCGGAACTAAATGCCTGTCCCATGATTGCAATCGCAAAGAAGATAACGATCATCCAAATCGTCATTTGCGGCATGAAGATGCTGAAAAGTAAGGTTGCAATTGCATACAAACTGAATCCAAGCATAATCGGTTTCCGTGCTCCCCAAACATCGTACAATTTTCCGCCAAGCAGTGACAGGAAAATTCCTAGTGTTGTCCCTGGCAAAAGCAGTAAACCAGCAACGAAGGCATTTCGATGAAGTGACAACTGCGCAAAGTTTGGTAACAAGAAACTTGTTCCGAGGATACTGAACTGGGAAATCATCAGTGCGATCGTGCTTAAATCAAACCGCCAATTTAGGAATACGTTGGTCCGAATCAATGGATGATGCGGCTTCTTTGAATACTTGTAGAATCCAAGAATGGCAAACCCACTCACCAGCAATAGAACAATTACGCGCCAGTCAAGCCACCCAGAAATTGAAGCCTGGTTCGTTGCAAACACGAGGCTGCTGAACGCAATTGCCAAAATGATCCAACTGACAAAATCAAATTTCAAATGTTCAATCGCTGATTTTTGAGTAATGGATGTTATTCCAAGAATCAATGAAATCACTAGCAATGGTAATAATACCAGAAAAATGACCCGCCAACCAAACATTTTAACAATGAAACCGCCCATTGTCGGTCCAACTGCCGGCGCGATTGCAATGATCAGGTTCGCAAACCCCATTACCGTTCCGGTCTTGGAAATCGGTACCTGTTCAACAATGATGTTAAACATTAACGGCAATGCGATTCCGGTTCCAATTCCTTGAATCAACCGTCCAAGCAAAATAATTGCAAAGGATGGCGCAATCATGGCTGCTACCGTTCCTAAAATAAAGAATAAGTTTGAAATTAC
Source organism: Ligilactobacillus aviarius (assembly GCF_001654615.1). Lineage (GTDB taxonomy): Bacteria > Bacillota > Bacilli > Lactobacillales > Lactobacillaceae > Ligilactobacillus > Ligilactobacillus aviarius_B. The sequence goes on from NZ_LWUD01000001.1 coordinate 44,269, forward strand.
AAATAAACTTTTTGTCTTAAAGCTGCGTTTTAAAAATGACGATGTTGGAATTACGAGTGCAAGAATCAGTAAGTACCCGGTCGTTAACCACTGAACCGCAGATGTTGAAACGTGAAAATCCCGCATGAGCGTTGGAAAAGCAACGTTCATCGCGGTTTCAACGACAATTCCAGCAAACGATAAAATCCCCGTTGCGGTAACCGCTCGTAAAGTTTTCGAATTCATTCAATAATCCTCCGTAAAAAATATCACAGTTGATTATTATAGCAAACAAAGCGGTTAAAACAAAAGAAGGCCACTCAATGCGACCTTCTTCAAGCTTTTTTTTAAAATATTACCAAACGTATAATCCAACCATTGCAGCTGAAAGAAGGGATACAAGAATTCCTGAAAGAAGCATGTATCCAACGTTCTTTGAGATCAAGTCGTTCTTTTCACGATTTACGATTCCCTTGAAGCAACCGATGATCATTCCGATTGTTGAAAGGTTAGCAAATGATGTTAAGAAGACTGTCAAGACAGCTCTAAAGTGTGGTGCAAAAGTATGGATGATTGGTGAAACCTTACCCATAACAACAAATTCGTTGGTGATCAGCTTTGTTCCCATGTACTGACTTAATTGCAAGACAGTGTGCGGATCGCCACCGACCCCTAAGAGCCATGCAAATGGATAAAGGATGTAGCCAAGGATCTTTTCCATTGACCAAATATGTACTAATGAAAGAATCTTATCGATCAAAGCAGCTAAAGCAACGAAAGTGATAACGTTGGCAGCGATGATCAATACCAAACGGCCAGCACCCAAAATTGAGTCGCCTAAGAATGAGAAGAATGGTTCTTTCTTGCCGTCAGCTTCAACATCGCCTGATTCTTTGGCTGCTGAGCCTTTCATTGTGGCAATTGTATCTTCGGCTTCTGAAACTTCAACCGGGTTAAGCATTGCAGTGACGATCAAAGCGTTGATCACGTTGATCGGGACAGCGGTCAAAATGAATTGAGCCGGCATCATTTGCATGTATGAACCTAAAATTGAAGCTGTAACACAACTCATTGACATCATCGCAAGGGTCAAGTTCCGTGATGCCTTCATTTGTTTCAATTGAAGAGATGAAACAGCTAAGGCTTCAGTGTTTCCTAAGAACATCATTTCGACAGCGAAGAATGATTCGAACTTCGGTTGCCGGGTGATGAATGCCAAAATCTTTCCGATCCACTTGATAACCCATGGTAAGAAACCAATGTAAGTTAAGATGTCAAATAATGGAACGATCAAAAGAATTGGCAATAAGACGCTGACAAAGAAGTCCATGTTTTTCACGTGAACCATACTTGGGATACAGAATGCAATCCCCTTGTATGCGACTTGAATCAATGTGTCGAATCCGGCAGCTAAGCCCTTAACGATGTCACGTCCCCACGGAACCTTAACCAAGAAGAACGCCATCAAAAGGTTGAAGACTACCATAATGCCGATACCCTTCCAATCGATCTTCTTGCGGTCCTTTGAAAAGAGCCAGCCGATCAGAAGGAATATAAGTAAACCAATAATATTAACTGCGAGATACAATTGTTCTCCTCCTCAATATAATTGCTAGTAAATTTATAACAATCTAATTGTACCCAATTAAATTCGATAATTCAATCAAAATATTAACATTAATTAAAAATAATACCTTATTGTTTGTAAATCGGTTCTAATATCTAAAATCATTCGTTTAATTTTATTAATTGGTAAGCTCCAATTTAATTTTTAGTCATTGCGTTTGGCCGCTTTGGCTTCAACTTCTTTTTCGCTATTGGCTTTATCTGGCAAAATCAAGTTCAAAATAACCCCGATGACTGATGCAACAGCTAAGCCAGAGAATTGATATTGCCCAAGTTGAAGGTAAGCATTTCCGATCCCAATAACTAAAATCGTTGAGGCAACCATTAAGTTACGCTTCTTTCCTAAATCAACTTTGTTATCGATCAAAACCTTTAATCCGTTTGAGGCAATTACCCCGAAAAGCAGGAATGAGATCCCACCGATTACCGGACTTGGAATTGATTGGATCAACGCACTTAACTTATCGATAAAACTGAACAGGATTGCAAATAATGCCGCTCCGCCAAGAACGTAAACACTGTGAACCTTAGTGATTGCAAGAACCCCAATGTTTTCACCGTAACTTGTAACCGGCGGACCCCCTACAAGCCCGGCAATAATTGAAGCCGTCCCATCACCAGCAAGTGTGTGGTTTAATCCCGGATCCTTGAAGAAATCCCGGTCAGTCAATTCATTCAAGACCATAATGTGCCCCATGTGTTCCGTCATGGTAACGAACGCAATTGGCGCCATACTTAAGATCGCACCCCAGAAAATATGCGGGTGGTACGTCACAAATGGAATTTGGAATGCTGGCAAACTGATCCAGTGTGCCTTGGCAATCGGCGCAAAGTTGACCAGACCGAATAAGCATGCAATTCCGTAACCGAAGACGATTCCTAAAAGAATCGGAATCAATCCCATGAATCCTTTGAGATACATGTTAAAGAAGATCGTAATCATTAAGGTTAACAATGCAACTAAGAAGTACCGCAAGTCATAGTGACCAGCAGCGTTGATCGTTGCATCCTTTGCAGCTGTTCCCGCGAGCGATAACCCAATTACCATGATGATCGGCCCAACAACGATCGGCGGTAAGATCTTATCGATCCAATCCGAACCGATTTTGCTGACGATCAGCGACACGATCAGGTATACACACCCAACGGCAATCGTTCCTTGGGCGATTCCCGGATAACCGACCGTCTTCATTAAGGCAACCATCGGCACAATGAATGAAAAACTCGATCCCATATATGCGGGGATCTTGCCTTTCGTAATCAGGATATACATCAACGTTCCGACCCCGGAACTGAATAAGGCGATTCCTGGATTTAGTCCAACCAGAATTGGAACCAAAACGGTTGAGCCAAACATTGAAAACATATGCTGAATTGACAGTCCGACCCATTGCCCTGGTTTCGGCCGTTCATTGACATCTAAGACAACATCGTGTTTCTTTTCAGCCATAAAAACTTCCTCCTAACAAAAAATAGCCTTTGCATATCCTGTGATACACAAAAGCTATTTTCAAATTTGATTTTCTCAAATAAACCCGAATGTCTTTTGTGGCCTCACAGGACCAAATTAAAGGACTCTTTTAAACTGTCATTCAGTATACTTGGCATTCGAGCGATTGTCAAATCAATTATTTTTCGTTAGCGATTACTTTCTTTAATTCATCGACCTTATCTGTCTTTTCCCATGGAAGGTCAAGATCATCACGGCCGAATGCGCCGTAAGCAGCGGTTTGCTTGTAAATTGGCCGGCGCAAGTCTAACATCTTGATGATGCCGGCTGGACGTAAATCAAAGACCTTGCGAATTGCAGCCACTAACTTGTCTTCGCTGACTTTGCCGGTGCCAAAGGTGTTGACTGAAATTGAAACCGGACGAGCAACCCCAATCGCGTATGCAAGTTGAATTTCAACTTCGTCAGCGAAGCCGGCAGCAACGATATTTTTGGCAATGTACCGGGCAGCGTAACTTGCTGAACGGTCAACCTTGGTTGCGTCTTTTCCAGAGAAGGCTCCGCCACCATGGTGAGCAGCTCCACCATACGTGTCAACGATGATCTTCCGGCCAGTTAATCCTGAATCCCCGTGAGGACCGCCAATTACGAACCGGCCAGTTGGGTTAACGTAGATCTTGGTTTGGTCATCCAACAGGTCAGCTGGGATAACCTTCTTAATTACCTTTTCAATAACATCTTTCCGAATTTGTTCAAGTGATGCATCAGCCAAGTGTTGGGTTGAAAGAACAACCGTGTCAACCCGCTTTGGCTTGTGGTTTTCATCGTATTCGATCGTAACTTGGGCTTTAGCATCCGGTCCAAGGTAAGTTAAAATCCCGTTCTTCCGGATTTCAGCAAGTTTACGCATCAACTTGTGGCTTAACATTAACGGCATTGGCATTAATTCCGGTGTTTCGTTAATGGCGTAACCAAACATCATTCCTTGGTCGCCGGCACCGATTTCATCAAATTCATCTTGATCGCCTTCGCGCCGTTCGATTGATTCATCAACCCCCTGCGCAATATCAGGTGATTGTTCATCAATGGCCGTCAAGACCGCACATGAATCACCGTCAAACCCAAACTTACCATCAACGTAACCAATATCATTGATCGTTTGACGGGCAATCTTTTGAATGTCAACGTATGCGGAAGTTGACATTTCACCGACAACAACGACTAATCCAGTTGTAACAGTCGTCTCGATCGCAGCCCGGGCTTGCGGGTCCTGCTTTAAAACAGCATCTAAAATGGCATCGCTGATTTGGTCAGCAATCTTATCTGGATGCCCTTCAGATACAGATTCTGAAGTAAATAAATATTTTTCTGACATAAAAAACGTCCCCCATTTGAATTAATAATTTTAAATGGTTACAAGGCATCTTCACAAACGTGAATCCTATCGGGAATGAATTGTAACTATTTAAGTGTACTATGCTATTCTATCATTTTTAACAAAACGCGCAATAAGAATGTGCGATAAGATAAATCAATTAAAACAACTTAAACTGATAATTCATTTTCTTGCCAATTTTATTAAGGGTTAAGTCTAATTGCCGCCTTATATCTTTATCTTTACTTAAACTAACCTTTTTCCCTGACTCCGTTTCATAGTCTTTTTGTTCGATGTCATAAAAATAATCCTGATGATTCCTTTTATCAATTACCTCCCAACCCCCAGCATTTTTAGGGGTGTCACTCATAACATAGAGATATCTAGAGGAATTAACCTTAATCGTATATGAATACCAAAAAGTATCTTCGTATTCTTCAGAACTTCCACCACTTTTTTCAATTAAATCATAGTTTGATTGTGGGAGACCACAATTACAATTTTTGTATAAATATGTCATTTTTTGTTCAACATTATAAAAATTGTTAAACAAAACAATTCTGACTCCACCAGCAATCAAATCAAACATTAGCCATAGTATAAATCCCCATTTGATTATTTTTTTGATCCATGTACCTATCTTTTTAATCAACTAAGTAACGTCTCCAATTCTACTCATTTATATTCCAAGTATTTTTTAAATTTTCCCAATCATCAGGAGTAAGAATCTTCACATTTCCATCTTGAAGTTGTTGAATTGATTCGCGTAAAAATTCACGGCTTTGCTTATTTTCTAATAAATATGCTGTTTCGTCTAATGAAGTGTGGTTATGAATTAATTTCATCGTTTTCCCCTTTATTTAAACGTACAGTGCCAAATTTAATTGTATTCTTAGCATATATTTTTTAATTTGGCAAGCTACAAACAAATCAATCAATTTGTATCTAAATGTCAGGAATGGTAAAATTTAAACTATTAGATATATCTTGATATCTATAATTGCTAATTATTATATATTGGGGGCATTTATATGCTTGATAGCATGCTTTTTAAAACCATTTTGAAGCATTCCTTTGATTTTCCGGTCAAAGTCAACTATGCTGATGGTTCAAGCAAACAATACGGTGGCGATGGAACTCCCGAAGCAGTGATTACCTTTCGTGATAATATCCCTGTTAAGGAATTGATCAAGAATCCATCCGTCTGTCTTGGCGAAGCATATATGGATGGCATTATTGATATCCAAGGCTCGATCCAAAAGATCATTGCCTCTGCATATCGTTCAGAAGGCAGCTTTTTGCGCAGTGCCAAACTGAAAAAGTACCACCCTCACCAAGATCATTCTGAAAACAAAAATAAGGCGGATATTCAAAGCCATTACGACATCGGAAATGACTTTTACAAGTTGTGGCTGGATTCAACGATGACTTACTCATGTGCCTACTTTGAAAATCCAGATGATACCTTGGAACAAGCACAAATGAATAAGGTTCACCACATTTTAAAGAAGCTCGATCCGCAACCGGGCAAGACCATGCTTGATATTGGTTGTGGCTGGGGAACATTGATGTTGACGGCCGCCAAGGAATATAACCTGAAAGTTACTGGGATTACCTTGAGTAAGGAACAGTACAACTACGTTAACCAACAAATCAAGGAACTTGGACTTGAAGGTCAAGCTGAAGTAATCCTTGAAGACTACCGTGAGCTGAAACACGAACCGTTTGATTACATTACAAGCGTCGGGATGTTCGAACACGTCGGCCATGATGAGTTACCGCGGTACTTCAAGATCATCAATAAGTACCTTAAAGATGACGGAATCGCCTTGATCCACGGAATCACGCGGCAACAAGGCGGGGCTTCCAATGCCTGGCTTGATAAATACATCTTCCCTGGCGGCTACATTCCAGGATTGGTTGAAAACATGACTAACATTGTCGAAGCCGAACTTCAATTATCTGATCTTGAAAGTTTGCGGCGGCATTATCAAAAGACGCTTGAAATCTGGGACAAGAACTTTAACGCGCACCGTGAAGAAATTGTTGCGAAAATGGGTGAACGGTTTGCACGGATGTGGGACTTGTACTTGCAAGCATGTGCCGCTTCATTTGAATCCGGCAACATTGATGTCATGCAGTTCCAATTAACCAAGGGGCCAAGCGGAATCAACATGCCAATGACCCGCGAATACATGAACTAAACTGAATAAAAATAACAAAATGGCAAGGTCAAGAACCTTGTCATTTTTTATACTAAAAGGAAGGTGTGACAAAACTTTAAAAACGAGCGTGGTGGAAGCAGAAAAGCGAATGAATCGCGTCAGCATAGATTCGGAGATTTTCGAACTTCCACTCAGCTCGTTTGTTTTGGAACCCGATTATGCGAATATAGCAAAGGAGGTTGCGACTTATATCACAACCTCCTTCATTAGCAATCCATTGGTGGACGGCCCGCCCACATCTCTTTTTGTATACCTCACGGGTGCGATCGCTGCCTGTTCGATCCTCAATGGATTCCTTTCTCAATTTTTATTTATCATAATTCGTCATCTTCAACGGATCGACCCATTGATCGAATTGTTCAGCGGTTACTTTGCCAGACTTCAATGCGGCTTCCCGCAAAGTGGTTCCTTCGCGTTCTGCCATTTGGGCAATTTCAGCACTTGCATGGTAACCGATATGCGGTGATAATGCGGTAACAGTCATCAACGAGTTGTCGACTAAGGCTTGCATCCGTTCCCGGTTGACCGTCAATCCGGCAACCATCTTGTCCGTAAAGCCCATGATCGTTCCGGTAAGAATCTCACATGATTCAAGGAATGCGGCAATCAAAACCGGTTTATAAACGTTCATTTCAAAGTTACCTTGCGAGCAAGCAATCGTGATCGTCGTATCATTGCCCATGACCCGCGCAGCAGCCATCGTGATGGCTTCAGCTTGAGTTGGATTGACCTTTCCGGGCATAATTGATGATCCCGGTTCGTTTGCTGGAATATTTAATTCATTGTAACCCGCGCGCGGACCGCTTGCGAGGAAGCGAACATCATTTGCAATCTTCAATAGATCGCTGGCTAATGTCTTAATTGCACCATGAACAACGTTAAGTCCCGAATGAGCGGCTAATCCATAAAACTTGTTGGACTTGGCCGTTAAGTTACCGCCATAGATCTGATTCAGGTGCTTAGTAATTTGATCGGCAAACCCGTCTGGGGTATTCAAACCGGTCCCCACCGCCGTTCCGCCAATTGCCAATTCGTTCAAGGTTGGTTTCAATTCGGATAAGTAGTCAACGTCATGCTGAACCATACTCTTCCAGCCGCTGACTTCCTGGCCAAACGTTAACGGGGTTGCGTCTTGTAAGTGCGTCCGCCCGATTTTAACAACGTCCCAAAATTCACGTTGCTTTTCGTCCAACACCGTGATCAAGTGGTGCGCAGCTTTTTCAAGCTCACTAACCTTTTCAAGCGCTGCAATATTCATTGCGGTTGGGAACGTGTCATTTGAACTTTGACTGCGGTTAACATCATCGTTGGGCAAAATTTCAACTGAATCGTCAATTTGAGCCGCTTTATGCGCTACGACTTCATTAACGTTCATGTTCGTTTGTGTTCCGGAACCCGTTTGGTAAACGTGAAGCGGGAATTCTTGCCGTAATTCAGCATCATTTTGGGCCAGTAAAGCGTCCACGGCCTTAACGATCAAATCTGCCTTTTCCTTTTCAATATTTCCCTGTTCAAGGTTGGCCAAGGCGGCGGCTTTCTTGATGTTTAACATTGCCTTGATCACGTCCAACGGCATTAAAGCTCCTGTTGGAAAGTTATGCCGGCTCCGTTCAGTTTGCGGACCCCACAATGCCGTTTGCGGAATCTTAACATCACCAAGCGTATCGGCCTCAATTCGATAGTCTGTCATTTTCAATTCTCCCTCGTAATATATATTTTGTAATCATCTCACGATGATTTTCCTTAAAAATTAAATTCTTTGTTTTAGTACTGTGTGGTACCTGAGATAATAGTCATATAGGAAATCCTAAATGGGATTGTTCTA
>NZ_LWUD01000002.1 GCF_001654615.1 Ligilactobacillus aviarius
GCCGCTACTTCAGCCATTGAATCCTCGTGAGTTTGGTAATAGTTTATCACACTTAATTTGAAATCAGCAGTAAAATTCCGTTTATGCCGCCGTGGTTTGAGAGCATCAGGACCATTTAACCGGTATCTTTGAACCCATCTAGATATTTGACTTTCTCCAATATGATATTTCTCACTTAAATCATTGATACTCTGTGCAGTTGAAAGATATTCATGAACAATCTGCGCCTTTAATTCAGGTTTATATTTAACCATACAAAAAGTGCCTCACAATCATTAGTTTTTTGTCTAACAATTGTAGGGCACTTCATTTTATCGGTTCGTTTTTTTATTTTAACTTGTACCCACCTTGATTATAATTATGCCTTATTGAGATATAAGTAAAAAGAGATTAAAAAAGTTTAAATATCGTGCTGGATTTCATGTTCTTATTTAAATAGCTGCTACAATTATTACATATAAGTATTGAGCAGTTTTAATGAGTTAAAGGAGAGGAATACAAATGAAAAATAAAAGTTATTTCGGTGATCGTTACAACCGAGTAAAACTATATAAAAAAGGTAAGTTTTGGGTCGCTTCGTCCTTAACATTCTTATCATTAGGAATTGGAATGGGGGGTAGTAGCAGGCATTGCTCACGCACAAGAAGTGCCTCAAACTTCAATTGAATCAGCCCAAATTTCTAGTCAACGGCTTGTTAGCGAAAGCAGCAAGACGTCTATTCAAACACAATCAAGTTCGCAATTAGAAAAAGTAAAAGTCCAATCAGAAACTGAAAAATCAGCGCCAACGGTGGTTTCATCATCAGTTAAGCCTAATAGTAGTCTCCAACAAAGTTCAAGTTTAGTTTCTGCTGCAAGTTCGACAGTTGCCTCTTCACAAAGTCTGAAGAGTTCAAGTAGTCGTATGCCAAGTTCGACAGCTGCTTCTTCACAAAGTTTGAAGAGTTCAAGTAGTTGTGTGCCGAGTTCAGCGGTTTCATCTTCAAAGACCTCGATTTCCTTAAGTTCAAAGGAAAGTAGCCAAGGCGAAAACTCAAAGTCATCAAGCAGGGTTCCAAGTTCGCTTTCATCTGAGGTCTCACGATTATCAATCAAGCAAAGTTCAGTGACTAGTTCCACGTCTTCAACAATCCCGCTTGTTGATGGCGAAAAGGGAACATTATCGAATGATCCGGAATTCCCGTCCTCAGTCAAAACGACCATTAATGATGGCCAACGGTTGAGTGAGGTCAATCCGGTAATAAAGAACCATGATAAAAATGAAAATGCAACCTTTGCGGCTACCAATAAGCTGTATGATATTAGTTCAACATATGTGGGCGATGTCACTTTATCACCAGAAGACGCTCAAAATATCGATATGGATGATTTGGATGCTCAATGGTATATCAAATATGAAAATAATGATGGGCAACCGATCAACGATGTTATTACGGCTGATGATCGGTGGGATAATGGTGAAATTTACTATTCATATGAAAACGGATCAAAGGTTCGAACAGATACCGAATCAGGGGTAAATTACCTTTCAAAGAACGGTTATTCCCTTGATCAAGTTGAAATTAACTATTTTATTAATCCCTGGAACCAAAGTGTAACGGTAACGCTTTATTTTGACCATAGTCGGTCAGCGGGGAAACCAGTTGACGTTGTTTATCAAACGGCTGATGGTAAAATTTTAGGAACTGGAACTGCAAGTTATGAAAGTTCATCAGGAACGGCTGAAACTACGCCATACGTTGGTGATACTTACACAACAACTGCCAAAACATTTACGGGGTATCAATTAACGAATACACCATCAAACGCTAACGGGACGGTTACAGATTCAACGCAAACGGTAACGTATACGTATGCTCCGGTTCAAGAGAAGGTAAACGTTCAAATTATCGATGATACAACTCATCAAACGATTAAGACGGTTACAGTCAATGGAAGTTTTGGACAAACAGTATCAGAAACAACGAATGACATTTTACAAAAGAATTTGACCAATGCAGCTAATTACAATGTTGTCAGCAGCACTTGGCCTAGTTCGTTGACTTTTAATACTTCAAATAATGGAGCAACTTATACGATTCATGTAAGTCATAAGACGAAGTCGGCAACGGTTACTGCTAACGTTACCCAAACGATTCATTATGTATATAGCGGCTCTTCAAAGCAAGCGCAACCGGACCATACTGCTCAGATTACATTCCAAGCAACGGAAACGGTTGATGAGGTTACTGGACAAATTATTTCGCAAACTCCATGGAAGAATGTATCTGGAACAGATGAATTTCCATCGATTCAATCACCGGAAATCGTCGGCTATACTCCAAGTTATACGTCATCACAGGCGATTACAGGAGTAACCGCTAATACGCCGAATAACGTCCAAACGATTACGTATACACCTAACAACTATGTAATGACGATTACATTCTATGATATGGATGCTAAACGGATCATTCAGCAAAAGGTCCTTGAAGGGGCTTATGGAACGACGGCTAACTTTGACTACCAATCAGTAATCAATCAACTTGAAAGTCAAGGTTATAAAGTTGCGCGGAACAACATTCCTTCAAAGGGATTAGTATTCAATAACACTGGAAAGCAAAACTACGAAGTTGACTTTACCCACACTTCAACGGTTTTACCAAGTGATGCAAAGGGATTAACCAAGGTTATTGAAAGAACGATTCATTATGTCTATGCTGATGGGACAACCGCGCATGCCGATGACGTTCAAACGGTTACGTATACCCGAACAGCGACAGAAGATAATGTTACCCATGAAATTACTTACGGTACATGGACGGCAGCAAACAATAACTCAACTTTTACGGAAGTTAAGTCGCCAACGATCAATGGATATACTCCAAGTATTGCAACCGTTGCGGCTGAAAATGTCAGCAGTAATGCAAATAATTCCGTTGTTACGGTCGTTTACACTCCAAATAATGGGGGAACTCAAACACCGCAAAGTGACACGAAAACAACGGTTACCCAAACCATCTATTTTTTAAAGAATGATGGTACGCAGTTGCTTCAACCAAAAGTAACAACAATTACATTTACGCGGACGAAGAATGCGGACGGAACATATACTGCTTGGACGGCGGAGGGCAGTGATGATTTTCCGGCATATACTGCTCCAACGATTAGCGGTTATGAACCAAATATTAAAGCAACTCAGGCAGTAAACAACGTTCAAGCAACTGACGCAAATAACGTTCAAACGATTATTTATTCACCAATTGAAGCCGATGCGGAAATTGTATTTTATGACCAAACAACAGGGAAAAATATTAACGTTGTCAACTTGAACGGTGATTATGGAACGTCATCAAGTTACTCGCCAACGACTGAAATCAGTACGCTTGAATCAATGGGTTATAAGTTAGTATCAAATGATTTTCCTAAAAACGGAATTTCATTTGAAGAAACTGGCAGTCAGCAGTACACCCTTGTATTTGCACATACGATCGTTCCAGTGACTCAAACATCAACGGTAACCCAAACAATTAAGTATCAATATTCAAATGGAACTCAAGCTGCCGCTCCAGTAACGCGTTCATTAACGTTTACGCGGACGGGGACATTGGATAAGGTAACCAACCAAGCAACTTATGGCGATTGGAAACCGCAAACAACGAATACTTTCGGTGCGGTTAAGTCACCCGTAATTTATGGCTATTCGACTTCTCATCCGGAAAGTACGGCGGTAACGGTTGATGGTTCAAGCCCAGATAATGTTCAGGTTATTACCTATATTCCAAATACGGAAACGGCAACGATTACCTTTACTGACCAAACAACTGGTCAAACAATCAATACGGTAACGGTTCAAGGTGATTATGGAACGTCATCAAGTTACTCACCTGATGCTGAAATCTCCGCTTTGGAAAGCCGGGGATATGAATTAGTAAGCAATAACTTTAAGCCAATTTCATTTGATAAAGATAGCACAAGTCCGCTTGTTAATTATCAAGTTGTTTTAAAGGAACAAATTGTTAATTCAACTGAAACAAAGACAATTACCCAAACGATTCACTATGTTGATCAAACGGGAAAGCCACTTGCTGCTGATCATACGGCAACGATTACCTTTACGCGTCCAGTTACAACGAATAAGGTGACAAGTGCAACTACCTATGGAGAATGGACTCCAAGTAGTTCAGACTTTCCGGCAGTTGTTTCGCCAACGATTACGGGTTATACCCCTGATAAGGCTGAAAGTACGGCAGTAACGGTTAGTGCACCGACGGCAACAACTACGCCGCAGAATAATGTTCAAACGATTACGTATACGCCGAAACAAGAAACAATTAAGATCGAATACATTGATGCGTTTGATCCAAGTGATCCGACGACACCAAATTACAATTCGACGAATGTTTTAAGTACGACGACCTTGACGGGAGCATATGGAAGTGAAGCTACTTATTCACCAACAAGTACAATTACTGATTATCACAATCAGGGATACGAGCCAGTTGGTTTCCATCCATCTCTTCCGGCAAAAGGATTATGGTTTAACGTCGATGGCACACAAGTCTTTAAGTTTTATTTGATCCATCAAACAAAACAAGTTGCGCAAACAGCCCATGTAACATATACGGTTCACTACGAATTAGGACAAGCACCAGCTGATGGTTCAAAGATCAATTTACCGGCTGATAATGTGCAAAACTTTACCTTTACTCGTGATAACACGGTTGATGAAGTTACTGGAAAAGTTTTATCAAATGGTAAATGGAATGTGGCTTCACAACAAACAAAAGCTGTTACATCACCAACGATCACAGGTTATACGGCCGACCCAACAGTTGTGGCAAGCCAGACGATTACACCGAATGCCGATGGAACGGATGCTTCAATTACGAAGAATGTAATTTATACACCAAACCAGGAAAGTGCAAAGATCGAATATTATGATCAAACTACTGGAAAGGTATTAAGTACGGATACAGTTACAGGGGCATTTGGAACAAAGTCAAGTTATAACCCAGCGGAAAATATTCAGAAATATATTAGCGAAGGTTATCAGGTTGTGTCTGATGGTTTCCCAGCAGGCGGAATTGATTTTAATAATGCCGGGAATGTTCCAACTTACCGCATTACATTCAAACATCAGATTACAACAGATACAGTTACAAATAATCCTGATAAGATTAGCGGTTTAAGTTTAACAGGAACCCAAACAATTAATTATGTTTATGGAACAAATACTGGTAAACAAGGTCAGCAGGCAGCACCGACCAAGACAACGAAGATCACTTTTACACGGACGGCAACTTATGACCATGTAACAAAGCAGGTTACTTACGGAGCATGGACATCACAGGTAACGGGTTATCCAGCAGTTGTTTCACCAACGATTAGTGGGTACACCCCAAGTGCGGCTTCATCAACGGCAGTTACGGAAAAGCCAACAGCTAATGCAACTGCAAGCGACATTAGTAATACTCAAACGATTACGTATAATGCTAACCAAGAAAAGGTAATTGTTAATTATATTGATGAAACGACTGGGAAGACACTTAACTCGGTCTCGTTAACGGGGACTTTTGGATCAACAGATAAATATGATCCAAGTACACTTATTAAACAATACGAATCAAAAGGTTATGTATTGGTTAATAATGAGGTTCCAACAAACGGTATTCAATTTAATCAAGATGGTAAACAATTAACATTTGATGTAACGTTCAAGCACGGGACGACAACTTATGGACCCGCTTCAACGAATTTGCCTCAGGGAGTAAAGATTTCAACGTCAACTACCCGGGTAATTAACTACGTCTATGGAACGAATCAAAATGGACAAATTGTTGCCGGAACGCAAACCGCAGCTCCATCAAATACGGAAACGGCGAAGTATGAGCGGACAGTAACGGTGGATAATGTTACAGGGACGCAAACGGCATCAGCCTGGAAGCTTGTAAGCGGCAGCGCAACGTTCCCTGAAGTTAAATCACCATCAATCACAGGATATACAGCTAATGTTGTTGAAGAACCTTCAATGAGTGCTTCTCCTGATGGTCAAACCCATACAGAAACGGTGGTTTATACACCAAACCAGGAAAAGGCAATAATCACGTATATTGATGATACGACGGGTAAGACCTTAAAGACGGATACGATTACTGGGAATTTTAATTCGGATTCAAATTACGATCCGCAAACTGTAATCAATCAATATGAAAAACAAGGGTATCAACTTGTTAGTGATAATTGGCCAACAAATGGGGCAGTCTTTAATAAAGATGGTGTTGTTCAGAATTACCAAGTTCATTTGAAAGAAGCAACCCAAGATTTCGATCCATCGAATAATCCGGATGATCTTGATTTAAAGCATACGGTAACCCAAACGATTCACTATGTATTTAGTGATGGTAAACAGGCGGCACCGGATGCAACGGCTTCAATCACGTTCAACCGGACAGCGATTAGAGACGAAGTAACTGGCAAAATCACGTATTCGGCATGGCAAGCAGTTGGAAATGACGACTTTCCTGCTGTGAAGTCGCCGGTCATTACGGGTTATACCCCAAGTGCAGTTTCATCAACTGCAATTAATAATGTTACTGGTGATGCGGCTGATAATGTCCAAACGATTACTTATACTCCAAATAAGGAAACCGCAACGATCAAGTATGTTGACCAGACCACGGGGAAGACACTCCAAACGGTGAGTGTAAATGGTGTTTATAACGGAACAACAAGTTATAATGCAAACTCAGTTATTCAAAACTATGAAAAACAGGGATATGTGCTTGTAAATAATGGGGTGCCCGCAAATGGCATTACCTTTAACAAAGATGGAGTAACACCAACCTATACGGTAACGTTGAAACATGGAACAACGACATATACTTCAACAAATAATCCGGCAGGTTTGGATTTGAGTAATACGGTGACACACACGATCCACTACGTATACAGTACTGGTGGTCAAGCTCAGCCAGATAATACGCAAAAATTGACATTTACGCGGACAGCAACCAAAGATAATGTAACGGGAACGATCACATATAGTAATTGGGGACCTGCAACTGGGACCTTTAATTCAGTAACAACACCTGCAATTACGGGTTATACTCCGAGCGCAACATCATCAACGGCAATCACGGGAGTAGTAGCATCAAGTGCTGATAGTTCACAGACGATTACGTATACTCCAGACCAAGAAAGTGCAACGGTAACATTTATTGACCAAACAACGGATAAGACGATCAAGAATGTAACCTTAACGGGGGCATTTAACTCAACATCGAATTATTCACCGGCAAGTGAAATTGCTGCATTAGAAAAGGCGGGGTATCAGTTAGTAAGCAATAATTATCCGACAACGGGTGTTAAATTTGATGAAGCCGGACAAGCGCAACACTTTACGATTACGTTAAAGCACACATATACAACGGAAACGCCAACATCAAATCCGGATGGACTTAATCTTTCGCATAATGTTGTGGAAACAATCAACTATGTTTATGCTGATGGGAAGCAGGCTGCGCCAACGAAGACAGTTACAGTAACATTTACGCGAACTGCAACAAAGGATAATGTAACTGGCAAGATCATTGGATATTCAGCATGGCAAACTACTGGTAATGATAGTTTCCCAGCGGTTGTTTCACCACAGATCACCGGTTACACTCCAGATAAGTCGAGTGTTGCTGCAGTTTATCATTTGACCGGTCAATCGCCAAATGTAACGACAACGGTAACGTATACTGCTGACCAAGAAAAAGCAGTCGTGCAATACATTGACGATACAACTGGTAAGGTGATTGCAACGGATAATTTATCGGGAGCATACGGAACCGATTCTTCATACCAACCTGAAAATGAAATTAAGAAGTATGAACAAGCCGGTTATCAATTTGTAAGCAGTGACTATCCACAAGATGGAAACGTCTTTGATCAAAATGGCAAGGTCCAAACGTATCAAATTCATTTGAAGGAAACAACGACAACGTTTACTCCAAATAATAATCCGCAAAGTTTAGATTTAACGGATACTGTAATTCAAACGATCAAGTATCAATTTACTGATGGGAAGCAGGCAGCTTCTACCAAGAAAGCGTCGATTACGTTTACGCGGGATGCAATCAAAAACAATGTAACGGGAGCAATTACTTATACACCGTGGACACCGGCAATTAGTAACTTCCCTCAAGTTACATCACCGGAAATTACAGGCTATACTCCTAGTCAAAAACAAAGTTCAGCAGTCGCAGTTCAACCTGGCGATAAGGATAATGTTCAGGTGATTACTTATGCGCCAAACCAAGAAAAGGCGACAGTAACGTTTATTGACCAAACAACTGGCAAAACTTTACAAGTTGTTGATTTAAGTGGTGCATATGGAACAGTTTCAAGTTATCAACCAACCGCAACGATTCAAAAATACGAAGCTGAAGGATATGTTCTTGTGAAGAATGGATATCCACAAGGTGGTGCAAGCTTCAGTGAAGACGGAACGGTTAATAATTACAATATTTACTTGAAACATCAAGATGATCAAAACCCAGCTGGCTTAGACCTCGATCAAACGGTAACGGAAACGATCAACTATGTTTACGCTAATGGTAAACAAGCGGCAGCAAGCAAAGTATTAACGTTACACTTCCACCGTGATGCTCAAAAGGATGCCGTAACGGGTGCAGTTACCTATACTCCGTGGCAAGCGGTCGATGGAACTTCGTTTGATGCAGTTAAGAGTCCGGTGATTACGGGATACACTGCAAACAAACCGGTTGTTCAAGCAGTTGATGGTGTTTCAGATACAACTCCTGATCGGACGGTTACGGTAACGTATACGCCAAATCAAGAACAAGCAACGGTAACGTTTGTTGATGATACGGCAAATAAGGTGATTTCAAAGGTTAACCTTAATGGTGCATTTGGAACAACTTCAGCATATAGTCCGGAAGCTACAATCAAGCAATTAGAAGCCAAGGGCTATGAAGTTGTAAGTAATGATTTCCCAGCAAGCGGAATTGATTTTGACCAAGCTGGAAAAGTCCAAAGTTTCACAATTCACATGAAACACAAGACGACCATTGACACTGTTGATCACAATCCGGATAACGTTGCAGGATTGACCCATGAAGTAACGCGGACAATTAATTATCGTTATCAAAACGGTCAAACTGCCGCTAATTCAGTTGTTCAAAGCGTAACATTTACGCGGACGGCAACTAAGGATCAAGTCACTGGACAAATTACTTATAGTCCATGGGCAAGAAGCCGGGATGTTGTATTTGCAGCTGTTCAATCACCGGAAATTGCAGGATATACTCCGAGCGAAAAGGTAGTTCCAGCGGTTGCAACGGTGAATGCTGATACCCAAAACATGGTTGAAAATGTTATTTATATTCCGAATGAAGAACAAGCAACGGTGAGCTTCATTGACGATACAACAGGAAAGGTGTTATCGACGACAACATTAAGTGGCGCATATGACACAGATTCTGATTATCAACCAGATCAAACGATCAAGCGTTATGAAAGCAAAGGATACGAACTTGTAAGTAACGATTATCCACAAAACGGGAATATCTTTAACCAAGCTGGAAAAGTTCAACACTTTGAAATTCATTTGAAGCACCGGATTACGACGGACACAGCAACCACTAATCCAGATAAGTTGTTAAATCTTCAGCATACGGTAACGCGGACGATCAATTATCGTTTCCAAAACGGAAAGACAGCTGATCCGTCTGTTGTGCAACAGATTGTCTTCAGTCGAAGTGCAACCTTTGATCATGTTACTGGTCAAATTACGTATTCGAAGTGGAAAGCATCTGCAAATGACGCTTTCAGTAAGGTAATTTCACCGACGATTAAGGGTTATACGCCAAATAAAGCAGCAATTCAGGCTCTTAAGAATGTTGCTGAATCAGCTTCGAATATTACACAGGTCGTTACCTATTCTGATAATCAAGAAAGTGCAACGATCACTTATGTGGATGATACAACAGGAAAAGCAATTCAAACGGTAACAGTAAATGGTGATTTTGGAACTAAGGCTGATTACGATGAGTCCGCAGTCCTTAAGAACTATGAAAAGAAGGGTTACCAGTATGTCAGTGGAAATTATCCAGCAAATGGAATCACTTTTGATGTTAATGGAGTTGTAAAGCATTACGTTGTTCACTTAAAGGAAACAATTAATAATTACACGCCGGAAAATAATCCGAAGAACCTTGACTTAACGAAGACGATTACCCGGACGATCAATTACGTGGATGCCAATGGTAAGCAGATGGCTCCAAGCGTAACGCAAACAATCACGTTTACGCGGAACGCAACGGCCAACGAAGTTACGGGACAAGTAACGTATACTGATTGGCAACCAAGTGGTAACGATGATTACAACGCAATTGAATCACCAGCCGTTAAGGGTTACACGCCAAGTACGACCCAAGTTGGCGCAGTTAATAATGTTCCAGCAACGGCAACCAGCACCGTAACGAATGTTGTTTACACGGCAAACAAGGAAACGGCAATGGTAACGTATGTTGATGAAACAACCGGCAAGGTATTATCAACAACAACGTTGACCGGACCATACGATTCAACATCAAGCTACGATCCACAAGCAGTAATCGATAAGTACGAAAGTGAAGGTTACCAATTAGTAAGCAATGATTATCCAACAAACGGACAAATCTTTGGTGAGGATGGAGTAACGCAACACTTCACGATCAAGTTCACGGAAAAGACAAGCAACTACACGCCGGAAAATAATCCGAAGAAGCTTGACTTAACGAAGACGGTTACCCGGACGATCAATTACGTGGATGCCAACGGCAAGCAAGTAGCTCCAAGCGTAACGCAAACGATCACGTTTACGCGGACCGCAATGGTCAACGAAGTTACGGGACAAGTAACGTACGGTAACTGGCAACCAAGCGGCAGTGACAGCTACAACGCAGTTGAATCGCCAACTGTGAAGGGCTACACGCCAACGCAAAAGACAGTTGAAGCTGAAAACAACGTTTCAGTAAACTCAACTGATCAAGTTGTCAATGTCGTCTACACGGCTGATAAACCGGCAACACCGGAACACAAGCCGAGTGAACCGGATAAGAAACCAACGACACCGGAACACAAGCCAAGTGAACCGGACAAGAAGCCGGCAACACCGGAACACAAGCCAAGTGAACCGGATAAGAAGCCGGCAACACCAGAACACAAGCCAAGTGAACCGGACAAGAAGCCGGCAACACCAGAACACAAGCCAAGTGAACCGGATAAGAAACCGACGACACCGGAACACAAACCAAGTGAACCAGTTAAGAAACCGGCAACACCGGAACACAAGCCGAGTGAACCGGACAAGAAACCAACGACACCGGAACACAAGCCAAGCGAACCGGACAAGAAGCCGGCAACACCGGAACACAAGCCGAGTGAACCAGCTAAGAAACCGCAGACATCAGTTGAAAAACCAACTGAACACGTTCAACCATCGAGGAAACCTGTTCAAACTGCTAAACCAGTAGCAAGACAATCATCGAAGGTTGAAACGGTGAAGAAGGCTGTTTCAACGAAGCAGACTTCATCAGCTAATGAAGGAACGGTTCGCGTTGCGGAACAATCAACCATGATTGAAAAGCAGACGTCAAATAATTCAGCTGCGCAACCAAATGAAAATAAGAATACTTTGCCGCAAACCGGTGAAGATTCAGCAAATCATTCGTTGTTCGGCGAATTGTTGCTCGCTCTTTCAGGATTGTTTGGGTTCTTCGGAATCGGAAAACGGAAAAAAGATAAAGAAGAATAGCTGAATGAGAAACGAATCTTTGTCAATTGAGTTGGCGACGAACGTTTAAAGAGAAGCATTGACTGTATTTATGCAGTTAATGCTTCTCTTTTTGGTTAAAAAGCGAAAAACGAGTAAAAAAATAGTATTGATGATTTTCTCACCAATACTATTTTTTGTTTAAAAGTGTTTTCCTTTCGGTTTATTCCACCAGCCAGAAGCCTTCTTTTTAGCAGGCTTCGTTTGATTTCGTGGTGGAATTGGTTCTTCTGATGAAGAATCTGATTTGTGATTTGAATCCGTTGAGAATGACTGATCAATTGGTTGATCGTCATTTTGAATTTCATAATCAGTTGCTGGTTCAAGGAGAATGTCTTCATCTTCAGTAGGGGTAGTATTTTCCTCCGCAGTTCCAAAGATCACTCCTAATAATCCAGCTTTCTTCAAAATTGCAAGGTATGCAAGTCCAAAACCGCCGGCAAGCACTGCACAGTAAATGAATGCGGTGACCTTTGATTCTGGAACGAAGAAGATTTTGATCAACTTGTTGATGACAAACGTAATCGCCAATAAGACAACATTGATCTTAAGAATTTTACCAGCATAGCGCAGTTGCCCTTTTTGAATGTAATTGCGCCGCAACATTAAGTAAACGTCTAAGGTTACCAGCCCAAAGGCAATTGAAGTTGCCAATGTTGGACCAAATGCGCCGAAAAAGTAAATTGCAGGGGTCTGCAAGGCCAATTTTAAAATTACCCCGACACCGAATTTCTTAATCGCATAGCGTTGATAGCCCATTGATTGAACGGCAGTGAAGAAGTTCATGAAAAGGGCCAAAATAATACTGTTGATCAATGCAAATGACATTAATTGAGCACCAATCTTTTGGAAATCAAAGAAGATTCCGTTGACTTCCCATGCTAAGATCGAAAGCAAAATTGATGCCGGAATCAAACATGCTAAGTTCAATTCAATGTTTTGCGAAAGAACGGTTCCGGTTTCCTTACGACTTTGCTTTTGAGCTAACAGCGGCAAAGATGTTTCAGAAATGGCCGTTGTTAATGAAATCACAACTGCAGTGATCTTATTCGGGTTGGCTGAGAAATAAGTAAAGAGGTCACGCGCCGTTTTCAGCGGCATATCCATCATTCCGACCGCAATTGTTTTGAAAGTCATCTGATCAACAAATTGGAAAATCGTAATGGCTGATCCGATAACAACGAACGGAATGGCGTCATGGATGATCGCCTTGAAAATTGACGGAATATGATTATTGTCGGCTGGTAGACTTTGCTCGTACATTTCCTTGTATTCATTGCGCTTTTTAAATCCGTGGTACGTCAAGTACAGTAAACTGAAAACTGCTCCAACGAAGGCAGCAAATGTACTGTAATTGACAGCCTTTAAGAAACTTCCGTGGAAAACTTCCATGATCACGAATGTCGTTGCGATGATGAAGATGACCCGCATGAGTTGTTCCCATAATTGAGAAATTCCATACGGTTGCATGTCCTGATTTCCTTGGAAGAACCCTCGGATCAAACTCATTGGCGGTAAGATCACCAACGCAGGAACGCAGCACCGAATCGTAACCGTTGTTGCTTGAACGGAAACAACTGGACTCGTAGCCGCAATCCAAGGAGCAGCGACCCAGAAAATAACTCCGGAAATCAACCCCATTCCAATCATTACGATCATTCCATACTTGAAGACCCGTAAACTGTTGCGAAATTTATTTTCACTATTGTATTCCGCAATTTGCCGGGCAATTGAAGATGGAAATCCTGATTGACTTAAAACAAGAAAAAGGGCGTATGGAGTATACGCTGAATTAAAGATTGCTTGAGCAGCATTGCGCTGTTCAAGGCTTCCCATCATCATTAACCAGGGAATTAAATAGATGATTCCGAGGACCCGTGAAAGGATACTTCCCATCATCATCCAAAAACTTCCAGATAATAATTTTTTCTTCATATATAATTCTCTCCAATACTAATTAAACATAACAAGTTTACCACTTTTGAATTGAATTTTAAAAGTTGATTGTGAGAGGAAAAGATGAAAAAAGAGAAGGTGTGACAAAACGTTAAAAACGAGCGTGGTGGAAGCAGAAAAGCGAACGAATCGCGCAGCATAGATTCGGAGGTTTTCGAACTTCCAAGTAGCTCGTTTGTTTTGGAACCCGATTATGCGGATATAACAAAGAGGTCGTGACAATTATGTCACAACCTCTCTTAAATCTTGTTCAATAACTTAATCATTAAAAGTTCCGTTTTCAACGTCACTTAAGAATCGTTTTAAGTGTGCGAAGTAAACTGGAGCATTATCGATCATGTGGTGGTGGCCACCGTAAGGAGTGGTTTCTAACCGAGCGTGCGGAATATCACGTGCCATCCGTTCAGCGGACTTCAATGGCATTGTTTCATGTTCACCGAATGTCAATAAGGTTGGCATTGTGATGTCTTTCATCCGGTCGCGGATATCCCATTCCTTTAATTTTCCAGTTACAACGAATTCATTGTTTCCTTGGAATGCGTTGTACACCGGAGTAGCCATTGTTGGAATCAAGTGGCGAATTGCCATTGGTTGTTTCCGATCAACGTATTCCCGGTTCAAAACGTCAACGTAGCCTTGGTAACGAGCATTATCAAGGCCATTTTTAGCTTCGCATTCTTTCATGTAAGCAACGGCTTCAGGGGTTAATGTCTTTTCCCGAAGAGCGTTGATGTGTTCAAGGTATTCGTCAATGTTGTCGACCATTGATGAGATGATCAATCCCTTTAAGTGTTGGCCGTATTTAAGAGCGTACATCATTGCTAAAGCACCGCCCCATGATTGACCAATTAAGTAGAAGTTATCATAGTTGAGTTTTTGCCGAAGTTCCTCTAATTCTTCGAGGTAGTAGTTGTATGTAAGGTATTTTTCGGCAATCTTGGGATCTGAGTAATCTGGTTGGTCAGAATAGAATGAACCAAGTTGATCATACATTGTAACTTCAACGCCGAGATCAGCCAGTTCTTCTCCAAAGTTTTCCCAATATTCGTGGTTACCGCCAGGGCCGCCGTGGAGACAAAGCAATTTGATGTCGCCTTGGCCTTCGGTGTGAGTCCAAATGTGATAGCCGTTATCAAGTGTAATAATATGAGTTCCTTGACGCATGTTTTTCACCTAATTTCCTCTAAATTAGTTTAATTGTAGCACTAATTTTAGAAAATGCTCAAACTTATAGTATATTAGAAGAGGAATGATCAATGAGAGGGTGATATTTGTGTTTGATAAGAAACAATTTGCACATGTCTTTGATGTGAAGGACTTTAACCGATTAGAGATTAATCTGACCGGAACAGACTTGGTTATTCGTCAAGCAGAAAACGCAGGCATCATTTATTATGGTGAACAAAAAGATGATGACCGGTTTGAAATGAAGCAGGAAGGGCACACGTTGCGGATAACTGAAAAGAATGGTTTGAATGTTTTGAAAAAGACATTGGCCTTTAAGTTTTCAATCGGTAAAAGCCGGTTAGAAGTTACACTTCCGCAAACAGACTTTTCAAAGTTAAGTGCCGAAGTGACTAAGGGCGACGTGGCAATCGACAACGTTAAAACGTTAACAATTAGTCTGATCGTTGGGAGCGGAGCATTAACAGTGGCTGATTCAACG
The DNA here is from genome assembly GCF_001654615.1 of Ligilactobacillus aviarius. Classification (GTDB taxonomy): domain Bacteria; phylum Bacillota; class Bacilli; order Lactobacillales; family Lactobacillaceae; genus Ligilactobacillus; species Ligilactobacillus aviarius_B. The sequence continues at coordinate 15,426 of NZ_LWUD01000002.1, forward strand.
ATCGACAATTTGGATGTGAAGGCTCAAAGCGGAAACCTAGTAATGAAGAAAACACTGCTCGGAAATGCCAAAATTGAAAACCGAACCGGGGATATTCTACTTGATGAATTTCAAAGTGGAGATTCAATGACCGCTGCCTTTGCTGAAGGTCGATTGAAGATGCGGGATGTAACCTTTAACGATGCTAAAATCACGCTTGGCCAAGGCGATGTGCGGGTTCGCGGCTTTAAGGCGACCGGTGACTTCAACTTATCAACCAATATCGGTGATTTGTCACTTCGGCAAATTCAGGCACCAACGATTACGATTGCAGCGATTCGTGGAAATGACCTTAAGAATCCAGCGAGTGTTGAAGGATTACCACAACATGAGCGTGGCCATGCCGGAGCTTCATTCTTAACAAGTGCCGGCCACTTGGATGTAAATAAAGAAATTGAAATTACGAAAGAATAAGAAAAAGATGTTGCGGTTGCAACATCTTTTTTAGTTATTATTAGTTGAAGAAGAATTTTGATTAAAACGGTCGAGCCATTTTTGTTCGGGTTGAATTCGATTGGCATACCCGTTAACTTCATTTTTCTGGTCTTGTGAAATGTAATAATCATTCACTAATCGTTGAATCGAGATCGATTCAGTTTTGACCGGTGCATTAGCGACACCACCAGTCGTTCCGTCATCATCAACGTATTTAATGATGACGTTTGGACCATCGGGCTTAAAGTAGAGACAACTTGTTGGATCACCATTTGTTGTGAGAAAGTCCATTCCCCAGAATTGCTGGCCATAATCCGAGCCTTGAGGAGCATTACCGTAATAAAGACCACCAGGTTGTCCATTGTCAGCCCCTTTAAATTCATCAGGATCCTTTAAAAGACAAATCAAAGTTCCAAGTTGTTGAACTGAGAGGTGCCGTGCATCATAGCTTAAACCATCTGATTGGGCACTTGATGATGAATCATTAGTTACCGAATCTTGATTAGCCGCAGAGCTTGGGGCCTGCGGTTGAGTTGAATGCTTTTTTTGAATATCTTGCCGAACTGTTTGAGGATGAGTGACGGCTTTTGCCGAATGAGTAGTGGTTCCGCACCCGGCTAAAATTGCGGAACATCCGAGAAAAACAGTTCCGATAATCAGTTCCTTTTTCATAATTTTAAATCTCCCGCTCTGTAAAACATTTTACAAAATTCATCTTAACAATATATAAGGAAAAAGACAATATTCTTATTAAATATGATTTAAAAATTAATAATTAACAAATAATGTTGCTGAATTTACCATTTCTTAGCAATCTAGCGGTTAAATAATGCGGAAATGTTGCTATTCAAAGTAAAAACGAATAGTATTTATTAGTTAGATAAGAGATTAGATCGGATATCGAAATCTGGGGATTACATATTAATAAAGAAAGGGTAAGTAAAGTGACAAAATTTAAAAAGAATCTTATTCGATTGGTCGTAATGATCACGTCGGTGTTTTTAGTGTTCATTCCATCTCAAAATGGGAATTTGCATGCAGCAGATCTAACAAGTTCTGAAGTTGATTCAATTACGACGAATGTAGGGTCTGCTACACCAGGACAAAAGGTTCATTTCACAATGACCTTAGGAAACAGTAAGCAGGTAATTCATACAGGAGATACGATTCACGTTACGTTTCCAACCGCAACGGCTGACGGAGCGGGAATCACTGGGGTTCCCCACACCGTTGCCATTAAGTATGAAGATCCAAGTAATCCTGGCGACCCATTAAACGGTCAAGATGTCGCAACTGCTCAAATCACAAGCAGCGGAATCACGATTACTTTTAATAGCAAAATGAATGGTCATGTGTTAAATTCCGGTAAATTACAATTTACAGGAGTTGTTACGACGAAGAGCGGGACAAAACCGACTAAAGTTAACAATTGGCCGAATTCAAATTCGATTCCAACTCCATCAATTAGTGTAAATTCAACCCCATCAACTTCTGGCAACCAAGGAGGAACACCAAATATTGTTGCTCCCAAAGGAACCGTTAAGAAGAGTGGGACGATTGCTAATAACGGAAACATTAATTGGCAAGTTCACGGCGTATTAACGAATAGTGGAACGTCAACGATTAAAGATACTGCCAAAGACGGTCAAGAAATTGTTCCGGGATCAGTTAAAATAACATACTTTATTCAATATGAAGATGGTCAGTGGGGAACAGCTCATTTGACTTATTCGCAAGCAAACTATCCTTCATCAGAAGGAAAGATCACCGTTTCAGGAAATTCATTAACCATTACTGCAAATGAATACAACATTTCAGGAGCGTTAATGGGGGTAGATGAAAGCGGTGACTGGTATCCAGTAAAGAAAGTTGCTTACACGGTCACCTATCAAACAAAGGTTTCATCAAATGAACAAGCAAGTCAGTGGCAAAATACTGCAAGCCAAACCAATCCAAATGGAACACCATCAGGATCAGCAACGGCAACGGTAAAGAACAACTGGCAAGGAACAATTAATGGATCACAGCCTAAATATGGGGTAAGTTTACTTAAAGTCGGCGAAGAAAATGGAAAGATGGTTGGTTTGGTTGGCGCAACATTCCAGATCAGTGGAAATGGAATTACGAAGGATGCAGTTTCAAATCAAACTGGATACTTTAACTTCAATGGACTTCCAACTGGAACATACACGATTAAGGAAATCAAAGCTCCAAAGGGTTACAAGCTTAATCCGGAAACGATTACTGTAAAAATCAGTGATACCGGAGTTACAACGGTTACTGTTAACGGTAAGAATATTACAAATGATGCGAAGGTTGTTGATACGCCGATTGCAACTGCATCAAGCAGCAGTTCAATTAGGAGTAGCAAGAGTTCATCAAGCAAGAAGTCATCAAGCTCAAGCAAGATTTCAAGCAGCAGCAAGAAGAGCTCAAGCGAAAAGAATTCATCAAGCAAGAAATCAAGTTCAAGCAAGGTTTCATCAAGTAGTAAGAAGAGCTCAAGCGTAAAGAGCTCATCAAGCAAGAAGTTAAGTTCAAGCAAGGTTTCAAACAGCAGTAAGAAGAGCTCAAGCGTAAAGAGCTCATCAAAGAAATCAAGCTCAAGCAAGGTTTCAAGCAGTAGCAAGAAGAGCTCAAGCATTAAGAGTTCAAGTAAGAAGTCATCAAGCTCAAGCAAGGTTTCAAGCAATAGCAAGAAGAGCTCAAACATTAAGAGTTCATCAAGTAAGAAATCAAGTTCAAGCAAGATCTCTTCAAGTAGCAAGAAGAGCTCAAGCATCAAGAGTTCAAGTAAGAAGTCATCAAGCTCAAGCAAGATCTCTTCAAGCAGTAGCAAAAAGAGCTCAAGTGTGAAGAGCTCATCAAGTAAGGAATCATCAAGCTCAAGTGAGATTTCTTCAAGCAGCAGCAAGAAGAGCACAAGTGTAAAGAGTTCATCAAGCAAGAAGTCAAGTTCAAGCAAGATTTCATCAAGTAGCAAGAAGAGTTCAAGTATTAAGAGCTCATCAAGCAAGAAATCAAGTTCAAACAAGATTTCATCAAGTAGCAAGAAGAGTTCAAGTATTAAGAGCTCATCAAGTAAGAAATCAAGTTCAAGCAAGATCTCAAGCAGTAGCAAGAAGAGTTCAAGTATTAAGAGCTCATCAAGCAAGAAGTCAAGCTCAATCAAGAGTTCAGCAAAGAGTTCAAGTGTAAAGGCTTCAAGCAACTCATCATCAAAGAGATCAGCAACGGCTAAGAGTCACCGTGGTGGCAACCGTCCTGTAAAGAGTTCAATTTTGAAGAGTTCAAGTAAGAAGTCAAGTTCAATTAAGAGCTCAAGCGAAATTTCAAGTAAGAAGAGTTCAATGATTAAGTCATCAAGCAAGACCTCATCAAAGAAAGCTTCAAGCAAAGAATCAAGCTCAATCAAGAGTTCAGTAAAGAGTTCAAGTGAAGTTTCAAGTAAGAAGAGTTCAATGATTAAGTCATCAAGCAAGACCTCATCAAAGAAAGCTTCAAGCAAAGAATCAAGCTTGATCAAGAGTTCAGTAAAGAGTTCAAGTGAAGTTTCAAGTAAGAAGAGTTCAATGATTAAGTCATCAAGCAAGGCTTCATCAAAGAGCGCTTTAAGCAAGGAATCAAGCTTGATCAAGAGTTCAGTAAAGAGCTTATCAAGCAAGAAGAGCTCAAGCATTAAGAGCTCATCATCAAAGAAGTCAAACTTAATTAAGAGTTCAGCAAAGAGTTCAAGCGAGAAGTCATCAGTTGTATCAAGCAGCAAGGCATCAAGCAAGAAGTCAAGCTCAAGCAAGGTTTCAAGCAGTAGTAAGAAGAACTCAAGTGTGAAGGCTTCAAGCAACTCATCATCAAAGAGATCAGCAACGGCTAAGAGTCACCGTGGTGGCAACCGTCCTGTAAAGAGCTCAAGTTTGAAGAGTTCAAGCAAGAAGTCAAGCTCAATCAAGAGTTCAGCAAAGAGTTCAAGTGAAGTTTCAAGCAAGAAGAGTTCAATGATCAAGTCATCAAGTAAGGCTTCATCAAAGAAAGCTTCAAGCTCAAGCGTTAAGTCAAGTTCAATCAAGAGTTCAGTAAAGAGCTCAAGCAAAGAATCAAGCAAGAAGAGTTCAATGATCAAGTCATCAAGCAAGGTTTCATCAAAGAAAGCTTCAAGCAAAGAATCAAGCTCTATCAAGAGTTCAGCAAAGAGCTCAAGTGAAGCATCAAGCAAGAAGAGTTCAATGATTAAGTCATCAAGCAAGGCTTCATCAAAGAAAGCTTCAAGCAAGAAGTCAAGCTCAATCAAGAGTTTAGCAAAGAGTTCAAGCGAAGTTTCAAGCAAAAAGAGTTCAATGATCAAGTCATCAAGCAAGGTTTCATCAAAGAAAGCTTCAAGCAAAGAATCAAGCTCAGTCAAGAGTTCAGCAAAGAGCTCAAGTGAAGCATCAAGCAAGAAGAGTTCAATGATTAAGTCATCAAGCAAGGCTTCATCAAAGAAAGCTTCAAGCAAGAAGTCAAGCTCAATCAAGAGTTTAGCAAAGAGTTCAAGCGAAGTTTCAAGCAAGAAGAGTTCAATGAAGGCTTCAAGCAAGGAATCATCAGTTGAATCAAGCAGTAAAGAAGTTGTAAGTTCATCATCAATGGAGTCAACAACAGCTAAGAGCCACCGTGGTGGTGTCCGTCCTGTAAAGAGTTCATCATCAGTTGAATCATCAAGCAACATCAATACTGAATCAAGTTCAACAATGAACACTGTTTCAAGCTCAGCTAACAAGCCAAGCAAGGATACTGAAACAAGCGTGAAGGTACCATCAAAGGCATCAACGATCAGTTACGTAGACAAATCAACTGAAAAATCAGTTCCTGTAACTGTAAGCAGTGAAACGAACACAATGGTTGAAAGTTCAGTTTCATCAGCAGTGCGGACAGGATCAGGTTCAAGTTCATTTGGAAGCTCAATGATCAACAAGCCAACGTTGGTATCAAGTTCAATGAACGTTCCGGTAACAAGCTGGTCAAAGGAAATTGTGAACGGAAGTTCAGCAACAACTGTTGGGACAACGGTGATCACATATTCACAAAGTGAAATTCCGAATAAGGAAAGCAACAATAAACCAACAGCTAACACGGCAACAATTACACACAACGTTCAAAATACAACTGTAATTAATAACAATAATAATCACAGTGCAAACCAAGGCGGAGTGGCAGTTGTTGGAAATAACAACGGCAACAACGCTCAAGGTGGCCAAGCTGCTCAAGGCAGCAACAATGTTGAGAACAATCAATTAACTGTAAATAATCAAAATGCTCAAAGCGGCAAAAACGGGAATGGTAACAATAGCGATGGCAGCAACTTACCACAAACCGGTGAAGCTGGAGCAAGTGCATTGATTGCTTTAGGAGTGATTTTGATCGTTGGATCAACAATTGTTTTCTACATTAAGCAACGTTAATGACTAATGATGAGAAAAGGGAATGCGACCTACATCGCATTCCCTTTTTTTGTTAAGAACTGATAATCTTTTTAAAGAAAAAATTATATTTTACAAATATTTAAAGTAATGTTTAAACAAAAATGCGTTTTTGTTGTGTTGGATAGTGATTGATAATAAGATTGAAAGTCGGAGATCGTTTTATAGTGAATTCAAATCAAAAGGGGGATTTGGTAACTATAAAATTAGTCTAATTTTTAAGGAAAGGATCGATAAAATGTCAAAGAGTAAATCTCGAATTGTACGGTTTTTGATGGTTGCAATTTCTGCGCTTGCTTTGATTATTCCAATGACGAATTCTCAAAAAGTTCAAGCAGCAGATATTACAAGTTCAGAAGTCAATTCAATTTCAACAAATGTTGGGCAGGCTAAACCTGGACAACGGGTATACTTCACAATGACCTTTGGGAATAGTTCGCAGGTCATTCATACGGGCGACACGATTCACGTAACTTTCCCGCAGGCAACTGATACGGCTGCTGGGATTCAAGGAATTCCTCACCAAATTCCAGTTAAGTATAATAACCCAAGTGATCCGGGTGACCCGCTAAATGGACAAACGATTGCGACTGCTGATATTTCAACGACGGGTGTGACAATTACATTTAATAGTAAAATGAATGGCCATATTTTAACGTCAGGAAAATTAACGTTTGCGGGTCAAATCGCGGCCAAGGCCGGAACTAATCCAACCAAGGTCAATAATTGGCCAAATATGGGAAATGTTCCAACACCATCAATTCATGTCAGCCAGACAATTAAGCCAAATACAAATCCTAACGTTGGCCGAGGTGGAACACCAAACATCATCGCACCAACCGGTCAAGTTAAGAAGAGCGGTCGGATTGCCAATAATGGAAATATTAACTGGCAAGTTCACGGGGTTTTAGGTGATCCAGGAACAACGACCATTACGGATACATTGAAAGATGGTCAAACATTGGTCCCAGGATCAATTAAAATCACCTACTTTATTCAATATCAAGATGGTCAGTGGGGAACTGACCACTTCAGATATACTGAAAAAACTTATCCAGCCTCTGAAGGTAAGATAACTGAATCAAGCGATGGATTCACAATTACTGCAAACCAATATGACATCGCCGGTGCATTGATGGGGGTTGACCAAAGTGGTAACCAGGGCAACGTTCGACAAGTTGCATATACGATCACGTACCAATCAAAGCTTTCATCAACAGAACAAAATGATCAGTGGACAAATTCAGCTACGCAGACCAATCCTGATGGTTCAAGCGGCGGCTCAACAACGGCAACTGTAAAGAATAGTTGGCAGGCAACTGCGGACGGAATTCAACCGAAGTATGGGGTAAAATTACAGAAGGTCGAAACCACAAATGGTCAAATGGCTGGTTTATCAGGAGCAACATTTGAACTTACTGGAAATGGAAAGAATCTTACAGCAGTCTCAAACGCTGCAGGGGTCGTTGGCTTTAGCGGATTACCAGCTGGAACATATACGGTAAAAGAAACTAAGGCTCCAGCAGGATACAGCATTAATAATGAAAAAATTAGTGTAACGATTGATGATAAGGGAAAGACGACCGTAACGGTTAATGGAAAAGATATTACTGATAATGCACGGGTAATTGATACGCCATTAGCTGCAAGTTCGTCAAGTAGTTCATCGTCAAAGAAGTCAAGCTCAAGCAAGATTTCAAGTAGCAGTAAGAAGAGTTCAAGCGTAAAGAGCTCATCAAGTAAGAAATCAAGTTCAAGTAAGGTTTCAAGCAGTAGTAAGAAGAGTTCAAGTATCAAGAGTTCGTCAAGCAGTAAGGAATCAAGCTCAAGCAAGATCTCAAGCAGCAGCAAGAAGAGCTCAAGTGTCAAGAGTTCATCAAGCAGGAAGTCAAGTTTAAGCAAGGTTTCAAGTAGTAGTAAGAAGAGCTCGAGCATCAAGAGTTCATCAAGCAAGAAATCAAGCTCAAGCAAGATTTCAAGCAGCAGTAAGAAGAGCTCAAGTATCAAGAGTTCGTCAAGCAGTAAGGAATCAAGTTCAAGCAAGATCTCAAGCAGCAGTAAGAAGAGTTCAAGTATCAAGAGTTCGTCAAGCAGTAAGGAATCAAGCTCAAGCAAGATCTCAAGCAGCAGCAAGAAGAGCTCAAGTGTCAAGAGTTCATCAAGCAGTAAGGAATCAAGCTCAAGCACGATTTCAAATAGTAGTGAATTAAACGCACCTTCAAAGACTGATTCAAGTAGTAAAGAGAGCTCGTCAATTATTGTAAGTTCGTCATCAACAGCTAGCTCAAAGAGCATTGGTGCAAATTCAAACACGGTTTCATCAAATGGAAATGGTGGCGGAAACAACTCAAGTAAGTCACAAGGCTCACAAAGTATGACATCATCACTTGTGTATACATCAAGTATTGTTTCAATCTCTGGAGGAACGGGAACAAATAGTTCTTCAGGAAGTACAGGAAATGGGTTACCAAGTAAAGATTCAAGTTCAATTGGGCCTTCTACACCAAGTCAAAAGCCAGCTCCAGGTCCCGCATTTTCAACAAGCATGATTATAAAGTCAAGCTATGTTCAAGTTCCGGTTCCAGGTTCTGGAAACAATAATGAGGGTGGACCATCAGGAAATGGTTCTTCTCAGAACCAAGATTCAGGCAACATTGGAAATGGAACAGTTGCTGAAACAGGAAATACGAATGGTGGTAACGCACAACAAAACAATGGTGCTCAACCAACAGGTAATCAAAGCAGAGAAAATAGTTCAACATCATTGAAAGCTCAAACAAGCCAACAACAAGCTAGTCAAAAAGGAAATTCACAACAAAAACTTCCTCAGACCGGTGAAGCAAGTTCAATTGTAATTGTTAGCCTAGGAGTTGCAATGATCGTTGGATTGGGAGTTTATCTAGAAAAGAATAAATAAAGGGATTGTTTGAAACATTAAAGAAGTTGCAGAAATGTAACTTCTTTTTTTATTGGAGTTTATTCAAAAATATTTAAATTCAATTTCTTAACAAGAAAGTTTAACGCCTTTATTCCAGCAACACTGTTTCCTTCCTTATCTAAGGCTGGACCAAAAACCCCGATTCCGGCTTTTTGAGGGATCGCAGATATTAATCCACCTCCAACCCCGCTTTTAGAAGGAACCCCAACATGGGAAGAAAAATCTCCTGATTGATCGTATAGTCCAGCAGTTACCATAATTGATTTAACAACGGTAGCATTTTCTTCTCTTAAAATGCGCTGGTTATTCCATGGTGCGATCCCGCCATTGGCTAATAGAGCTGCTAAGTTAGCTAGATCCTTAGTTGTAACATTTACAGAGCATTGTTTGAAATATGAATCTAAGACATCTTCAACATCGCCTTCAAACATATTATTGGCTTTCATGTAATATGCTAAAGAACGATTCATATTTCCGGTTTGTGATTCAGAGTGATAAATTTCTTCATTTAAAGTTAAATATGGATCATTGCAGATCTTTTTCATGAAATTTAAAATTCGATCAAATCTTTCTTTACTATTCTTTCCAGAAATCAAGGAATTAACTACAATTGCGCCGGTATTCACAAAAGGATTCATCGGATAATGTCGTTTATTGATTTCCATATTTAAAATTGAATTGAAAGAAAATCCAGTGGGTTCCTCATCCACGTGTTGAAAAACATTTTTAAGCCCATTTTCTTCAAGGGCAAGTAATAATACTGGAACTTTAGAAATACTTTCAATTGCAAATGGGGTACAGTCATTTCCTGCAGAGTAAACTAAGTTATTTTTTAAATCATAATATGTGATTCCAAGTAATGTAGGATCCACTTTTCCTAAAGCTGGAATGTAAGTCGCTACATGACCACTCTTATATGAATCAGCAGAGTTATCGAGTGTGTCGTTAAGTAGTTTTTGAATATTCATAGTTCTTAGGCCCCTTTGTGAAAAAAAGTTAAACAAAAGAAAATTTATCGCTCTCATCTATAAATCTATATCTGATTGTTGTTGTTTTAAATTGAAAAAACGCGGATTCAATGAACAGTTCCTTTGCGTAATATAAATGGGTATTTTATTGAAGAGAAGGGACCACAGTTCTAAAATTAAGCCGAAAAATTATTAAGGTTTAAGGTGAAAATTTATGTTGACCCATATTTTGAATTTAAATGCGAGTTTAGGTAATCTTACGTACGTTTTTTTATGTACGATTTTGGTTTTTTTAATGACTCCGGGATTGGCCCTTTTTTATGGAGGACTTGAGCGAAGGAAGAATTCGTTAACGATTATGTTGAAAGTATTTCTTTCGATTGGAATCGTTGGGGTGCTCTGGATATTTGGTGGTTTTAGTTTAGTTTTTGGAAAGGACATTGGCGGGATAATTGGAAACCCTGCACAATTTTTTGCGTTTCATAATTTATTATTTGACATTAATCATATGTATGGAATGCATATTCCATTTATCCTTTTCTTCTTATACCAATTAATGTTCGCTATTATTACTCTTCCATTGATGACAGGTGCAACAGCTGGACGGTTAACGGTCGGCGGATGGATCAAGTTCTTGATCATTTGGATGATTTTAGTTTACTTTCCTGTTGCCCACTGGATCTGGGGTGGTGGATTCTTACGAAAGTTAGGGTTCGTTGACTTTGCCGGAGGAACGGTTATTCACATTTCTTCAGCATTCTCTGGATTGGCTGCAATCTTATATTTAGGAAAACGAATTGAACACGATAAAGAAAACCAAAAACCATCAAACATGGGATTGGTTGGAATCGGTGCCGGTTTGCTTCTCTTTGGTTGGTTTGGATTTAACGCCGGTGGAACATTAGGCGCTAATGACAAAGCAGCAATCATCATTGCAAATACAGCCGTTGCTGCAATCGTTGCAATGGTCGTCTGGACAATTATTGCCTACTTCCACGATGGTCACCACTTCTCATTTGTTGAACCATTAGTTGGGGCAGTTGCCGGATTAGCTACGATTACACCTGCTTCTGGATATGTAACTCCAGTTGCCGCAATGCTGATTGGCTTATTAGCTGCAATCGTTTGCTACATTTGCGTAAAATTAGCAGACAAATTCAAATGGGATGATGCGTTAGACGTATGGGGGGTCCACGGAATGGGTGGTATGCTCGGTACGATCTTGATCGGGGTTTTAGCTGATCCTGTAATCAACGGTGTTCATGCTGGAGCTCACCAATTACTTATCCAAATCATGGGTGCTGTTTTAGTTGCTGCATATGCAATGATCTTAACTTGGATTATCTTATTTGTTCTTGATAAGATCGGCCACATTCGGACAACAGCTGAACAACAAAGAGAAGGTTTGGACAAGACATTATTACACGAAACATACTCAAATAAATAGTAGTAAGAGACCGTGACAAAAAGCACAGTCTCTTTGTTATCTATATGTGATCAAGTTAATTATATAGAAAATTAAAAACTTATTAATGATTAATGATTCTCATAACTCGATTTAAAACTTCAAAAAACAGCGGAATGGTTATAAACATTGCAATTCCTGTAATTATACTTGCTGGTACAGATAATAATGCTGTAGCGAATAATTTGTCTCCGTGCATTCCAACAATTAGTCCTTCAATTAAATAACGTAAGAAACCTGATAACATTTTTGATAGACCACTAATAATACTTACTAAAATAATTTTTGAAAGATGAGTAGAGTAATGAGTCGCTTTAAATGTAAGCCAACTAGCTGATACAACAATAAAAGCTTCCATAACAGTTAGATAAACATGAGCTGCATAGCCATTTAGTAGATCAAAAAGCGCTAATCCGATAATTCCAGATATCAATCCATATTTGTATCCTAAGAAAAGAGTTCCAATAACTACAAAGGTGAATCCTAAATCAATAAAAGGACGTCCAATTAATGATGGAATATGAATTTGAAACATTGCTAAAATATAATCGATTGTTGCAAAAATGGCAGCAAAAGTAATGTTGCGTAAAGTATTATTAGATCTATACATAAAAATTCCTCCTCACTTATTAAGTATATATGATCATTTGATAGGTGGACAAAAAAGAAAGGTAAATATTATTTACATATATATTTAAATTTTTGGAGATAGATATTGTGTTAATGAATTTTTGTATTTAAATTCAATATAAAATTATATTAAAATGGTATTGCTACTAACCATATGGCGATCCGATAATATATATTATTCGAGAATATATTCCTAGTACATGAAAAGAATGTTAGCGACACATTACTTATTAAAAATAAGCTATTATAAATATCTATCGTAATGTTCCTAAAACTCATTGGGAAGAAAAAGGTTAGTTGAGCAAAAATGTATCCGATATAAACAAATTAAGTAGACTCGGTTAAAATAAAAGCAATTAGAGTAGAAAGATTTATGAAAATTTATTAAAAAGTATCAATTTTAGAATAAACGAAATTAAGATCACAATTTATAAAAGAATGAGCTGCTCGTTAGCTATAAATGTGATTGTTTTGTTAGTAATGGAAACAAAAAAAGGAAACCAATAAACGGTTTCCTTTTTTGTTCAGCTATGCTATATAAAAATGGTAATTAAATTTATTATAATTTATTTCAATTCTTCATAATCAACACTTAGTTCACAGTTTTCAAGTTGAAGCGAGTAAGTAATGTCCTCATTCCCACGGACGGTCATTTCCATATCGGTTGAGTAAATTACAAGCCCAAGTTGATGACCTTTAAGTAAATGATAAAACATCGGCTGAAGGTCCAATTCGAATTGGTAGAACGTTTTTGGAACTAATTCATCCGTTTTCCATGGATGTTCACGGTTTTGAAGATTGATGTGTCCTTTCGTGATCATTTTCCACGGGGTTGGTTTTGCAAGTTTGAATTCCTTTAAATCATCAGGGCGCCATTGATAACCGGCATCAAGGGCCTTCAAGTCAAGCGTTGCCGGAACTTCACCCAGCCGCTTGGCCATTCCGAAGTCAACGAGCATGAAGCTCAGCATCCCCTTATCAACACTCGAGGCAACGTCTAACTTAATGTGCGGACACCCTTGAAGATAGATGTCGTGTTGCAGCTTTTCCGTCTTGAAGATCAACCGGTTGTTATTAAGGGCATTTTTTTCATCACTTAAAAGATCAGCGCGCCACTGATTCCAGTTCTTTTTATACTGATCAAAGGCAGCTTGTTCAAGCTGGTCATTAAATGATGCGACTGCTGGTGCAGTTGCATGGTCAACGAGCTGTTCATTTTCAAATCCAAATTGATGGGTTTCTGGTTTGGCAGTATGCCAACCATTAAATGAATGCCAGGTGCTTTCACAACTATTATCCTGAACGCATACATCCGGCAGAAGGTCATTGGCATGGTTTTCAACCCCGTACAGCTTATTGGCAAGCCAGAGGTTCATCATATCAGTAAAGTCGATTGACTGAAAATTATTGATATAAATGTGTTGCCCCTGGTGAAGGAAGAGCTTTTTGACAACTGGAAGTTTATCTAATTCACGGTACAAGTTATACACGTTTCGTGGTTTAACGTTCCAGTCATTTAATCCGTGAACCATTACGACGTCGCACTTAATGTTTTCGACATCTTTAAGATAGTTGCGGGCGTCCCAAAATGAATTATAGTCTCCGGTTGTCCGGTCTTGGCCGGCTGTGATTTCGGCAAGATCACGGTTGAATTGGTCCTTGCATTTCAGGTAATCGCCGGCTTGTTTTTGCCGACTGAAACATTCTTCAGCAAGAATATCGGCATCTTCACCTGGAAAGCCGCCGGGAGCAATTACAAGCCCACCGTCACGGTAGTAGTCATACCAACTTGAGATCGCAGCTTCTGAAATGATGGTCTTCAAACCGTCAACACCGGTTGTAGCTGCAGCCGTTGCAAGCGTCCCGAGGTATGATTTCCCGGTCATTGCAACGGAGCCGTTACACCACCATGCTTTGATTTCGATGTTGTCGGTTTTATTGGTAAATGCCCGCCGGTTGCCTGCCAACCATTCAATGATTGCAATCGTCGATTCGGTTTCTTCCTTTGAACCGCAAGTCCGTTCGCCGTCAGAATCCATTGTTCCGATTCCGGCTGCATAAACGGCAGCATACCCGCGGGCAAGGAAGTAGTCGTTTAAGGTAACGGCTTTGGCGTGACCGAACGTTTCTTCAGCCGTTTGCGTTTCGCTCTGGACTTGGCGCGCAGGCGGAAGTTCAACGGCGGGTTCATGAAATTCAATGTCTTCATATGTATTGTTGTTTGGTTGCTTGCGCTTCAGCGGCACGTCAACGTTGTGCATTAATTTGTCAGCTGCATGATCGTTGGTTCCTTGATTATAAGGACTGGCAGTATAAAGCGCCGGAACTTTTAAACCATCGTTGGTTTCGGCAGGCCGAATGATTTCGGCTTTCAGCAGATCGCGTTTGCCGTCATGATCAGTGTCCAAGGATGATTCAACGTAAACGACTTCCCGAATCAATTTAGAAGTGTCAAATACCGGTTGCGTTTTTCCGTTGAAAATCAGCGGCTTTTGCTCAACCGGCAAATTCCAGAATGGTTTAAAGTAGCCCTTGGCAGCTAACAAATCAAGGTAGGTTCGGCCGCCTTTGCCGTGAGTACAAAGCAAATCATACCAAGCATCGATCAAGTCGGCTGCATTGGTTAACTGATCGTGGTGGAAAAGGTGCAGGTCATCCATTTTTTCAAATAGATGATCGATTTCAAAGTCATCATTAACTTCAAAGCCTAATAGTTGCATTGCAACCGTGTAGAAGACTTCAAGCGTCAATTGTTGATGATCAAGATAATCCTTTAAGTCTTGATCAGAGGTTGCGAGCAATGCGTGTAATTTTTGATCAAATGTACTTGAACTTTGAGCTTCGATCAACGCACACCGTAGGAAATGAAGGTAAAGGTCATTTAATGGCAGTGTGCATGCATCAGCGTCTAAAAAATTAATTTTTTGAAGTTCATTAATTTTTTGCTGATGATCAACTTTAAGATGTGCAAACTGATTAATTTTCATTCAAAATTCCTCCCATTAAAGGTTAGTTTAAGTATATCAAGATTGGAGATTACATGACAAAAAAAGTGGGGCATGGTAAGATAGTAATTGAAATATTTGTTCGGAGTGGAGTTTGTCAACCTTAGGCAAACTCTTTTTTTATAGGCAATCGATGCGAGTCGAGAAAGGAATTTGATCGTGGAATTTTTAGGAACATTATGTTTGGTATTGATCACAACTTCATTGGCAGGTCACTTTAGCCGGCGAATTGGAATTCCGGCTGTCATTGGGCAGTTGCTGGTTGGAATTTTGATTGGTCCGGCCGTTTTAGGATGGGTACATAACAACGCGTTTATGCATACTTTTTCTGAGATTGGCGTCATCATTTTGATGTTTATCGCAGGGCTTGAAAGTGACCTTGGAATGCTGAAAAAGTATTTTAAACCGGCACTGGCGGTTGCTTTCAGCGGTGTTGTTTTTCCCGTGGTGCTGATTTACTTTTTCGGAAAGTTATTTCACTTTTCGTTTGAACAGGCGATTTTTCTGGGAGTAACCTTTTCGGCAACTTCGGTCAGTATCTCAGTTGAAGTCTTGAAGGAATTGAAACGGCTAAAATCCAAGGAAGGAACGACGATTCTTGGAGCGGCCGTGATCGATGATATTATTTCGGTGATCATTTTAAGCGTGCTGGTAAGCATGTTTAGCAACGTTGCCAAAGCACAGGGTGGCCATCACTCAAGCAACCTTTGGATGAGTTTCTTATTGGATGCCCTTTATTTTGTCGTGATTTTCTTCCTGTTTGAATGGATCGCACCGAAGATGATGCGGCTGGGTGAGCACTTAAAAGTTGCTTCATCAGTGACGTTAATGTCGATCGTCTTGTGCTTAGGGATGGCATGGCTTGCTGAACAGGTAGGCTTAAGCGATGTTGTTGGGGCGTTTTTTGCAGGGGTTGCGATTGCCCAAACCCCATATAAGCAGGAAGTTGATTCCAACATCGAACCGATCGGCTATGCGGTCTTTATTCCGATGTTCTTTGTTAGCATTGGCTTGAATATGACGTTCAAGGGCTTTTTTGACGACTTGATTTTTATCGTTTCGTTAACGATTTTAGCATTGATCACCAAGTGGCTTGGCTGCGGCCTGGGAGCAAAGGTTTTAGGAATGAATTACGATTCAATGAATATTATTGGATCAGGAATGGTTTCGCGGGGTGAAATGGCGTTGATCATCGCTCAGATCGGGTATGAAGCTCATTTATTGAGCTCAGAGTATTACTCGGGAGTAATTTTCGTAATCATCCTGACGACCTTTGCAGCACCATTTATGCTTAAAGCAGCGATCAAGCGGCAAATGCGCAATGAAAAGGAAAAATGAATATTGAATGAATAACCCTTGAATTTACTGAAGATTCAATGCATTTAGTAGGTTCAAGGGCTTTTTCATTGTATAATGACCAACAGAGATACTATAGAAATCAGGTAAGTGAAATGAAGTTATCAGAGAAAGGATACAAGTTGATCGTTAAACTGTATCAGCTCCCATTTATTTTAGTAATGCGGCGAACGATGCTGATGCTTTTTCCGTTTGCGGTTTTAGGCAGTATTGCATCGGTGTTCAACGTTTCAATCTTGTCGCGGACAGGGTTTATCGGCAACATCTTTTATATTACCCAATGGTTGCCGCACGTTGCGCGGATTCGGTCAATGTTTGCAGCCTTCAGTATGATGACGGTCAAAATTTTGGCGGTTCTGGCTGCATACCAGGCCGGGGCCCATACGGCGCGGCTATATCATAAAAATACTGAAATGACCGGGATGACGGGCATGCTGGCATTCTTGATCATTGCGTTGCGCCCAGTTCAGCGGCAATACGGACCGAAGACATTCCTGCAATTCAACGTTAACAATAACTTGATGGGAATTCAGGGGATCTTGATTGGAATCCTGATTGGTTTTATCACGGGACAGATTTTCCGAATCTTTAACCGGAAACCAATTTCGATTCGCTCAGATTCGTTTTCACGGGCTTACCGGACGATTATTCCGGTCATGATCACCCTTGGAGCAGCGATCATTATTAACCAGTTGATCATTCAAATTTACAAATACCAAATTCCAGCGGGAATCTCCAACTACTACCAAGCATTGTCATCGAAAAAGCATGGCTTAGTGATGACTTTGATTTTAGGGGCGTGGTCAAGTTTCTTGGCATGGCTGGGATTAAGCGGCCCGTACAACCAAGCAAGTTTTAATGATGATCCGGCCGCAGTTGCGGACCTAACGTATGCCTTGAAACATCATAGTCCGTGGAACGTTCCGTATAAGTATACGCAAACAACGCTGTATCACAGCTTTGGAACGTTTGGCGGAGTTGGTTCAACGTTAGCGCTTGTGGTCGCCATCATCATTGTTGCCCGGACGAGCCGGTACCACCAGGTTGCACGGTGGGCAGTGTTCCCAACGTTATTTAATGCTAACCAACCGATTTTGTTAGGAATCCCGGTCTTATTTAATCCGATTTTCTTGATCCCGTTTGTGGCAACCCCGGTAGTTAACATGCTGATTGCGGCGTTTGCGATTCATTTCCAAATTATGCCGCCAGTAACTTATCCGTCACCGCTTGATACTCCAGGAGTTCTGTCGGCGTTTATTGGAACGGGCGGAAACTTCATGGCGCTTCTAGTCGGAATATTGATTATGACGCTTGATGTATTGATCTACATTCCATTCGTTAAGTTGTCAGAACAAGTCCGCAATGAAATGCAAATCAAGGAACGGCAACGGTTAAGAATGCGGTAATAAGGAAGTGAAGAAGATGGATGCACATAAGAAACGCAGTGGGATTTTCTTACTAGTTGCGGGGATCATCATGTTGGCGATGGCGATTCCGTCGTATTTTTGGACCCGGAATAACATTGATGAGCTTGCCCATTGGCAAAACTCGAAGCTTTCACCGGTGATCATGATTCCTGGAAGTTCGGCAACGGTCAACCGGTTTGATGATATGGTCAAGCTGTTGAATCAAACTGATCACCAGAATCACAGTTTATTAAAGGTCAAAGTATTCAATGATGGAAAAATCAAATATTATGGCAAGATTCGGTCTGGTGATAATGAACCGATCATTGTGGTCGGCTTTCAAAATAATCATGACGGGTACAGTAATATTTTGAAACAAGCCAAGATGTTCAATGAAGCGTTCAAAGCGTTGCAGAAAAAATACTATTTCAACAACTATAAGGCGATTGGACATTCAAACGGTGGTTTGGTTTACACCGCCTTTTTGGAAAAATACTATAAAAACTATGATGTTCGAATGACAAGTTTAATGACGATCGGTTCGCCATTTAACTTTGATGAAACAAATCTTAAATATAAAACGCAGATGCTGTCTGACTTTATTAAGGCACGGAAAAATATTCCCAAGAATTTGACGGTTTATTCCGTTGCGGGAACCGAAAACTACGACTCGGACGGGTTAGTTCCGTTGAATAGTGTGGAAGCGGAAAAATATGTTTATCAAGGCCAAGTCAAACATTATACTGAAATTACGGTAACGGGTGTGAACGCTGAGCACTCTGATTTGCCGCAAAATCAGCAGATTGTTGACCTGATTCAGAAATATATCTTGACTTCTGATTATCCAGCTCCGGGTGCCGGAACGGGTCATCAACAGGTAAAGCAATAAAATTAAGTGCCACTTCGGTTTATCGAATGATTTGCTTTTGGTAAAATAAAAGTAAATGATTTTCGAGAAAGGAGCGGCACTTTTTTGCATACTTTGGGAATTATAATTGGAGTTATTTGGATCATTAACTTACTGGCTGCAATTATTACGGTTTTCCATGAAAAACGCGATATTTCAACGACGTGGGCATGGTTACTGGTGCTGGTGTTTATTCCGATTTTTGGATTTTTGCTGTATCTGTTTGTGGGACGTAAGATTTCGCACGATAAGATCTTTACGATCCAAAAAGAACAGGAAAAGGTTATTAACTCGCTGACGCGCCGCCAAAAAGAAATGTGGCAAAAGCGGGACCTGGACAAGAACAGTACCCAGCAGGAACGTGAATTGGAGCATTTGTTCCTTGAAGCGGAAGGGGCGTTTTTAACAACGAATAATCAAACCAAGTTGTTTGATGACGGAAAAGCTTTCTTTGATTCACTGTTGCAAGATATTCAAAATGCCAAGCACAGCATTCACATCGAATTTTACACGTTTTATGCGGACAAAATCGGCCACAAGGTTTTGCACGCCTTGGAGGATGCGGCTGAACGCGGGGTCGAGGTTCGGGTTCTGTATGATATGTGGGGTTCGATTGGAACCAACTACAAGTTTTTCAAACGGCTAGAACAGCTGGGCGGTGAAGCACAAGGGTTCATTTCAAGTTCTGAAAAACAGCTGATTACAACACCGCGGTTAAACTATCACGACCACCGCAAGCTGGTGATTATTGATGGTAAAACAGGGTATATTGGCGGCTTTAATATTGGCGATCAGTACCTTGGTCGGCTTGAAAAGTACGGCTACTGGCGCGACACCCACATGCGCGTTTATGGAATGGTAACGATTCAAATGCAGGCCCGGTTCATGATGGACTGGAATACAACTTGCCGGCGGACAACGAAGAGCCGGTTTGAGTTTGAGAAGAAGTACTTCCCGGTATTTGAAGGCAACGGCAAAACCAAGATGCAGATCGTTTCATCTGGTCCGGATAGCGAACGGCATTCGATTCGGCGCGGGTACCAAAAGATCATTTCAACTGCGCAACGCTACTTGTATATTCAAACTCCTTATTTGATTCCAGATGATTCAGTTTTGGAATCATTGGTGATTGCGGCACTTTCAGGAGTCGATGTTCGAATCATGATTCCAAGCAAGCCGGACCACCCATTTGTTTACCGGGCAACCGAATATTATGCGAAGTACTTGGTAAATAATGGGGTCAAGGTTTACCGCTATGATAATGGTTTCCTGCATGCGAAGACGATGATTACCGATGATACGATTGCTTCGGTTGGATCAGCCAACCTTGATTTTCGGAGTTTTGAATTGAACTTTGAATGTAATGCGTTTTGCTATGACGCGGATTTGACGCGGCAGTTGAAGGCAATTTATGAAAAAGATTTGGAACACTGTACAGAATTAACTCCGGAGTACTTTGAAAAGCAATCCCGGTGGCGGAAATTCAAGCAGTACTTCTCACGGCTGTTATCGCCGATCTTATAAATTAAAAAATGGAATCGGATTTTTCCGATTCCATTTTTGATTATTCACGATTTCTGAATTTTGGTCGTTTCAAAAGTAAATTTAAGCCAACAGCACAGACACTGGCAATTACGATTCCGTTTCCGAGGAAAAGCTGAAGCGATTGCGGCAATGCTTGGAAAATGGTGGGATAAACTGATACCCCTAATCCAGCACCAACCGAAATGGCAACGATCAACGTGTTGCGTTCGTCGGTAAAGTCGACTTTCAAAAGCATGCGAATTCCTTGAACACTGATCATTGAGAACATGACGAGCATTGCGCCCCCTAAAACCGGGGTTGGAATGATGGTTGCTAATGCCCCGATTTTCGGAAGCAGCCCCATCAGCATCAACAGGCATGCTGCCCAGTAAATCGGCCGTTTAGTCCGAATTCCGGAAAGTTCAAGCAAACCGACATTTTGAGAAAAGGTCGTATACGGGAAAGTGTTAAAGATTCCGCCCAGGATCACGGCTAATCCTTCCGCCCGGTATCCTTTTTTCAAGTCTTCCTTTTGAATGTCGCGGTCAAGCAGATTTCCTAAAGCAAAGAAAACCCCGGTCGATTCAACCATTGAAACTAAAGCGATGATGATCATCGTTAATGATGGTGAAAGGGCAAACCGCGGCATGCCGAAGTAAAATGGTTGGGGAACGTGGAACCATGCGGCTTGGGTAACGGGCTTCAGGGAAACCATTCCCATGAATGAGGCAACGATCGTTCCGCCAATCAAGCCGATTAAAACGGCAATCGAACGGATAAATCCTTTGCCCCAAAATTGAATTGCGAGGATGATCAAAATGGTAATGCCGCCAACTGCGATATTTGGCAGTGATCCGAAAGATTTGCTGGCGACGGTTCCGCCACCGAGATTTTGAACGGCAATTGGAATCAGGGTCAATCCAATCACGGTGATCAAACTGCCCGTTACGACTGGCGGGAAAAGTTTGCGAATCTTAGCGAATTGCCCGGCAATCAGGAAAACGAAAATTCCGACAACGATGATCGAGCCGTACATTGTTCCAATCGAGTATTCATGACCAATCATTTTAAGCGGTTCAACGGCTTGAATGGCACAGCCTAAAATGACGGGCAAGCCGATTCCAAAATACCGGTTGCGGGCAAGTTGGAGGAAGGTGGCCAGGCCACACATGAAAATATCGATTGAAACCAAATAGGTCATTTGAGTGCTGGAGAAGTGCAACGCGGTTCCAATCAATAACGGAACGGCAACCGCCCCGGAATACATTGCCAGTAAATGTTGGATTCCTAAAATAAATGCTTTACGGTGGTTAACTTCAGATGATGACTGGTTCATGATTAATCCTCCATAAAGGTGACGTGCTGGTCAGCAAGTGATTTGATTCGAACGAGGGATTCAAGCCGGTAGCCTGAATTGCGCAGCTGCTGGCCGCTTTTTTGAAAGGCCTTTTCAATCACGATGCCAATTCCATCAAGGGTGCACTTCGCTTGGTCACATACTTGAATTAAGCCGTTGACTGCTTCACCATTTGCCAAAAAATCGTCAATGATCAGAACATGGTCAGTTGGGCGAATGAATTTGCGGTCAACTAAAATGTGATTGGTAACCTTTTTGGTGTATGAAAAAACGTCAGCGTGGTAGCTGTTGTTATCTTGAATTGCACTTTTGGATTTGCGGGCAAAGACAACTGGAACGTTGAAAGCTAACCCGGTCATCAGGGCCGGAGCGATTCCGGAGGCTTCGATCGTTAAAATTTTAGTGATTGGTTGGTCATCAAAAAGACGTTTGAATTGCTCACCGATGCGTTGCATTAATTGCGGATCGATTTGGTGGTTCAGAAATGAATTGACTTTCAAAATGTCGCCATCAAGGACTTCGCCGTCTTGGATGATTCGTTGTTTAAGTTCTTCCATATAAAAAAATCCCTTCATTTTTGCTTGAAAATGCTGATGGTTAAGCAAATGCAAAATGAACGGCTTCCAAAGAACTCCGAACACTCAAAGCTTATAGTCCGATGTTTTACGGTATCGGGTAGAAACTTGCTAACCATATCATAGCGATTATATAAGCAAAAAGTTAATTTAAATGTTAACTTTATTATGAACGATTATTTTGAATTGTCAAATAATGGTGAACAATTTAATGAACAAAAACTGATTTTGTTCTTGAAAATCACGGGAAGTTTCTATAAAATAATCAATGGTCATTTTAAGAATTTTAAAGGGGAAAGCGAAAATGGAAACCTTTGATTATGAAGATGTGCAATTAATTCCAAACAAATGTATTTTAAAAAGCCGGAAAGAGGCGGATACCCGAATTAAATTCGGTCCCCGGACGTTCAAGTTACCGGTCGTTCCGGCAAACATGGCAAGCGTGATCGATGAAGATCTTGCTTTATGGTTGGCTCAAAACGGGTACTTTTATGTGATGCATCGGTTTGAACCGCAAACGCGGGCGGCGTTCGTGCAACGGATGCACCAGCAAGACCAATACGCATCGATCTCAATTGGAATCAAAGATCGTGAATATCAATTAGTTGATCAATTAAAGGAAATGCATGAAGTTCCAGAGTATATCACGATCGATGTTGCGCATGGGCATTCCGATTATGTAATGAAAATGATCGATTATATCAAGAAGCAATTACCGGAAAGTTTTGTGATCGTGGGTAACATTGCGACGCCGCAGGCAGTGATCGACTTGGAAAGTGCCGGTGCTGATGCCACGAAGGTTGGAATCGGGCCGGGAAAGGCTTGCATTACCAAATTGAAAACTGGATTTGGAACGGGTGGTTGGCAATTAGCCGCGATCCAAGCATGCAGTGCGGTTGCTCATTGTCCAATCGTTGCGGATGGCGGCGTGCGGTACAATGGCGACATTGCGAAGTCGATTCGGTTTGGCGCTTCGATGGTGATGATCGGATCAATGTTTGCCGGTCATTTGGAATCGCCGGGTGAAATCGTAACGATCGACGGTCAAAAGTATAAAAAATATTGGGGTTCAGCCTCAGCCGTTCAAAAAAATGATGTGCATAACATTGAAGGTAAACAGTTATTGGTTCCGTATCGCGGCAAGATCAGTGACACGTTGCAAGCCATGCAGGAAGATCTGCAGTCGTCAATTTCATATGCTGGCGGCCGAAAGTTAACGGATCTTCGGAAAGTTGATTATGTGATCGTTAAAAATTCAATTATAAATGGCGATCAATTAGGAGAATAAATAAGGAAGGTTGCGGGCGCAACCTTCTTCTTTATTTATCGGGTTCCAAAACAAACGAGCTGTGTGGTGACGCGAAGCTAATGCGCAAACCTCCGAATCTATGCTGGTGCGATTCGTTCGCTTTGTTGCTTCCACCACGCTCGTTTTGGACGTTTTGTCACACCTTTTTATTGAATACTTACAAATGAATTGAATTTCATATATTCATAATGCAGCCGCATGCTTGAAAACTCAAACGGCGTTCCGTTATCAAGGAAGAAGATGCCTTCCATGACGCCGACTGGTTGGGTTGGATCAAGCTTCAGCAGTTCTTGATCTTGCTGGGTTGACGGTTCGGCAAAAACCGACATGAATGATTTTGAAACGGATTGTTTTAATTCACGGTGAACATAGTCGAAAATCGATTTTTCGAGAATGCTGCTGCTCAATTTCGGAAGCAGCTTGATCGGAATAAAGCCGGTTTCAATCATAAATGGCTGATCGTCAAAGAACCGCAACCGCTTGATCTGGTATACAAAGTCTTCGCTTTCAAGGAAGAGGTCGCGTTGGAGTTCAGCAGCGGGACGCACAACGTCGAAACTTAAAACTTTGACGCTGGGCTTTTCACCGTTTAATTGGAAGTTGTCTGAAATTCCAAGGTTTTTACCGGAGCCGTAATTAAAAACAGATTCATTTTTTAAATAAAGCGGATTGATGAATGTTCCGGACCCGCGTTTCTTGAAGATGATGCCGTCACTGGCCATCCGGCTGAGCGCCCGTTTGATCGAGCTGCGGCTTACATCGTATTTTTCAGCAAGGCTGCGTTCATCAGGCAATTTCATGTCTGGAAATTCATTATTAAAGATTTTCTTTTTTAAATCGGTGATAATTTGCTGGTAAATCAATTCAGCCATGGTTAAACTCCTCTTGTATAGTGCTATTACCAGTTAAGCACATGGCCGCAAAGATGACAAGTGAAATCTATAAAGGCAAATTAATGCATGAAAAATGTAAAAAGTGTATAATCCTTTTTAGGAAAATTTATTTCAATGAAGAAATAAGTTTTTAATTACATAAGAATGTTAGAGATCAACTCTAATAGGAGGATATTATGGCATCAGTATTAGTTGTAGGTGGAGCCGGATACATCGGTTCACATATGGTCGACCGTTTAATTGAAAATGGCGAAGATACAGTTGTCGTTGATAACTTATGCACAGGACACCGTGCAGCTGTTAGCGACAAAGCAAAATTCTATGAAGGCGATATTGCAGACAAAGACTTTATGCGGAAGGTATTCAAGGAAAACCCTGATATCGATACGGTAATTCACTTTGCTGCATACTCATTGGTTGGCGAATCAATGCACAAACCTTTGAAGTATTTTGATAACAACATTACAGGCTTGATCAAGCTTCTTGAAGTTATGAAAGAAGTTGGTGTAAAGAACTTAGTCTTCTCATCATCAGCTGCAACATATGGTATTCCAGATCACATGCCAATCAAGGAAACAGACCCACAAAACCCAATCAACCCTTACGGTGAAAGTAAATTAATGATGGAAAAGATCATGAAGTGGGCTGACGAAGCATACGGCATCAAGTGGGTCGCATTACGTTACTTCAACGTTGCGGGTGCAAAGCCAGATGGCTCAATTGGTGAAGACCACGGTCCAGAAACCCACTTAGTTCCAATTATTTTACAAGTTGCTCAAGGCAAGCGCGACAAGCTTCAAATCTACGGTGACGACTACAATACTCCAGATGGAACAAACATCCGGGATTATGTTCACCCATACGATTTGGCCGACGCTCACATCTTAGCAATGAACTACTTGCGTGATGGCAATCCATCAGATGCATTCAACTTGGGTTCATCAACTGGATTCTCAAACTTAGAAATGTTGAAGGCTGCACGTGAAGTTACAGGAAAAGAAATTCCTGCAGAAATTGCCGGCCGGCGTGGCGGAGACCCAGACTCATTGGTTGCTGCTTCAGACAAGGCCCGCAAGATCTTAGGCTGGGAACCAAAATATGATGATGTTCACAGTTTGATTGAAACTGCATGGGCATGGCACTCAAAGCATCCAAATGGCTTTGATGATAAAGACTAATTAGAAGTGATTTTAGACGTGAAATGGTTTGAATTCCATTTCACGTTTTTTAATTTAAAATAATGAATGATAACGCTTTACTCTAATTAGAGATATGAGATAATGAAAGCGTAGAACGATACTACTTAATTACAGGAGATCAAAAAAATGGACATTTTACAACATACATTTGGACGTTATCAGAATGAAAAGGTTACGGAAATTACGTTAGTTAATGACAATGGGGTTGAAGTGTCATGTCTGACGATGGGCGCAATTTGGCATCGCTTTGCGGTTCCGGAAGACGATGGGACGAAGAAGAATCTTTTGCTGAGTTTTGACGGAATTGACGGCTATTATTCAAATAATCAAAATATTTGCAAGTCGATCGGTCGGGTCGCTGGCCGAATCAAGGGCGCTTCATATGATTTGAACGGTAAGCATTATCAATTACCGGCAAATGAAAATGGCAATACATTGCACGGCGGTCCAAACGGTTTTTCAACGTTGAACTGGAATTATTCAACTTCAATTTCGAAAAATGGGATCAGCGTTATTTTTCAACGGAAGATCGATGAAGAAATGGACGGCTTTCCAGGCAATATCTTGGCAACGATCATTTATACGTTGAACAACAATAACCGGGTAACGATCGCATACAGTGCAATGAACGGCAAGGAAGATACGCTCTTCAATCCAACATGCCACGCATACTTCAACTTAAGCGATCGGCGCGATTTAACAACGCATGAAATGCAGATCAACAGTACCGGAATTTTGGATGTCAATGATCAAATGATTCCAACCGGCGAAGTTGTTCCTGTTGCAAATACACCATATGACTTTCGCGATTTCAGCAACGTTGCTTTAGCAGTCGGCAAGGTCCATGGCCTTGATACGGCATATGTTGTAAACGGTCCTGGTCAAGGAACGAAACCAGTTGCAGTTTTACGTGACCGGGAAAGCGGCCGCCAGATCACGGTCAACTCCGACCGGAATGGGTTAGTGGTTTATACTCCGGAAGAAATTGCGGACCAAAACATGTCATTCAGCCGCGATCATGGCGAACCAGCTAACAAGAACGAAGGAATCGCGCTTGAATGTCAAATGTTGCCGGATGCAATTCACCAAGATAATTTTGGCGATATTGTTTTGCCGCGGTATAGCAAGCAAACATACCGGTTCTCATTTACCTATGACCGGATCAAAAATGAAGATTAATGGAGTAAATTAAAATGCAGAATTTCTTATTTGACTTTGACGGAACGATTGCGGACTCTGGTGACGCGGCTGCCCTTGCGACCCAGGCATGCTTTAAGGACTTTGATCTTAAAGTTCCCTCAGCCGAAACGGTACGGTATTACATGGGAGTTCCGATCGAAACCTTTATTCCGGAATTAGTTGAAAAACAGGGCAAGCATTATTCAGCTGAGCAATTCGAAGCAATGTATGATAGCTTCCGCCGGCACTATGGCGAGATCGAACAGGAAACAACGACCTTGTTCCCGCAGATGAAGGACACACTGACTGCACTGAAGAATGCCGGCAAGAAGCTCTTCATCGTTTCAAGCAAGGCTTCGGCCTCGCTCAAACGAAATTTGAAGGCGCTTGGAATTGCGGATTTGTTCGATGATCTGATCGGGTCTGATCAGGTTGATCATTATAAGCCGGCTCCGGATGGGGTTTTGATGGTGATTGAAAAGTATCATCTGGATAAGAATGAATCGGTGATGATCGGCGATGCCAAGTATGACCTTCAAATGGGCAAGGCCGCCGGCGTGAAAACATGCGGCTGCTTGTGGGATACGTTTGACGCGCAGTTATTAAAAGCCGAAAATCCGGACTTTCTTTTAGAAAAGCCCGCTGAACTATTGAATATTTAAGTGAAAGGTGTAATGAGCCAGGGATAAAGCGTGGTTTCATTACACCTTTAATGTATAATTAAATTATTGTGAACTAACAGATGGAAAGGGAAAAGAATTAATGAGTTTATGGCAACGCTTTTTGAATAATACGCGGTTACGGCGGTTTGTGATTCTGCTGTTTTTGATTGGAATTTTATTTGCATTCCACAAGATGATCAGTATTATTCTGTTGACGTTTATTTTTTCATTTTTGATCATCCGGTTGATCAACTGGATTCAAAAGCGGGTCAAGATTCCGTCACCGGTGATCGTGGTCGGGGTGTATCTGTTGCTGATCCTGTTATTTGTGGCGGCAGTCACGACCTATGTTCCAAAGTTGATCGTTCAGTCGGAAAACATGATTCATTCAATTTTGCATTTTTACAAGCATTTACCGGAAGGGGCCGGTGAAATCGCAACGTACGTTTCAGCCTACATCAAGCACAGCGACTTTAGCCAGCAGCTGAAAGGCGGAATGACGGTTATTTTTGGCTATATCAGCAAGGCCGGCTCAATGGGCTTTACGTTCGTGATGTCATTGCTATTGAGTTTCTTCTTTACGGTCGAAAAGGATACGACGTTTAAATTCTCACGCAGTTTCTTGGAAGGACCGTACTCATGGATTTTCAAAGACATTTATCACTTTGCGAAGATCTTTACCAACACATTTGGGGTCGTGTTAGAAGCGCAATTTTTAATTGCGATCGTGAACACGATTCTGACGTGCATTGGGCTGGCAATCATTGGCGTTCCGCAAATTGCCAGTTTAGCTGTGATGATTTTTGTGTTAAGCTTGATACCAGTTGCGGGGGTCATCGTTTCGACGATCCCAATGTCGTTTGTTGCGTATACGGATGGCGGATTCCGCGATGTCGTTTACGTCCTGATCATGTTGTTGGTCATTCATGCGATCGAAGCCTACATTTTGAATCCGAAGTTCATGTCAAGCCGCACCGAACTGCCGATTTTTTACACCTTTGTTGTGTTATTTGTTTCAGAACGGCTTTTCGGAACATGGGGCTTGATCGTCGGAATTCCGATTTTCACTTTCTTATTGAATGTGTTGGAGATCGAACCGCATCCGGGCCGGCATCAGAAATTGCATCGGAAAGTGCAACAGCGGCGCAAGAAAGGTGAGAGCAATGAATAAGGAAGATTTTGTAAAACAATATGCGGTTGAACGCCAAAATACGAATTCGGTAAAGTGGGACGGCATGCAAGCCAAGTTCGGTGAAAATGACCTGTTGCCAATGTGGGTTGCCGATATGGAATTTAAGACGCCGGAAGCAGTCCGGGAAGCGTTGCGTGCCCGGATCGATGAAGGCGCATTTGGCTATTCGTTTACGCCGGATTCATACTATGATGCTTACTTTACATGGCAAAAGGAACGGTACGGAATTGAATTGCACAAGGAATGGGTGCGGTTTAATCCCAACGTGGTGCAATCATTAAGCAACCTGGTTCAGTTATTAACGAAGTCCGAGGATGCCGTGATGGTTTTGCAACCCGTTTATTTTCCGTTTATGGATGTGGTCGAAAAGAATGATCGCAAGTTAGTTGTTTCAAATTTGATCGATAATCACGGCCATTACGAACTTGATCTGGATGATATGCGGCAAAAAATGATCGATAATCAAGTCCGGCTGATGATTTTCTGCAATCCGCATAATCCGGTCGGACGCGTATGGTCAGTCCAAGAGCTTGAAGATGTCCTGGAACTTTGCCGTCAGGAACAAGTATTAGTGATCTCAGATGAAATTCACCATGATTTAATAATCGATGGCAGTCAATTTACATCAATGTTGAACATTAAGGACGGTTTTTACCGCGATAACTTGGTTGTTGTTGATTCACCGTCGAAGACCTTTAACTTGGCATCATTGTGGAACAGCCATGTAATTATTCCTAATCCGCAAATTATGATGCGCTATGACGCATATCAGGAACGGATGAAGAATCCAGGCGGCAGTTTGTTAGGGCAGGTTGCGGGTGAAGCCGCATATCGGCATGGCACCGAATGGCTCGAAGGATTGCTTGAAACGATTGCGGATAACTATCATTATGTGCGTGATGAGTTGAAGAAGGAGCTTCCAGAAGCCGTGATTTCGCCGCTTGAAGGAACGTATCTTGCGTGGATCGATCTTTCACAGCTTGTTGCCAATGAAGACCTGCAAACCGTCATTCAGGATAAAGCAAAGTTGGCCGTTGATTTTGGCGACTGGTTCGGTGAAGCGGGTAAGGGACACATCCGCTTTAACTTAGCGACGACGCCGGCCAATGTCCACCAGGCAACGAAGCAGTTAATTCAAGCCGTTCGGGCATATCAGGAATAATTTGTTAAAGAGACTATTAATTTTTAATGATTCAGTGTAAAATATTCAGTGTAATATCTTAATTCAAGAAAGAGGTTACGAATATGTCAAAATTAGTATTCATCCGTCACGGACAAAGTGAATGGAACTTAAAGAACCTTTTCACTGGTTGGACAGACGTTAACTTAAGTGAAAATGGGGTTGCAGAAGCTAAGGAAGCTGGTCGCAAACTTAAAGATGCCGGCATCCAATTAGACCAAGCATACACATCAGTTTTAAAGCGTGCCATCATGACATTGCACTACGCTTTGGAAGAATCAGACCAATTATGGATTCCAGAAGTTAAGTCATGGCGCTTAAACGAACGTCACTATGGTGACTTGCAAGGCCAAAACAAGGCAGAAGCTGCTGAAAAATTTGGTGAAGAACAAGTTCACATCTGGCGTCGTTCATATGACGTTTTACCTCCAATGTTAAGTGAAGATGATCCTCGCTCAGCTGCTCAAGATCGTCGTTACGCAAACTTGGATCCAAACGTTATCCCTGGCGGTGAAAACTTGAAAGTTACACTTGAACGTGTAATGCCATTCTGGGAAGACCACATTGCTCCAGACTTGTTAGCTGGCAAGAACGTAATCGTTGCTGCTCACGGTAACTCATTACGTGCTTTGACAAAATATCTTGAAGGTATTTCAGATGATGACATCATCAACTTGGAAATCCCAACAGGTCAACCAATCGTTTACGATTTAGACGAAAACTTGAAAGTTGTTGACAAGAAGCAACTTTAATTTGAAGTTGATTGAAATGAAAAGATGCGCTGCGGCGTATCTTTTTTATTTACCTTAATTAAGGCGGAGGAAGAAATGATCGATATTCGGAAACTTTATCAAACAATGGTTGCCCATTGCGGGGAACAGAACTGGCCGGCCGAATCCAAGCCAGAAATCGTTCTCGGGGCGATTCTCGTTCAAAATACAAGCTGGGAAAGTGCGCAAAAGTCACTTGATCAGTTAAAGGAAGCCACGGCATTTGATCCGCAGCGCATTTTACATCTCGATGAACAAGCGTTGCAAACACTGATTCGCCCCAGCGGCTTTTACCGGAATAAATCTAAAGCGATTCGGGCAGTCTTTGCATGGCTGGATGATTTTAATTTTGACTATGCGGCAATTCGGCAGCACTTTGGCGCGAATTTACGGCGCGAACTTTTAAAGCTGCGCGGCGTTGGGAACGAAACGGCGGATGTTTTGCTGATCTATGTATTCGATGTTCCGGCATTTGTAGCTGATAACTACGCGCAAAAACTGTTTGCGCATTTAGGGGTTCCAAGCAAAAACTATCAAGACCTTGCCCGGCAAATCACGCTCCCAGCTGATTTTACATTTCACGAAGCCCAGGTCTTTCATGGCCTGATCGATGAATTCGGGAAGAAATATTTTCGCGGCCAGGATACATTTGATGAAAGCTTTTTATCCGCCTTCAATTAAGGAATTTGATGATAAGCGTGCTAGAATGAAGGTATCAAAGTGAGAGGAAAATGAAGGATGATTAATTCAGAACGAAAATTTGACTGGTTCAGTTTGGTAATCGGAATTTTATGGGTGATTTTAGGCGCAGCCGCCATTAATTCGCCCAGCACCGCCATCAGCGTGATTGCCGTCTTTGTCGGAATTGGGGCCCTGGCAAAGGGAATTTACACGTTATGGCTTCGGCGGGCGATTCAAATGCTGACGGGCAGCAACAGCAAGATGACGTTGCTGATCATTTCATCCGTGGTTGATATTATTTTAGGAATCATTTTCCTGTTCCGAATTCATTTTGGATTTGGGATTATTGCTTACCTGTTTGCATTTTGGTTTATCTTCGATTCGATCTTGCAACTGGTGATCGACCACTTCTTTAAGGCAATGAACCGGTCGTACTTTGATATTTTGATCGTGTTAAACATCATTACGTTGATTTTAGGCGTAGTGTTGCTGTTTAACCCGATGTTATCGATTTATACCTTGATCGGTGTAGTTGCATTCTATTTGTTCTTGATTGGAATTACAAAGATTATTCAGGCGTTTTAAGGAAAGAAGCTGTGGCTTTTCAGTCACAGCTTCTTTTACTTTAATGCTTTATCAGGAATCACCCAAATCACAACTGCCAACAAACTGATGGCAATCGTTGAAATGGGAACCACGTAACCGCAGCAGATCGCTAAAATGTTGATTAACAAGTTAAGGTGGAGTTTAAAATGATAAACCTTAAAGCGCGGCAGGGTATTTAAATGCGGATTAAAGTGAATCAGCGTCCGCATTAGAAGGTAGTACGATAAGTCAATGCACAGCATAATGGCAGCGTAAAACATTTCCGGGTCGCGCTGGTTGATATTGCGTGCAAGCCAAGATGAAGCAAATGGCAGGAAAGTGATAAAAAGCAGGAAGATGCTATTGGCCCATGAAACTTGCGGCGTGATTTTGAGATGCTTAAGGCCGGAAAATAATCTGCCATGGTTGACCCAGTACATTGAAATCAATAAAAAACTGTAAATGTATGTCAAAAAATGATCATTGGCCCGCAGGATGTCACTGAAAAAATGACCTGTCGGGGCGTGAATATCAAGAACCATCAGGGTGATTACGATGGCAATCACCGCGTTGGTATAATCTTCAAGCCGTTCAACTTTATTCATCATTCCACCTCCGATTTGCTTTTAATTATAGTTCCATTTGATGGTTATCAGGGTAGAAAAGCCCGTCAAGGATCATGACTAAATTAAAAAATGATGAGAATTAAAAACTTAAACATTTTTTTGAAAGCAACATTTAATCTAAAAATGTTGATGCAAAATTCTGGATTAAAGAAAATAAATGACTAGGTATGATTATATTTCAGTTTGTGATAACAATATATTTGTATTTTTCTTTTTGTAGATTGAATAATGTTTGTATTTAGTCCTATATTATCAAATTAATATAAATTTATTACGTAGAATATCAGAACTTCATAGCAATATTAAGACTTAAATCAACATATGAAATTATGTGATGATTTAAAAATAAAAATTTTAAAATATGTATATGAATAAAGGTTGATTTTTTTCAGGTGGGGGGGGGGGTAAAATCGTTCCCTGAGGACTAATTAAGAAAAAGGTGAAGTACAAATGAAGAAAATTACTAAATTAGTTGCTGTTAGTGCAGCAGCCATGACTTTTGGGATTACAGGTGTTTCAGCATTAAATAACACAAACGTTGTAAATGCGGATAATATTAATACTGATAATGCGACATTATCAAGTAAAATTCAAGAAGTTAAAAATTCGACAAATGAAGATGGTAAAGGATATACCGAGTTTTGGTTGGAAACTCAAGATATTAATTCAGTTGCAAACGAAGTTGAAAACAATGTAAACACTGAAACTGTAAAAGATCATTTGCAAAACAAAACGGCAGATCAATTATCAGGTGTTTACAATGAAAATAACAAAAACGGTGATTGGAATAATTATCGTGATGCATATAAACAGGATTCAATGACAATGACTGGTGAAACAGCTAATGAATTCCAAGGATTGTATCAAGACGGTACGAAGGTTTTAGAAGAAATAGATAATTATATTGGCGGTAAACAACAAAGCAACCAACCTATTACACAAAACAATAATAATTCAAACACAAACAAGCAAAATACAAATAATGCTAACGCCCAAAACGCAAATAACAATGCAAATACACAAAGCAACTCATCAAACAAAAAAGCTGATGTAACTGCCAATGCTAATAACAACAACGCTAAAAACGATAACGCTCAGGGTGCTGTTGCAAACAAACAAAACACAAACGCAAATGCTCAACAAAACACAGTTAAGAACAATGCTAATGTTGAAGGCACAAAGACTGTCGCTAACGAAAACGAATCAAACTCAGCAAAGAACCAAAACAATGATGCCATTGCTGAAACGCAAAACGAGAACACAACAGCTGCTGGTGAAACAATCACAGTTGTTAAAGCTCAAGCTAAGTCAGCAAACAACACAGCAGCTCAAAAGAACAACACTCCAGTCTTCCCACAAACTGGTGAACAAACATCAGAAATCTTAGCCGTTGCCGGTGGTTTAATCATCGCTGCAACTGCTGCTGGAATCGTTGTTTACAAGAAACGCAACTAATATCTAACAGTTAGTTATACCCATTTGAAGAAGGTCACCTGCCCTTTAGAGGTTTTCTGACCTTCTTTTTTTATTGAAAAGGAAGAAAAGGATGATCATGATGGAGCAAAGTCCAAAGAAAAAGATGTCAACCAAGAAGAAAGTGTTAATTATTATTGCCGTAATCGTTGGAATTTTGGTAGTTTGTTGGGGCGGTTATGAAATCTATGCAAACAAGGTCCCAGAATATAACCAAAATACAACGGGCATAATCTATGGCAATGATAAGGAAGATACGTTGGATGAACAACAATACAACGGCTTTAAGAAAATCGTTCAGGAAGCAATCCAACAAAAGTGTTCGGACGTTGATCCAAGTCAATACAAGGATGACGGCATTGCGGTTGCCAAGTCAGGTAACAACTCATATGAAATTGCCTGGGGATGTGAAAAACAAGGTCAAAGGTACACAACAATGGTGAAGGTTGACATGCAAAAGGGGACCTTTATCGGCGGACCGAAGTTCAAGCTTGACTACTTCGTTTCAGACTTTAATAACGATGCAACGGCAAGCAACATTGAACAAGGAATTAGTGATTTAGGAAGTTTATTAGGTGATTAACATGAAGAAATCAGTAATTTTGGTTAGTGCATTAACGGCGTTGACCCTTGCCGGCTGCGGCAATCAACATCAAGCGCCGAAAAAAGATTATGAACCGAAAAAAACGGCGGTCAAACCGCAAGCTCACAATTCAGCTAAGAGTGGTTCGTCTTCAATGGCAACTGCAAGTTCAGCTTCCAGCCAAGCTCAAGCAGAATCATCAATTGCTTCAGCAGCATCTTCAAGCTCAACGCAACAAGCGTGGACGTTGGATTCAGCCAAGAGCTATTATTTAGCAACCGTAATGGGGAATAACGGGAATCCGCTTAAGTTAGTCGGTGACTTCCCAACCGCAGCTCAAAACGGCCCAACCGTTTGGCAAAATATGGGAACATCGAGTAACGGTCAAACCATGAATGTGGGAATCAGCGGAACGCAAATTTTCACGATCACGAATAATGGCGATGGGACGTCAACGATTCAACTTGGAACCGTTACAATGAAAGTTCGCAATTCCGACCACTGGATATTGGAAAATAACCAGCAAAAGTAATTTGCAAATGTGAACTAAATATGAATTTTTTTTGATTTAATTTGGAATGAAGAGTACACTCTTAGGTGAATATATTTAGCAAAATTATTTTAGGGGGTTCTTTTTTATGGCAAAGAAGTTTTGTCCCAAGTGTGGAACTGAACGTCAAGGCAACGAAAAGTTTTGTCGGAAATGCGGCTATCAGTTTGCTGAAGCAGCATCAACGGTAAAGCAACCCGCTGCCCAACCCAAAGTTCAGCCGCAACGGCGCAGTCGGCCAGCACCGAAACCACGCAAACCAATGTCAAAGAAACAAAAGGCAGGGTTGATTGGAATCGGGGTCGTGATTGTTGCTTTAATTGCATTCTTTGTATGGGGCAATAATTACTATTCAGAAACCAATCAGATCGACCGGATCGCCCAAGATTTGTCAAGCACCAAGAAAGATGCAACAGGAATCGTAACCACGTCTGATCCGAACTTGAAGATCACTTCAAGCACGGTTAAACCGCTTCAAGAATACTTTGAAAACAACAAAGA
The DNA here is from genome assembly GCF_001654615.1 of Ligilactobacillus aviarius. Classification (GTDB taxonomy): domain Bacteria; phylum Bacillota; class Bacilli; order Lactobacillales; family Lactobacillaceae; genus Ligilactobacillus; species Ligilactobacillus aviarius_B. The sequence goes on from NZ_LWUD01000002.1 coordinate 50,870, forward strand.
TGACTTGAATTCTTTGGTTTCAGATGTTGAAAGCGGCGCAAGTCTGCATGGAATTACCCTTGTTCAAGACGGCCACTACTGGTTATTCTTCCCCAAGTACAAATTAAATGTTCCAGCAGCCTATGCTAAGGTCGAAACGAACCATGCCGGATCAACGGTTTACGTCGATGGCAAAAATGTTGGAAAAGCAACCGGAAGCGATGGGGAATACACGAAGAATGTTGGCCCATATTTCCCTGGAACGCACACATTCCAAGTTAAAGCCAACGTTAACGGCCGGAATCTTCAAACCAACCAGGATGCCGATGACATTTGGGGTCAAAGCAATGACGAACAAATGACGATCACAACGGCAACTTTTAAGGTTAAGAGCATTGCGGGGGCAACGGTTCTCCTTGATGGCAAGAGTGTCGGAAAACTTGATGGCAACGGCGAATTAGAATTTAAGGATTACCCAATCACAAAGGGCCTTGAATTACAAGTTCAAGCCAACGTTAACGGCAAGACGGTCACATCCAAGAAGATGAACGTTTATGACCAGGTTGAAGATGACACGAAGACTTTGTCACCGAAATTTGCCGGGGTAATTTCTGAATCAGATGCGCAATCACTGTTATCCGCAGCATTTGATCAAAGTACAGCAACTTCTGATCAAGGCGCTGACCTGTATCAAAACCAGGAAGGAAACAGCGACTTTAAGCAGGTTAAACAAATGTTTGACGGCTTTAACAAGAACGATAACAACGATTCATACACAACGGATGTTACCGTTAAGAGCATCATGCCAGGCGGCGATGGTAAGAGTGATGTCGTTTACGATGTTAAGTATGTCTTTGATCGCAGCGATGGCAGTCAACTTGCTCAAGTCATGGAATATTCAGGCTGTGTCCTTGAAAAGAATCCAAACTACGAAAAGAACGACGAAGGTCAACCATATATGATTGATACGATCGGTAAGGGTAAGATGATTCAAAACAACACCGTTTCAGGTGACGATAATAATTAATGAGGGTGAAAGAAAATGAAGAAATGTCCAAAGTGCGGCGCACAAATGTCGAGTGATACGAATTTTTGTACAGAATGCGGTGCAGACTTACGCAACGTTCCGGTAAGCAACGAATCAGCTCAAACAACTGAAACGTTTGAACCAAACGGAACGGTTGAAAATCAAAACCAACAACAAGCAAATCAAAATACGCAACAAACTACTCAAGCACAACCAACACAACAGGCACAACAACCTGCTCAAGCACAACCAGTTCGGCGTTCGATCGATACTGAACAAGCAAAGCAAACAGCTGCCAGCTACTGGAAATGGTTGCTTGGTTCATGGGCTCATCCAACCAACACTGAAGCTCCAACTTCAAAGTGGTTTGGGGTAGTTTCAATTGCGATTGAAATTTTCTTGTTCTGCGCATCATTCTTTACAATGGTTCAAAAGGCAGTCGCATACCTTAATCAACAAGCAAACAACGTCTCAAATGGCCTTGCAGCCCTTTTAGGCCAGCAACAAAACAATAGTAACTTGATCCACTTCAATTCATTTGGAACATCATTTGAAATCTTTATTGTCTTGTTGCTTTTAGACGCTGCTGTTTTAGGCGCCGTTTACGGCATCAACTGCTGGGTATTCAGAGAAAAGGAAAGCTTCTTTGATTTCATCAACCGGTTTGCGCACTACACAAATGTTATTTTGATTACAAACCTCTTGTTCTTCTTATTCAGCTTGATGTCAGCTTACACAATGATGGCCCTTGTATTGATCTTATCGATCTTCCTTTATGTTTTAGGAATGACAATGGTAATCGTTACCCGGCAAGGAAGCCAACGCCTTGACCGCCTTTACGGGGCAGTCTTTGTTGCCATCATTATCTTAATTGCACTTGGCATTCTCTGCGCAATTTGCGGCACAGCCGTTGACATTGCATTTAAGTCATTAACTGGCGGATTAGGGAATTAGGATATTAATTTGGGATAAATGAAGGAACTTCGGCGAAGGCTGGAGTTCTTTTTTAGAACAGGAGAAATAATTCATGAAAAAAACAATTTTAAGCTTAGGAATTATCTGCCTTGGGGCATTAACTTTAGCTGGTTGCGGAAATCAGAATAAGGTTCCGCAAAAGACAGCGGCACCCAAGACAGAACAGAAAGTAAAGAAGGATACCGCAAATGAAAGCAAGACTGAATCAGATACTCAAACAAGCGATTCAGATTCAGTTGAAAGCGGTGTTGCAACCGCCTCGTCAACGACGACTCCAAACAAGCAAGCGGAAAATGATCCGCAGGTTACACCGCAACAATTAGGAACGATGGTGGCGTTTTTACAGAATCCTGACTGGTTTAAGGAGTATTTAAAAGACGGGACGATGTATTACGGAACAAATAATCCTAAATTAGTAGTTGGCGGTGATGAGGTTGCCGGGTATGATTTTGTATCAGCAAACGGGGATCCAACAAGTTATATTTACTACAAAAAAGATGGAGATACGGTTACGATCAAAGATGTTGAGCCGCATGGGAGCCAATGTGTAGCGGATGCAGGCTATACAACAAGAACGGTATCTTATCACAATCTTTTGCAAGACTACTATCAAAGCCAAGGTCAAAAAGATGAAGTTAACAACGATGCTAGTCAGCTAAAGAGTTGGGCATCAGTAAATCAAGATGTATATCAAAGCCAAAATTAATGGAATTAATCCTCGCTTTTTGCGGGGATTATTTTTTATTCACATAAAATCCGAACTATATTTTAAAGTTCATTCTTAATATTTTGTGTTATACTCCTTTATAGTAAATAGAAAGGGAGTAATTCTTAATAAAATCCATCAAAAAGATAATCATGTCAGTTGCTGCAATTGTGTTAGTCTTATTAATTGACGGCAACGTCCATGCTTCAACCACGAATTCAAAGGAGTATACGCCAAAGAAGTTGGTAATTGCGTTTGATCCATCATCGAATGCAGAAACGATGGAATCAAAGGCACAACCATTCGGAAAGTTGCTTTCCAAGCAATTAGGGATTCCGGTCAAGGTCGTTGTTGCAACCAATGACGACACGATGATCGAAGGAATGGGTTCCGGCAAAGTCGACTGTGCGTTCTTGCCGCCTGAAGGTTATGTTTTAGCTCACCAAAAGTACGGCGTTAAGGTCATCTTACAATCGACCCGGTACGCATACAAGGAACCGGATGATCAAATGACTCACCACTTGGTTAAAGATTTCCATGCTCAGATTTTAGTGCGGAAGGGCAGCGGGATTAAGTCGTTGAAAGATTTACGCGGAAAGAAGATTGCGGTTCAATCTTCAACTTCAACGGCTGGTTGGATTTGGCCGGTAGTTGCCCTTTACAAGCACGGTATCAACATTTACAAGGATCACATTCAAACTGTTCAAGTTAAGGGCCACGACCAAGGAGTTATGGCCGTTTACAATGGTAGTGCCGATGCCTGCTTTGTCTTCCAAGGTGCCCGGAACATTGTGAAGAAGGATGCTCCGGATGTTATGCAAAAGGTTGTTCCGCTTTACACGACGCCGGCAATTCCAGACGATACGGTTTCAGTTCGCGGCAATATGAGTCCTGCATTCCAAAAGAAATTGATCAATGCTTTCCAAACGGTTGCTAAATCAAAGCAAGGTCACAAGATCATTCAGGAAGTTTACCAACAACAAGGTTATGTGAAGGCAAATAACAGCGACTTTAACAAGGTTCGCGAATATGCGAAGATTATGCAAAAGATTAATCAAAGTAAATAGTTTTAATTCGAAGAAGACTGCGTTATGGCGCAGTCTTTTTGTTATCAGTTGAATTGGAGTTTAAAGGAGTTTAAAATTAATTTGTAAGTTTAAAAGAGTTTAAAAGTAAAATCGAAGTTTAAAAGAGTTTAAAAATGAAAGGAGAATTATGCGTAATCCATTTAACCCAACATTTGGGGATGTTCCTCAACTTTTTATTGATGATGGTGAAAGTGAGAAGTTAGTTGAATTGATTCAGGATAGCGATTTTGCACGCTCATTCTTTGTAACTGGCGTGCGTGGGGCTGGCAAAACTTCATTTATGAGCAAGGTAATGAAGAAATTTGCAGAAGACAAAAACTGTTATGCAATTAATTTGATCAATAAAGAAGATATGGTCGATACCTTATGTTCAAAGCTTGCCAATGCTGTTCACCGAATTCATGGGGCGATTGATTCAGTGTCGGCTGGAGTTTCAGTAAAAACATCACTAACTGAGATGAGTAATGAGGAGCGGTTAGAAAGCTTACTGAAGAAAGTTAAAAAACAAGGAAAGTATGTTGTAATTGCAGTCGATGAAGTTATCAATACGCCCACTATTCGAAGCTTTGCTCAATATTTCAGTTTGCTTAAACAGCAGGACTATCCGATTTTTGTAATTATGACGGGGTTGCCAGATTTGATTCTTAACATTCAAAACGACGATAAGCTGACTTTTTTATTACGCTCTGAAAAGATTTATTTGGGAGAATTAAGTTCAGCTCAAATTCTTGAAGAGTACCGCAGGGCTTTTCATGGCGAGATGCCGGTCATGAGCAAGATGACCCAAGCTGTTGAGGGATACTCATATGCTTTTCAGTTACTTGGATATTTGCTTTTTGAAAGATGTCAGGGGCAAGTCCCAGCAATTGATGATTTAAATGCCGTAATGGATGATTTTAAAAATCGCCTGTTTGAAAATGCATATCAAAAGATTTTCCTTGGCCTTTCTGATATGGACTGTGAGTTTTTGCTTGCAATGCAAAAAAATGCTGAATTTGGGGAAATTGTAAATCAAATGCAGAAAAGTAAAGTTTACGTTGCACAGTACCGGAAACGGTTGATCGATCGGTGTTTGATTTCGCCGCAGATTCGGGGAAGATTAAAGTTTAATCTGCCATTCTTCGATGAATATTTGGAAACAGTTCAGAATCCAGATTCAATTTTTTATTTAGGAATATAGTAAAAAAGGTGCCACACGAATATGCGACACCGTTTTTGAATCTAATTATTTAATTTTAAAGGCAATTGCTTGGTATGGTTGTAACTGGATTGCATCTTTCAATTGCATCTTCCGTGGTTCGCCGTAGTTATCGATCAAGACCTCAACTTCTTTATTTTGCAGGTCAGCTGGAATGTCGGCCCATGGTTCGTAGCCGTAGAAGTTGTTCAGAACCAATAACTGCTCATCACTGTCGTCAAGGTAACGCCGGTAAGCGAAGACTTGCGGATGGTCTTCCAGTTCAGCCTTGAAATGACCGTCGGAAATCAAATCTTCCGTCTTCCGGAGTTTGATCAGCTGTTGATAATAATTAAAGATTTCACCATGATCAAGTTCGGCTTGAACGTTGATTCGATCCTGATCAGTCGGCTTCAACCATGGCTTTCCGGTGCTAAAGCCGGCATTTTGGCTGTCGTCCCAATGCATTGGAACCCGTGAATTATCACGCGCCTTGGTCTTCACGATTTCAAAGGCATCGTGAGCACTCATCCCGCTATCCATCATTTCCTGATAAGCGTTCAGCGCTTCGACGTCAACGTAGTTGTGGATCGAGTAGTAATGCGGATCGATCATTCCAAGTTCTTCACCCATGTAAATATATGGCGTTCCGCGCAACAGGTGGATGGACGTTGCGAGCATTTCAGCCGATTTTTCACGGTAGTTGATCGGATCGCCGAACCGGTTCAGGGCCCATGGCTGATCGTGGTTATTCCAGAAAAGGGCCTGCCAGCCGTTACCGCGGTCGATTCCAGCTTGCCACTCGTTTAAAATGTGTTTGAGCTTCATAAAGTCAAACGGAACTTTGCTCCATTTTTCGCCGTTTTCATAGTCGACTTTCAAGTGATGGAAGGCAAAGACCATTGAAAGTTCATGGTCATCCGGTTTCGTGTATTCAATTGATTTTGTGATCGTTGTGGATGACATTTCGCCAACGGTTACGGCATCTGGATCCTGGCCAAAACTTTCACGGTTGAGTTGTTTGATGTAGTCCTTAACGACTGGGGTATCAGTGTAGAGGGCTTTTTCGTGGTCGATGTTGCCATCGGAATCGACTAAAACTTCATCTTTTCCAGTAACGTTCAATACATCAAAACGGAAGCCTTTAACCCCTTTTGCCCGCCAGAAATTGACGATGTCAACGGCCTCTTGGCGAACATCTGGATTATGCCAGTCAAGATCGGCTTGAGATGGATCAAACAGGTGAAGATAGTACAGATCAGTGTCACCGAATTTTGCCCAGGCAGGACCGCCGAATTTTGATTCCCAGTTTGTCGGAAGATCGCCATTCGGCTTAGCCGGACGGATGTAGAAGTACCTCATGTACTTTTCATCGCCGGCCAGGGCTTTTTGGAACCATTCATGGTCAGTCGAACAGTGATTGAAAACCATGTCCAGCATCACGTCGACGTTGATTTCCTTTAACTTCGCAACCAGTTCTTCGAAGTCCGCCATCGTTCCAAAGCTTGGATCGATTTCACGGTAGTTAGCGATGTCATAGCCGTTATCGTGTTGCGGTGAAACGAAGAACGGGTTGAACCAGATCATATCAATGTTGAGTTTAGCAATGTAGGGGATTTTTTCGATAATTCCTCTTAAATCTCCAATCCCATCGCCGTTACTATCATAAAAAGATTTCGGATAAATTTGATAAATAACTTTTTTTCCTAAATTCATGGGACAAGTCCTTTCTATTTTAATTTGATTTTCTGTCGCCGGGCAAAGTCGCTGAATTTAAATTTGTCAGGCCGGTGGTAAGATTCGGTCAACTGAAAAAGGGTCGTGTCATTTAAAAATGATAAGCTGCGGACAACGACGACAAGTTGATCGCCGGTCAGTTTCAGTTGCGCAGCAACTTCGTCATCGGCCTTTTCAACGGTAATTTCCTTTGAAGCGTAGGAAATATCCAGTCCCAATTCACCTTCAATATAATCATATAACGAATTTTCAGCAACCTTTTGCGGAATTTCGTCAATCGGCGGGGTCAGCAAAAAGTCACGGTCAATTACAACCGGTTCATGGTCGATCGTTCTGAGCCGTTCGATATAGATGGTAGGTTGATTGGCATCAACGCCCCGGTTCACAAAGTATTGCGGAATTGAATTGCGGCGTTCGTTTTTAAGAACCGTCGTGACCGCATGCATTCCCAGTTTTTGATTAAGTTCTTGGAAACTGGTAATTCCGGATACCGGGAAAGTGAATTTTTGATAATCAAGGACGATCGATCCTTTCCCTTTGATCTTTTGGATCAGCCCCAGATCATTTAACTGGGAAAGGGCACTGCGGATCGTCTCACGCGAAGTTCCGTACAGGTCGGTAAGCTGATGCTCGCTTGGCAGATAGTCTCCCGGACAATACAATCCATGATGGATTTTTTCAGCAAGATCCTGGGCAATCATGTCTTGTTTGCTCATGAACGTCCCTTCTTTCATTGATTTAAGTTCAAGTTCTATTTAACCATAGAATGTATGGTCAGGCAAATTAGGAAAAGATAATAACGTTGTTAAAATAATTTTGAAAGCGATTAAAAAAGATGTTGACAACTTGTCTATACAGGATATAAAATAATGACAGAAATTAAAAGAAAGTGCTTTCAAAAAATTGAGGAGGAGCCGCAATGGCAAAGAGAACAGATATTGAGATCCTTGCACCGGCAACGGGGAAGGTCTTACCATTATGCGAAACAAAGGATGAAGTTTTTTCAGCAGGAACAATGGGCCAAGGATTCGGCCTTGAACCATCAGCTGAAGGTGAAATCGAAGTTGTTGCTCCGGTTAGCGGAACGGTCATGATGTTGGCTGACACCAAGCACGCAATTGGAATTCAAACTACGGATGGGCTTGAAATTTTGATCCACATGGGAATCGATACGGTCAATCTGAAAGGAACTCCATTTACGGTTCATTGCGAACAAGGTTCAACGGTTAAAGCGGGGCAACCGATTGCAACGATGAACTTAAAAGAAATTGAAGCTCACAAACTTGCCAAGACGATCATGGTGATCGTAACGAACTCAGCTGATAAACTTGAAAGTCTTTCATTAGATGAAGGCGAAATTCAAGCCGGCGAACCAGCCGTTGATGCACACTTGAAAGGTGTCGGCAAAAAGAAAAAGGGCAAACGGGATTACGATGCCTTAGCAACGACGATCATCAAGTTAGTTGGCGGGAAGGAAAACGTGAATAACTTGATCCACTGTATTACCCGGTTGCGGTTCTACTTAAAGGACGAAAGCAAAGCAGACACTGAAGCATTGAAGAATACCGATGGCGTAATCGATGTGATGAAGGCTTCAGGCCAGTATCAAGTTGTCATCGGGAATGAAGTGATGAACGTTTTTGATGCGGTAATGAAGCAATTAGGACCGTTGGATGAAGACGCAGCCGCTGCTCAACCGGCAGAAAATGACGGAAAGAACCCAATCAGCCGGGCCTTTGGTAATTTGATCGGCTTTATTACCGGGTCAATGAGTCCGGTAATCGGCGTTATCGCCGCATCTGGGATCATCAAAGGAATCTTGGCATTGTTGACTTTGCCTCAATTAGGTGCGATCTTAAGCGTAAAGAGTACGATGTACATGACGGTTAGTGCGATGGCGGACTCCGCCTTCTTCTTCCTGCCGATTTTAGTTGGTTATTCAGCTGCTAAACGGCTCGGTAGTGATCCAATCGTTGCCGCTGTTATCGGGGGTGTCTTGACTTATCCGCAAATCATTACTTGGGGGAAAGCCTTCAAGACAATGTTTACCATTGGCGGATTCCACTTCCAATTCTTGAACTACACGTATTCAATTTTCCCGATGATCGTTGCTGCATGGTTGGCAAAGAAGGTTGGTGACTGGTTGAAAGACCACTTGCCAAGTTACCTGCAAATGATCTTCAATCCGTTGATCACGATTTTAGTAGTTTCAACGATCACCTTAGTAATCACTGGCCCAATTATTCAAGGAGCTGCGAACGGAATTGCCGACTTCGTTAACTGGTTGGTTCAAGCATCAGGTTGGATCGGCGGTTTGATTATCGGTGGTTTCTATCAATTACTGGTTATTTTCGGGTTGCACTGGGGCGTTGTGCCGTTGGTTGCCCAACAAATTGCCCAAACGCATCAAAGTGCTTTGAACGCAATTATTTCAGTTACAATGGTTTCTCAAGGAGCTGCTGTTTTAGCAGTTGCAATCAAATCAAAAAAGGATAACATGAAAGAACTTGGCTTTGCAGCTGCCATTTCAGCCTTCTGCGGAGTTACAGAACCTGCAATTTATGGGATCAACTTACGTTACAAGAAACTTTTCGTTTCTGGCTTGATCGGTTCAGCCGTTGGTGGGTTGATTACTGGCTTGATGCACGGAACAATGTACGGCTTTACGGGTTCATTGATTGGATTCTCATCATTCTTCAATCCAGCCCATCCAACCCAATTAACAAGTTTCTACGCATTCTTGCTTTCAAGCATTGCCGCCATTATCGTTTCATTCCTTGTAACATGGTTCTGGGGCTACAACGACAACATGTCAATGGGCAAGAAAGTTGAAAAGAAGAAACGCCCAGGAACAAAATAAAAGTATTAATTAACCGATAAGATCTCAATCACTTTGTTAGTGGTTGAGATTTTTTTATGTAATTCAACTATAATAAAAGTGTTAATTTGCATTGACATTGATAATTTATGTTGTGTAAAATATAAATTAATTTGAAATATTGAGAGAAGGATCATTTTGAAAACCAAAAAGAAAATGTCGCTTGCCCAGCGAATTAACATTCTACGGGCAGCGGTCATGGGAGCGAACGATGGAATTTTGTCAGTTGCCGGAATCGTTATCGGGGTTGCCGGAGCGGCGACAAGCAACTTTGCGATTTTTATTTCCGGGATCGCCGGAATGTTAGCCGGAACGGTTTCAATGGCGATGGGCGAATATGTTTCGGTCAGTGCTGAAAAGGATTCGCAAAAGCAAGCGATTGTGACTGAAAAGCAAGCTCTTAAAGATGATTACGATGGTGAATATGATTTTGTAAGACAAAAGTATTTGAAGAAGGGCATTAAGCCGGAATTGGTTGAAAAGGCCGTTCATGAAATGATGGAACGGGATGCATTGCGAACAATGGTGCGTGAACGGTATGGGTTTGACGTCGATGAATTTACCAGCCCGTATGCGGCCGCAATCGCATCAATGATCTCATTCCCGTTAGGTTCGATCTTACCGTTGTGCTCAATTTCATTTTTCCCGCATTCGATCAAGATTGTCGCAACGTTTATCGCGGTGATCATTGCGTTGGCAATTACCGGCTGGGCGGCTGCCTGGTTGAATCACGCTAATAAGCTTCACGGAACGGTGCGGAATGTGATTTCCGGGATCATTACGATGTTAGTAACATATGGAATTGGTCATTTATTCGCACACTAGAAAGGAGGACTTAGACGATGACAAAGAAGAAAAAAGATGAACAACGCTCAGCAATGGGTGAACGCTTGAATGTTTTACGGGCCGGGGTTTTAGGCTCAAACGACGGAATTTTAACGGTTGTCGGGGTCCTTTTTAGTGTGGCGGTTGCAACGTCGAACCGGTTTACGATTTTTATTGCCGGCTTGTCTGATTTGCTTGCCTGTGCCTTTTCAATGGCTTCGGGCGAATACGCTTCGGTAAGTACCCAACGCGACATGGAACAGGTAACGGTTAAGGAAGAACAGGCTCTTTTAAAAAAGGACCGCGAAGGTGAATTAGCCGCAGTTCGGAAATACTACATGGAAAAAGGGGTTTCCGAAGAAACGGCCGAAGACATTGCGGAAGACTTGCTGAATAAAAAGCCGCTTGAAACGGTGGTCGATGTTAAGCACGGATTGATTTTGAATGAGTACATGAACCCGTGGAATGCAGCTTTTTCGTCATTAATTTCCGCTTCACTTGGCGGAATCTTCCCGTTAGCGGCGATGACTTTTAGTCCGGTAAAATGGATGTGGCCGATCACGATCTTGGCCGTTTGCGTTTCCGTTTCATTGACCGGTTATCTAAGTGCCAAGCTTGGAAACGGATTGGTTAAAGTGGCGATTAAGCGGAACTTGATCGTCGGGATCATTACGATGATCATTCACTACACGTTAGGATTAATGATTTAGACGCTTTACAGGGATTTGAATAACGTTTAAAATGAAAGTAACAATTTCAATGACCGGGTTGAAGTAGAAAATCCAATAACAGAGAGGTTTCAAGCGCTGAAAGGAACCAGGATTTTCGAAGTGGGACCGACCAGAAATTCCAACTAAATATTGGTAACAAGTGGCAGAATAACTGCAAATTAGGTGGTACCACGGTTAAAATCGCCCTATTCAGAAATGATGGGGCGATTTTTTTGATGGTCAAGGAAAAGAAAGGAATTTTATCATGGCAGAAAAACCAGTAATTTTAACCGGTGATCGTCCAACCGGCAAACTTCACATCGGACACTATGTTGGTTCATTAAAGAACCGGGTTGAAATGCAGAATACAGGGAAATACACGCCGTTCATCATGATTGCCGACCAGCAAGCATTGACGGATAATGCGCGTGATCCGGAAAAAATCCGCAAATCATTGATCGAAGTTGCATTGGATTACCTTGCAGTGGGCTTGGATCCATCCAAATCAACGATTTTTGTTCAATCCCAAATTCCAGCCCTTTCAGAATTGAACCTGTACTACTTGAATTTAGTTACGGTTTCGCGGTTGGAACGGAACCCAACCGTCAAGGCTGAAATTCAGCAAAAGAACTTTGAACGGTCGATCCCAGCTGGATTCTTTACATATCCGGTCAGCCAAGCAGCCGATATTACGGCATTTAAGGCCAGCCTTGTGCCAGTCGGCGATGACCAGGAACCAATGCTTGAACAAACGCGGGAAATTGTCCGGAGTTTCAACTCAATTTACGGCGATGTTTTAGTCGAACCCAAAGGCGTTTTCCCACCAAAGGGTTCAGGACGAATTCCAGGATTAGACGGCAATGCTAAGATGAGCAAGTCGTTAGGCAATGCAATTTATCTTTCAGATGACGCAGACACATTGCGGAAAAAGATCATGTCAATGTACACGGATCCAAATCACATTCACGTTGAAGATCCAGGGCAAGTCGAAGGCAACATGGTCTTTACCTACCTTGACATTTTTGATGATGATAAGGAAAAAGTTGCTGAATTGAAAGCCCAATATCAGCACGGCGGATTGGGCGATGTGAAAATCAAACGTTACCTGAATGAAGTCCTTGAAAATGTCTTAGGACCAATTCGGCAACGACGGGAAGAATTCGCCAAAGACATTCCAGCGGTTTACGATATGTTGAAAAAAGGCAGCGAACACGCCAACGAGGTTGCAAACCAAACCCTTGAAGAAGTGCGGCACGCGATCGGCGTTGATTATTTTGGATAATAAAAATGGCATTCAGAAAATTCTGAATGTCATTTTTACTTAAACGCATAATTATATTGATAATACTTGGCCGACAACTTCGTCAATGTTCCGCTCATCCGCAAGCTGTTGATGACTTGTGAAACTTGTTTGGCAAGCTGGTCATCGTTTGTAATGGCAAACAGTTGCTGCGATAAAATTTGCGGATCGCTAACCTTTTTAAATGGCGGTAGTTTTAAACTCGAATTGTTGATCTGGGCTGCCTTTTCCCGTTCCGGATGCTTATCAAGGTAAAGGTTATATTGATATTGGTTCAATAAAATTGCCTTAACTTGATTTTGGTCAAGGGCGTTGACCAGCTGATCGACCGTCGCAAACTTTTGCGGTTTAAGTTGCAGTTGCGTTAACATTGCCTCCTGTCCGCTTTCGCCCAAAATTCCAACCTTTTTATTTTGAAGACCGGTCAATGAGCGGGCTTTCGTGCTCAGCATCACATTTTTAATGTACAGGTAAGGCTGCGTTTGATAAACGTTTTTCAATTTTGGGGTTGAAAAGCCCATTGCCAGGTCTAGTTGGTGGTCAGCAACAGCTTCTTCCAGCTGAGATTGCTGCCGGTATTGGCGAATTACAACCTTTCGGTGGAGCTTTTGCCCAATTTGAAGCGCAAGCCGCCGGTCAAATGCACTTGAGTTGTGATTGGTGGCTTCGGTTTGAATTCCGACCTTTAAAACCGGGGCGGCTTCGATTCGTGAAAAGAGTCCGCTGATCCCAATTAAAGTCAGCAGCGAAACCAATAGGCGCGTAATTTTTTTCAAAATAATGCCCTCCGCGAAAACTTTTTCAAGATATTATATAATTAGTTTAACAAAGAATTGAGAACAGGGAGTAAAAAGAATGCAGTGCTTCAATAAATACTATCAAAAGCCGTGGCAAAAGCGGCTGGCGATTTTGAAAGAAAACGGGTTTCTGGATGAAAAGGAAATCGATCAGCTTGAAACGCAAGCCGTCGACCCAACCCTTGGCGATACGATGATCGAAAATTTTGTAACGCAGTACCAGCTTCCTGAAGGCTTAGCGATGAACTACGTGATCAACGGCAAAGAATATGTCGTGCCGATGGTTACGGAGGAGCCGTCAGTGGTTGCAGCGGCCAGTAATGGTGCCCGGCTGGTTAAGTTGGGCGGCGGATTTCAAACCAAGTCATTATCACGCTTGATGATCGGTCAAATTGCGATTGAGAACGTAACGGCAATGGATCAGCTCGTCGAAACGATCAATCAACGCCAGGATGAATTTCTAGCAATTGCGAATCACGCTCATCCATCGATCGTGAAACGCGGGGGCGGTGCCCGGTGGATCCGAACCCGGGTTTTGGCTGATGATATGCTGTCGCTTGATATGGCGGTTGATGTTCAAGAAGCAATGGGCGCGAATATGCTGAACACGATGCTTGAAGCGGTTGCTGATGAAATTCGGTCAACTTTGCATCAGGACATTTTGATGAGCATCTTGTCCAACTATGCAACGGAATGTTTAGTTACGGCCCATGTTGAAATTCCGGTTGTGGGTTTAGCAAAGGAAAAGATCGATGGGGCAACGGCAGCTGCGAAAATTGCTCAGGCAAGCCGCTTTGCCCACCTTGATCCGTACCGCGCGGCAACCAACAATAAGGGAATCATGAACGGAATCGATGCGGTCGTGATTGCCAGTGGAAATGATTGGCGGGCCATTGAAGCCGGAGCCCATGCCTATGCCGCCCGTGATGGCCAGTACCGCGGATTGAGTCAATGGCGGATTGACGGCGATCAACTGATCGGTGACCTGACAATGCCGATGCCGGTTGGTTCGGTTGGCGGTTCAATTAAAATTGTGCCGTTAGTGAAGATCAATCACCATTTGATGAAAATCGAAAGTGCTGTTCAGTTAGCCCAGATCATTGTTGCTGTCGGTTTAGGCCAAAATTTGGCGGCCTTATATGCATTGGTAACCGATGGGATTCAACGCGGTCACATGCGGTTGCAACTGAAGAGTTTGGCGGCGTCAGTCGGCGCAACCAAGGATGAAATTCCAATGCTTGTTAATGCCCTTGAAGAACAGCATGCCCGGGATTCACACACTGCGGAAGTTTTATTAAGAAAGATACGTGAGGAAAAAGAATGACAGAACTACAATTAAATGAAAAAGTTCAACAATTGATCAAGAAAGCAGAAACGCTTCAACCGAATGGGATTGAAATCCAATACCATGACGAAAAATCGGGCTTTGTGCGGCACGACCAGGCCCAACACTTTTTACGCAACGGAAAATTAGTGATCGATGTTTTAGATCAAACCGACGTGAATTACATTGTTTCGCATGAATTGTTGCACTTTATGTTGATGTTTGAAAAGTTGCCACAGATCGCCTTTAATTTGGAAAGCGGGCGGCAAAAGCTTGATACGAAGTACACCGCTACGGGAATGGAACTGTATGATATTTTGATGCACTTCTTCGTTTATGACCGGCAACGCGAATTGGGCTTGATCGATGATCAGGTCGAAGACTTATACTTTAAAGGCATTTTGGCGGTCTTAAAACCAGAACCGCAAGATCACCAGGATGACTGGATGGTTTTACGGACGGTCAACTTGCTTGATGCGTTGATTTTCTTTAAGGACCAACAGGATAATATTTTACCGAAATTGCGGGAATTATACCCGAAAGCAACTGCGCAAGCCGAAAAATTGTATGCAATTGTAACGGCTAAGCCGCTTGATTCCGCCTTCAACGTTCGGCGGGCAATCGTGAAGTTGTATAAGGGCTTTGATGAAGCGCTGAAGAGTTATGGTCTGTATGAGATGAACTTGAATTCGTACGTTTCATTAACGCCGGTTTTAAGTAACCGCCAGTTACGGCTGGAAGTGCGGCAATTATTTGAAATCTTCCACACTGATATGAAGGAAAATCTGCATTTTCGGACGGCTTACATTGGCCGCATGAAAAATGATCAGCAAAATGTGTTCGTTATTCCTGAACCGAAAGGCAGCGAACAACAGCGGTCAGTTGAATTTCGGCATATTTATGAAACCCCGGTTGGAGAATATTTAGATTCAATCGGGGTCCCATACTTGAAACGTTAATTATCAAACGGAGGCGGTTAAATGACAAAACTAAATGATTTGATTCAAAATGCCCGCCAGATCGTATTTATGACCGGTGCGGGAGTTTCAACGGCATCGGGAATTCCGGATTACCGTTCAAAAAATGGATTGTATTCGCATGGGCAAACCCCAGAATACTTATTAAGCCACGATTGTTTGGTGAATGAACCGGAAGTAAATTATGACTTTGTGATCCATAATTTATTTTATCCGGATGCTCAACCCAACATTATCCATCAAAAAATGGCGGCGTTGACCCGGAAAGGCCGGGCAACGATCATTACCCAAAACATTGACGGCTTGCATGCTCAAGCTGATCCGGCACCGGGTTCGCTGATTGAATTTCACGGCAATTTATATAATATTGTTTGTCAAAAGTGCGGCCAAAAGGTTGATTGGCATGAATATTTAAAAGATATGCATCATCGGAATTGCGGTGGCATTTTGCGCAGTCAGATCGTCCTTTATGGTGAAGGAATCGATCAGCAGAAACTTGAACACTCGATTCAAGCCATTCAAGCGGCCGATTTGATCGTCGTTGTCGGAACTTCATTTGTTGTTTATCCGTTTGCAGGCTTACTGCAGTATCGCCGTCCGGACGCTCAAATTGCGGCGGTCAACAAGGAACCGATTCAAGTTCCGCCGCAAACCACGATGATCGTTAACGATGCGGTGCAAGAATTCGCTCAAGTTAAGGCCTGACTATGATATACTAAAAATAATGATTTTTTGAGATTGAAATTTGATTTCACATTCAAGGAGAAAGGAAGCTGAACATGGCAGACAAACCAACATTTTACGTAACCACACCAATCTACTATCCATCAGGGCGGTTACACATTGGAAATGCATACACCACAATTGCATGTGACGTTTTAGCCCGTTACAAGCGGCTTCAAGGATACGATGTATTTTTCCTGACGGGAACGGATGAACACGGCTTGAAGATCGAACAAAAAGCCAAGAAGATGGGCATCACGCCGCAAGAATACGTTGATCAAATGGCTGCGGATATCAAGCAATTATGGAAGAAACTTGAAATCACCAATGATAAGTTTATCCGGACAACGGATGACTATCATGAAGCAGCTGTTCAACAAATTTTTGAAAAGTTGTTGAAACAAGGCGACATTTACAAGGGAACGTATAAGGGCTGGTATTCAGTTTCAGATGAAGAATACTTTACTGAATCACAGTTGAAGGAAGTTTTCCGGGATGAAAATGGCAACATGACTGGCGGAATCGCTCCATCAGGGCATGAAGTTCAATTAGTTGAAGAAGAATGCTACTTCTTTAAGATGAGCAAGTACGCTGACCGGTTAGTTCAATACTATGATGAACATCCTGAATTTATTGAACCGGCTTCACGGAAGCAGGAAATGTTGAATAACTTCATTAAACCAGGGTTGGAAGACTTAGCCTTGACCCGGACCAGTTTTGACTGGGGCGTTAAGGTTCCGTCAGATCCAAAACACGTTGTTTATGTTTGGATCGATGCGCTGTGCAACTATATCACAGCTTTAGGCTATGGCTCAAAGGATGACAGCCTGTTTAAGAAGTTCTGGCCGGCTGACATTCAAATGGTCGGAAAGGAAATTGTCCGTTTCCACACAATTTACTGGCCAATCATTTTGATGGCGTTAGATTTGCCATTGCCAAAACACATCGTCGGTCATGGCTGGTTAGTTATGAAAGACGGTAAGATGTCGAAGTCGAAGGGGAACGTTATTTATCCGGAAACGATCGTTGACCGCTATGGCTTAGATGCATTGCGTTACTACTTAATGAAGGCTGTTCCGTTCGGCAATGATGGCCGGTTTACTCCGGAAGACTTTGTTGAAAAGATGAACTTTGATTTGGCAAACGACCTTGGGAACTTGCTTAACCGGACGGTCGCAATGATCAATAAGTACCGGGATGGGCAGATTCCAGCCCTTGAAAGCAATGTGACGCCATTTGATAAGGATCTTGAAGAAACAGCCGCAACGGCAATTCAAGAATACTGTGATGACTTGGACAAGACGTACTTTGCAAAAGCTCTTGAAAACTTATGGAAACTTGTTTCACGGACAAACAAGTACATTGATGAAACGGAACCATGGAAGCTTGCCAAGGATGAATCAGCCGAAGCAACTGCCCAATTAGACAGCGTTTTGGCTCACTTAGCAGCCAGCTTACGGGTAATTGCAATTCTCTTGCAACCGGTAATGACCCATGCACCGCAACAAATTTTTGAACAGTTAGGATTAGCAACTGACAAGATGGAGATCAAGGATCTTTCATACTTTGATTTGCCAGCCGGGGCAACAGTTGTGAAGAAGGGAACACCAATCTTCCCGCGGCTTGATAAAGGCGAAGAAATTGAATACATGCAATCAATGATGACTGCCAACGAAAAGGCAAAGGGCCGGAAGAACATGGCGGTTAACAAGGAAGATGCATTTGATCCTTCAAAAACAACGTTGAATTTAACGAAGAAAGAAATTCGGTTTGATAAGTTTGAAAAAGTCGAATTGAAGGTTTGCGAAATCAAGGCGGTTGAAAAGGTTGAAAATGCCGACAAGTTATTGAAATTCCGGTTAGATGCAGGTGATGAAGGCGATCGGCAAATCATTTCAGGAATTGCAAGCTGGTATCCTGAACCGCAAAAATTGGTTGGCAAGAAAGTAATTGCAGTGACGAACTTGAAACCGCGTGAAATGCGGGGCGAACTTAGTCAAGGAATGTTACTTTCAGCTGAATTTGGCGATCAGGTTCAACTTTTGACCGTTCCAGAAATTATTCCAAACGGTTCAATCGTTGGCTAAAATCTAAAATTGGGAGAAAAGACTGGCAGGTTGAGTTGAAACTGAAAAATGTCCAGTCTTTTTTCATAAAAATGAGAGGAGTAGGAAAATGATTTCAATTTTCGATTCGCATACCCATATCAATTCCCACGAATTTGATGATGATATTCCAGACGTCATTGACCGGGCAAAGGCATTGAACGTTGATTCAATGCTTGTATTGGGCTACGACGGTGAAAGTGCTGACAAAATGGTGAAATTGATCAACCAGTACCCGAATATTTACGGGGCAGTTGGAATTCACCCGGAAGATGCAGCCAAATATGATGATTTTGAAGACCAGTTGCGGGTTTATATGATCGAACCGAAAGTGAAGGCCGTTGGTGAAATTGGCCTGGACTATCATTGCGATGTCGACCATGATTTGCAAAAGAAAATTTTCAAGAAGCAGATCAAACTTGCCCATGAATTTCATTTACCGATCAGCGTTCATAACAGGGATGCGTTTGAAGATACCTATGACGTGATCAAAGAAAACGATGGGGCTAAGTATGGCGGCATTATGCACAGCTTTAACGGTGACGTGCAGTGGGCCCAACAGTTCCTTGAGCTTGGAATGGACCTGTCATTTAGCGGTGTCGTAACATACGATAACGCCAAGGAAGTTCAAGAAGCTGCCAAATATGTTCCGGCTGATCGGATGCTAGTTGAAACGGATGCCCCGTATTTGACGCCGATGCCGTATCGCAACCAACGCAATGAACCAGGAATGACCCGGTATACGGTCGAATTCTTAGCGAAATTGCGGAACGAAAACGTTGATCAGTTGGCTGCGCAAACAAGTCAGAATGCAAAGAAAGTATTGAAAATCAATGAGTAAAATGATGGAAGATAAAATGAAAATTCAAGAAGTGATTGTCGTTGAGGGTAAAGACGATACCAAACGAATTAAAATGGCGGTGAATGCCGATACGATCGAGACCCGCGGATCAGCAATTAGTGATGAAACCCTTGACCAAATTGCGGAATTACAAGAAAAACGGGGAGTGATCGTGTTCACTGACCCTGATTACTCCGGTGAAAAAATTCGGAAAACGATTCGCGAAGCAGTCCCAGGAGTCAAACATGCTTTTTTGAAACGGAAAGATGCCGTTCCGGTTCATCAAGGAAGTTTAGGCGTTGAACATGCAAGCCCCGAAGTGATCCGCGAAGCATTGAAAAATCTTTACACGGAAGTTCCGGATGCGCCAGCGATGATTTCACGTGAAACGCTGGCGGCCAAGGGATTGATCAATGGTCCGGCGGCCAAGAAACGTCGGGAGTTACTGGGTGAAATTTTAAATATTGGCTATACGAACGGCAAGCAACTTTATAAGCGGTTGCGGTTGTTTGAAATTACCCCGGGCGATTTTGAAGATGCAATGCAAAAGGTTGAACAGCAAATGGAAAACGGTGATCAGCATGAAGAATAATGAAATTGAAATTGCTAATCCGACCCGAACACGGGCAATCATGGAAACGTACGGGCTGAACTTTAAGAAGAGTTTAGGCCAAAATTTCTTAACGGACATCAACGTGCTGCATAACATTGTGGATGCGGCTGAAATTAGCGAAGATGATGATGTGATCGAAGTGGGGCCTGGAATCGGAGCCTTAACCGAGCAGCTTGCTAAACGCGCTCATCAAGTAATGGCCTTTGAAATTGATGAACGGTTGATCCCGGTATTAAAGGAAACGTTAGCGCCTTATGATAACATCACGGTTGTCCAACAAGATATTTTAAAGGCGGACCTTGAACAGCAAATTGAAGCCCATTTTGATGGCCATCATCAGTTGAAATTGGTTGCCAATTTGCCGTACTACATCACGACGCCGATCATCATGCATTTGTTAGAAAGCGGGATTCACTTTGATGCGATCGTTGTGATGATGCAAAAGGAAGTTGCGCAACGGTTAACGGCGGAACC
Organism: Ligilactobacillus aviarius; assembly: GCF_001654615.1. Classification (GTDB taxonomy): domain Bacteria; phylum Bacillota; class Bacilli; order Lactobacillales; family Lactobacillaceae; genus Ligilactobacillus; species Ligilactobacillus aviarius_B. The sequence goes on from NZ_LWUD01000002.1 coordinate 71,126, forward strand.
GGGAACAAAGGACTACGGTTCCCTTTCAATTGCGGTTCAGTATTATACCGATGCCAAGATCGCCTTTATTGTTCCCAAGACGGTTTTTGTTCCGCAACCGAAAATCGATTCAGCAGTTGTTCGCCTGACCCCGCAAAAGCCGGTCAAACAGCCCCAAGATGAGCAAGCATTTATGCAACTGGTAAAGGGCAGCTTTGCTCACCGGCGGAAGAGTTTGTGGAATAATCTTTTGGGAATTTACGGGAAGGATCCGGCAACCAAGGAACGGTTAGAAAAGGTTCTTGTACAGGTTGGAATTGAAAAATCGATTCGAGCTGAACGGCTGACAATTAGTCAATTTATAGATTTATCTAATGGATTAATAGAAAATGATTAGAAATTGGGGTAATTTATTGCTTTTTGTTAAAGATTTGTGCTAAAATTGAGATTTTCTTTCGTGTGTGGTATAGTGTACGCTGACGGGAGGATGAAGCACATGCCAAGCACTTTAGCAAAAATTAAGTCGATGTTGGATAGTCATATTGGAAAGAAACTGACCGTTACGTCTCATGTTGGACGCAAGAAGATCTTGACCCGTAAAGGTAAACTGAGCGAAACATTTCCAGCTGTTTTTGTAGTTGAACTCGACAAAGATGAAAGTGCAGTTGAGCGTGTTTCATACAGCTACACGGATGTTTTAACTCAAAATATCAAACTTGAATTTGAAAATGAAGAGGCTGAAGAATAGCCTTTGAATAACGATTAGAAGTGTCTATTTCATACGAATGCCGCTTTCCGCGGTATAGTATGAAGTAGATACTTTTTATTTTACAAGAATGAAGGAATTGAGTTGAAGAAAATCGGGAAACGGATCGGTCAGATTTTGATTGGAATTATTGTGATCGCGTTGGTTGTTCAAATGATCTTATTGGTCCCCAGTCCGCAAAAAGCGTTGCGGCAAGACAAATTGCGAAGTGACATTCATTATCAAGATGTCCCAACGCTGCTGATCAATGGATTTGGCGGCAGTAATTACACGTATAATAAATTGATCAATTATTATCAAAAAGAAAACATTGCGCAAAAAACAATGACGATCCATGTAACGCCGACCGGTACGGTGCATGTTTCCGGGTCAGTTAAAGGAAAAAAGAATGCGATGATTCAGCTTTTATTTGACTGGAACCTTGCCCAAACGTATAATCCGCAAACGAATTGGACGATCAAGGTTATTAAGATCTTGCATAATAAATATGGAATCAATGAATTGAACATCGTTGGTCATTCATGGGGCGGAACTGAATTTTTACATGCCCTTGGACAATCAAAATGGATCCAGCGAAACGTGAAGTTCAATAAGGTTGTTTTGATGGGAACGCCGGTTAATGAAGGCGTTACGAATAAGGTAACGTATCCGCAAGCACTGCGAGAGCATTTAACGGATGCGGAATATCGTAAATTGAAACGGGAGTATCGGGATTTAACGCCGTGTTCGTCAATCAAGTTTTATAACGTGATGGCTGATTACCGTGATCATACAGATACTTCAGTTCCCAATGTTCAGTCTGAATTTTTAGCAACGATCTTAAATCCGAAGTGGTCATCATGTAAGACCGTAATGTTTTATGGAATCAAACACTCCGCTTTGCACCAAGATCCAAAAGTCCTGATGAAAGTGGCAAAGCTGCTGTATAACTAATAAAAGGTTGTGTCAAAGACACAACCTTTTTGCTATATTCGCATAATCGGGTTCCAAAACAAACGAGCTGAGTAGAAGTTCGAAAACCTCCGAATCTACGCTGGCGCGATTCGTTCGCTTTTCTGCTTCCACCACGCTCGTTTTTAATGTTTTGTCACATCTTCTTTTAATTACAATTTTTCAAGTTAAACGGGCGTACAAGGTAAACTTCGTTACAAAAGCCCCGTAAGCTGTTGTAAATGTGCTGGGCCCGCGATTGTTTGGTCGAGATTCCAAAAACGGTTGGCCCCGTTCCACTCATTTGGGCAGCTTCAGCACCAAATTTGACCATTTTTTCTTTGATTCGGATGATCTCAGGGTATTTTTGAATCGTGATCGGTTCAAGTGAATTTCCCATACTTGCGGTTAATTGTTTCCAGTCTTGCTGCTGAATTGCTTCAACGACGCTTTCAACGTTCAGGTGCTGAATTTCACTGAAATCAATTTGTTTTAAAATGGTCGGCGTTGAAACACTGGCCTTCGGTTTAGCAACAACGAACCATAAGGAAGTCAAATCGTTTAACGGGGTGATTTTTTCGCCTTTGCCTTCAACAAGGGCCGGACAGCTATACACGCAAAACGGAACGTCGGAATCAATTTCAAGGCCGATGCGAGCAAGGTCCGTTAACGATTGGTTAAGGTTCCAAAGCTTGTTAAGCCCGCGCAACACGGCGGCAGCATCAGCTGACCCGCCACCCATTCCCGCCGAAACGGGAATGTGCTTGTCGATGGTGATCATTACTCCCTGATCGATCTGAAAAAGTTCTTGAAGCTTTTTCGCTGCTTGAAATGCTAAATTTCGTTGATCTTGCGGAAGAAAGCCGGTATTTGTCTGAACCTGGATCGTGTTCGAGTCATCACGCGTTTCAATGTGAACATAATCCGCTAAATCGATTGCCGTCATGACCATCCGCCATTCAGGATCGCCGTCAAGATGCCGGAAAAGGGCATCAAGACTAAGATTTAACTTAGCAGGTGCCTTTTCTAAAGTTTCCATGGGACCTCCTCATTTCACCTAATAATTAATTTTTATTATATATGTTTTTCAAAAAGTTTTAAACCATAATTCATAATTTAGAAATTGCATTTTTTTAATTTAATGATTAAAATAATCTTATCATAAAAATTAGATAAGATAAGGGTTAACCGGGTGTTTTTCCCGATTTTATCCGTAAGTAAGCGTTGACTAAATTGCCAGATAATGGTAAAATGACGTCATTCGTATTAAAAACCGAATATTTATTCTTATACGAAGAATAAAATGATATAGGGGTTAATTATTAAGAGAAGAGCAAACTTACGTTAATAATTAATAGAATGAAACATTAAATCAGGAAATTTTAAGAATGGAGGACTTGAAGATGAAAGTACGTAGAAGTGATCGTTTGATCGATATGACAAGTTATTTTCTTAACAACCCGCACAAACTTGTATCATTAACATATTTTGCAAAGCGGTATGAATCAGCTAAGTCATCAATCAGTGAAGACTTAGCCATCATTAAGCGGACATTTAATGTACGTGGCATTGGAGTCTTAGAAACAATTCCAGGAGCTGCTGGTGGTGCTCGTTTTATCCCATCAATCGGCGAAGAAGAAGCTGAACGCTTTATTTGGGAAATGGCAGCTGAACTTTCACAAGAAAACCGGTTATTGCCAGGGGGATATGTATATCTTTCAGACTTATTAGGCAAGCCGGAAGTCTTACGGCATGTCGGCCGCTTGATTGCGCGGCAATATATGGGCCGTCAAGTAGATGCCATCATGACTGTTGCCACAAAGGGTGTGCCGATTGCGCAAAGTGTTGCATATTACATGAATGCGCCATTTGTAATTGTTCGGCGCGACTCAAAGATTACTGAAGGTTCAACCGTTTCAGTTAACTACGTTTCAGGATCAAGCCAACGAATTGAAAAGATGGAATTATCGAAGCGGAGTTTGCGGCGCGGCTCACATGTTTTAGTCGTTGACGACTTTATGAAGGGCGGCGGCACGATCAACGGAATGAAGTCAATGATCGAAGAATTTGATTCTGAATTAGTCGGAGTAACGGTCTTCGCTGAAGGGGTCGTTGATGAAGGCAGCCGGTTGATCGAAGATTACACTTCGTTATTGAAAGTTGATAATGTTAATACATTGAATAAGACGATCCACGTAAGCGCCGGAAATTATCTTGCAAAGGTATTCGGTAAGCGGACAGAGTAGGATCAAAAGGAAGCTGAAAGGCTTCCTTTTTTTGAATGCGACAATAATTGAAGTTCATATTTTTTTAAGTTAGAATTTATACATGAGTAAATAACTTTAATAGAGAATGAGGATAAATCAATGACAGCAAAATTTGCAATTATCTTAGCAGCGGGTCAAGGGACTCGCATGAAATCAAAGTTATATAAGGTTCTTCATCCGGTATGCGGCAAGGCCATGGTTGACCACGTCCTTTCACAAGTTGAAAAGGATAACGTTGATCAAATCGTAACGATCGTTGGCCACGGGGCAGAAAAGGTTCAAGAAACCCTTGGCGACCGGACAGAATATGCTCTTCAAGAAGAACAATTGGGAACGGGCCATGCTGTTTTGCAAGCAGAAAAGATGCTTGGTTCAAAGGATGGAATGACGTTAGTAACATGTGGTGATACCCCATTGTTCACGGCCGAAACGTTTGCGAAGTTATTTGAATATCATGAAAAGAACGGCGACGTGGCAACGGTTTTGACAGCCAAAGCCGATGATCCATTTGGCTACGGCCGTGTAATTCGTAATGCGGCTGGTGAAGTTGAAAAAATCGTTGAACAAAAGGATGCAACGCCTGAAGAAGCCAAGGTTGATGAGATCAATACAGGCGTTTATGTTTTTGATAATCAAGCATTATTTGAAGCTCTTCACCAAGTCAACAATGACAATGCTCAAGGCGAATACTACTTACCAGATGTAATTGGAATCTTCCAAAATGCCGGCAAGAAGGTCGGCGCCTTTGAAATGGATGACTTTGAAGAATCAATGGGCGTTAATGACCGCATTGCCCTTGCAAAGGCAACGAAGGTAATGCAACGGCGAATCAATGAAAAACACATGCGGAATGGAGTAACAATTATTGATCCGGATAACACTTACATTGATGCTGATGTTCAAATCGGGTCCGACACGGTTGTTGAACCAGGCGTTCAGCTTAAAGGAAAGACGGTTATTGGTGAAGACTGCGTGATTGGTGCTCATTCACAAATTCGTGATTGCAAGATCGAAGATGGCGTTACGGTCACGGTTTCATACCTTGAAGAATCAGTAATGCACAAGAATTCAAACATTGGACCATATAGTCACTTACGGCCATTAGCAGACATCGGTGAAAATGTTCATATCGGAAACTTTGTTGAAGTCAAAAAGGCTGAAATCGGCAAGAACACTAAGGTTGGTCACTTAACATATGTTGGCGATGCAACTTTGGGTAAGAATATCAACGTTGGTTGCGGAACGATCTTTATCAACTACGATGGCATGAACAAGCACCACACAAATGTTGGCGATTACTCATTCATCGGAAGTGGCGCTAACTTGGTTGCTCCGCTTGAAATTGAAGACCACGCTTACGTTGCTGCCGGATCAACGATTACAAACGATGTTCCGGCGCATGCAATGGGGATTGGTCGGGGACGTCAAGTAAACAAGGAAGGTTACTATGATCGTTACCCGGTTGCAGAAGCTGCAAAAAAGGCCGAAAAAGCTGATAAAGACTAAGAATTAGCTTGATTTTAAGCCGGTTAACGCATACTATATATTAGTAGAATAATCATTATTGGAGGCAATCATGGCTGAACAAAGTTATAATTCAAAGGTTAAAATTTTTGCTTTGAATTCAAACAAACCATTGGCAAAGAAAATTGCTGATGCCGTAGGAGTTCCTTTAGGTAAGACTTCAGTTGACCGTTTTAGCGATGGCGAAATTCGGATCAATATTGAAGAAAGTATTCGGGGGGATGAAATCTTCATCATCCAATCAACGTCTGCACCGGTGAATGACAATTTGATGGAATTGTTAATTATGATCGATGCCTTAAGACGGGCAAGTGCATCAACAATCAACGTTGTAATGCCATATTATGGATATGCACGGCAAGACCGGAAAGCGCGTTCCCGTGAACCAATCACTGCAAAATTGGTTGCAGATATGCTTGAAAAAGCTGGTGCTGACCGCGTGATCGTACTTGACTTGCATGCTGCTCAAATTCAAGGATTCTTTGATATTCCAGTCGATCACTTAATGGGGGCTCCATTATTGGCTGACTACTTCTTGAAGAACGGCCTTGAAAAGGATGCAGTTGTTGTTTCACCTGATCACGGGGGTGTTACCCGGGCACGGAAGTTAGCCGAATTCTTAAAGGCTCCGATCGCAATTATTGATAAGCGGCGTCCAAAAGCCAATGTTGCCGAAATTATGAATATTATTGGTTCAGTTGATGGCAAGCGGTGCATCATTATCGATGATATGATCGATACTGCTGGAACGATCACGTTGGCATCCCAAGCATTAATGGATGCAGGTGCAAAGGAAGTTTACGCATGTGCAACGCACCCTGTATTGTCAGGTCCAGCAATTGAACGTCTTGATAAGTCTCCAATTAAGAAGATTATCGTAACGGATTCAATTCAACTTCCAGAAGAAAAGCAAATCGATAAGTTGACTCAAGTTTCAGTTGGTCCGCTTATCGGCGATGCAATCAAACGGATTCACGAAAACAAGCCGGTTAGTCCATTGTTTAAGAATCGTTTCCGTTCAGATAAAATTGATGACTAATTAATAAAAGTAAAGGAAAGAGGTCATGGTGAAAAACCATGGCCTCTTTGCTTTATCCGCATAATCGGATTCCAAAACAAACGAGCTACGTGGAAGGACGCAAACCTCCGAATCTATGCTGGCGCGATTCGTTCGCTTTTCTGCTTCCACCACGCTCGTTTTTGATGTTTTGTCACACCTTCTTTATTTATTTCGGAAAAATCAACCGGTCATTATGCAAGTACTCTTCAAATTGTTGGTAAACGGGCGTGAAAATTTCAAGTTGATTGCCCTTAGCAAGCATTTCCCGCGGGAAGAAGAACCGTTCATCACCGGTGATTTTACCGCTGATGGCTTTGACCAGCGTGCTGACCGTTGAAAGTTCGATCAGGCTTCCATCCGTTTGCATCAATTCGATTTGCGTTTGCGGCTTTTTGGCATTCGGATTGTATGAATCGTACGGCAGATCAAAACTGTCATTAGTGGCTGCATAATAATACGGATCAAAACCGGCTTCAGCAATCAATTTGCGCAAGGTTGGTAACAACGAACGCGTATCATCATTGACCTTAGCTGATTTAAGCGGTTTGCGGTTTAAGAAGCGCCGAGCAAGGTCTTTAAGAATGTGATCATCGCATTCGCTCCAAATGCTGAAACAGGTATTTAAAACGCCATCATCAAGTTTCAAGTACTGTTCAAGTGAAAATTGATTATCAAAAAACGGTTTTAAAGTTTCGTATGCAAAGTCATGCGGTAACTGATCCATTTCATACAGGTCCTTTGCCCGTTTCAATAATGAACTTAAAATGACTTCCATTGACCGGGAAACGGGATGGAAATAAACTTGCTGGTACATTTGAAAACGGCTGACAATGTAGTCTTCAACCGCATGCATTCCACTAAAGTTAAAGGCGATCCCGCCGTGGTACGGCCGCATGACCCGTAAGATCCGGGTGAGATCAAAGTTACCGTATTTTGTTCCGGTAAAGTACGAATCGCGTAAAAGGTAATCCATCCGGTCCGCGTCGATCTGGCTTGAAATCATTTGAACAACTTGCTGGTTTGGATAGGTCTTCGCAATTACGCTGGCGACCTGCGCAGGAAAATCATCGCTGACCTGCCGCAGAACGTGGTTGACTTCGGTTTCCGGCGAAGTGATGATCTGCTGCGTCATTTGTTCGTGGTTAGTATGAAAAATATGCTCAAAAGTATGCGAGTATGCTCCGTGACCAACGTCATGTAACAAAGCGGCACATAAAGCAACGAGCCGTTCACGATCATCCCATAGACCATCATTGGCCTTTTGCGTTGGATAATTACGTTGGAAGAGGTCACAGATTTTTCGGGTGATCTCATACACCCCAACGGAATGCGAAAAACGTGAGTGCTCAGCTCCGTGGAAAGTATAACTGGTTGTGCCAAGCTGTTTGATCCGGCGTAACCGTTGAAATTCCTTGGTATTGATCAGGTCAAGGATCACTTGATGCTGAATGTAAATGTAATTATGGATCGGGTCACGCAGAACCTTTTCCATTGGTAAAAGTTGCGGATGCAAAACTGTGATCGGAGTCACTTCCTTTCGGTTAATGATTGCCTTTATTATACCGCAACCGACAAATTAATCGGTGGTAAAGTGAATGGCGGCTCGATATAATAGAACTAAGGATTTTTAACAAGGAAGTGATCAGATGACATCTAAAAATGAAATTCCGGTCAAAATTCACGTTGAAACTGTTCATCGGCAGGATGGGCAAAAAGAAGAATATGCGGAAGATTTTGATGGCCGGTTGATTGAGATCGGGGAGACGGTTTATTTGCGTTATGAAGAAGAACTTCCAGAAAATGAACACGCAAAGGTGACCTTTAAGATTGCGGGTGATGAAGAGGTCCAATTGACCCGGAAGCTCGAACATCAGAAACTGCATTTGACCTTTAAACCGGGAAAACGAATTCCATCCCGATATCAAACTCCATACGGTAATATTCCGGTTGAAGCCTTTGCCGGCCGCATGGAAACGGTGCTTGAAGATGATCCGCGTGCTGGAAAGTTAGAGATCGATTACCGCCTTTATAATGGGGATTCTTTACTTGGCGATTATAAAATCAGATTGCAATTTACCGCGTAGTATTGTATGATGAAGAGTAAACTGCTGAAAGGACGTGTACCAAATTGGGGCTTGAAAAATTCGAAGGTATGAATAAAGATGAATTGTCAATGATCGAAGTTTCACGGGAAATTTTGCATGAAAAAGGCGAACCGATGGCGTTTGCTGATTTAACAAACGAGGTTCAAAATTTCCTTGAAAAGAGCGATGAAGAAATTCGTGAACGGTTGCCACAATTCTATACTGACTTAAACATTGATGGCAGTTTTATCTCATTGGGAGATAATATGTGGGCATTGCGCTCATGGTATCCATTTGAATCAATCGATGAAGCACTTGTCCATTCTGATGAAGCAGATGATGACCAACCACGCAAGAAGCGGAAAAAGGTCAATGCTTTCTTAGACTCAAACAATGATGACGATGTAATCGATTATGACAATGATGATCCTGAAGATGATGATTTTGCTGATGATGACGATGATCACCAACAAGATTTGAAGGATTACCAAAACGATTTGGATGACGTGGACGATGGCGATGACCCGCAAGACGATTTGCCAGATGGAATCGAAGGTCAACTTAACGAATTTTCAGATGACGATGATGAATAAAGGCTTGACGTTCGAATAACGATTAGGTAAAATCTTATTTGGGCGCTCGTGAAGAGCCTTTTGAACGGAGAAAGCTCCCTACCTTATAGATTATTAAGGTAGGGGGCTTGTTGTTTTTTGTAATCCCCGGAAATCAATTAATTTGGAGGAATATTTCACAATGACCAAGTATATTTTTGTTACTGGTGGGGTTGTTTCCTCACTTGGAAAAGGTATTGTTGCAGCATCTTTAGGCCGCTTGCTTAAAAATCGTGGATTAAAGGTTACAATTCAAAAGTTTGATCCATACATCAACGTGGACCCCGGAACAATGAGTCCATACCAACACGGTGAAGTTTTCGTTACTGATGATGGAACAGAAACTGACTTGGACCTTGGCCATTATGAACGGTTCATTGATATCAACCTTAACAAATATTCAAACGTTACGACCGGGAAGGTATATTCAGAAGTTTTGAAGAAGGAACGGCGCGGTGACTATTTAGGAAAGACCGTTCAAGTTATCCCACACATTACAGACATGATCAAGGAAAAAATCTTACGTGCCGGAACGGTTACTGATTCAGACGTTGTAATTACTGAAATTGGAGGAACTGTTGGGGATATTGAATCTCTTCCATTCCTTGAAGCTTTACGTCAAATGAAGGCGGAAGTTGGCGCTGATAACGTCCTTTACATTCACACGACCCTTCTTCCATACTTGAAGGCTGCGGGTGAAATGAAGACCAAGCCAACCCAACACAGTGTAAAGGAATTACGGAGTGTCGGAATTCAACCAAATATTTTGGTTGTTCGTTCTGAAAAGCCAATTTCACAAGAAATTCGGAATAAGATTGCAAGTTTCTGTGACGTTGACCCAGAATCTGTAATTGAATCCCTTGATGTTGATACGCTTTACCAAATTCCATTGAACTTACAAGCGCAACACATGGATGATATTGTTTGCCGGAAATTGAAACTTGAAACCCCAGAAGCTGATATGACTGAATGGAAAGAATTAGTTGATCGGGTTCGGAACCTTAAGGGCCATGTCAAGATTGCATTGGTTGGAAAGTATACTCAACTTCCAGATGCATACATCTCAGTTAATGAAGCCCTCCGGCACGCGGGCTACAAGGTGAATGCCAAAGTTGACATCGATTACTTTGATGCTGAAAACCTTGATAAGGATAACGTTGCTGAAAAACTTGGCAGCTATGACGGAATTATTGTTCCTGGTGGTTACGGTTCACGGGGAATTGAAGGAATGATCCAAGCAATTCGGTATGCGCGTGAAGAAAACGTACCATTCTTAGGGGTTTGCCTTGGAATGCAAATGGCAAGTATCGAATTTGCCCGCGACGTTCTTGGAATTGAAGATGCAACAACTGGCGAAGTTAACCCAGATGCACCGCACAAGGTAATTGATTTGATGGAAGCCCAAGCTGACGTTGAAGACATGGGAAATACTCAACGGTTAGGAGCATATCCATGCAAGCTTCGTCCAGGGACAGTTGCAGCTGCTGCTTATGATAACCAGGATGTCATTCAAGAACGTCACCGTCACCGTTACGAATTCAACAATGAATATCGCGATGCATTTGAAGCTCACGGCCTTGTCTTCTCCGGAACATCACCGGATAACCGCTTAGTTGAAGTTATCGAAATTCCAGAAAACAAGTTCTTCGTTGCATCACAATACCACCCAGAATTCTTATCACGACCACAACGTCCAGAAGGCTTATATGCCGCATTCGTTAAAGCTGCTTTTGAAAATCAAAAGTAATTTTAGAAGGCGAATTGAATTAAATGTGTTATCCTTATAGTAGCAATAGATAACGGAGGCGAACTAGGGATGAAAGAAAAGAAATTAGGACACCTTGCTGAAGAAATTGTAAAGTATCAAGAAAAGTATCATTTAACAGATGCTGAATTGGCACTGACAAGTCATTTTTCAGTAGAACGAATTCATGCAATCAAGGCGGGACAAGTTGAAGTTCGTCCTGAAGAATATGAAGAATTACAGGAATTGTTGGCTGATGAGGAACCAGTTACAAGTGATGATAAACAATAGAAACTGTAATTGAGAGCGAAGAGGCTGCGACAATCATGTCCAGTCTCTTTTATTGTATTTAACGAAATTGATTGGCTTTAAAGAAAGGAAAGTAAAATGGCAAAGAGAAAACGTAAAAAGCAAAAGGTTACCCCGTCACAGGTCATTATTACGGTTTTAGCCGCGATTTTGATCGTGCTTGCCGGAGGAAGAGTTTCGGGTAAGTTGGGACGCCTTGATCTTGGAATGACGCAAAATGTCCGGGCAGGTCAAAATACCCCCAATCAAAAATTAGCATCAAGTGTATTAACAGATAGTGTTAAACAACAGCTTGGAGGTTCGATCACCTATAACGGACATGGAGCATTCATCATCAACAATAATCAAAATGATTTGAATGCGCAGATTGCAAGTGCCCCGTACGCAACGGATGAAGTTGATAACTTAGGCCGGCCGCATATTGGCAATGCGTGGTTGAATAAGACTTGCCGGCAGTACAAAAACCGTGAGCAAACCGGGAACGGCCGCACGGATTGGAAACCAGCTGGATTCCATCAATTAAGCGGATTACCGGGAGAATATAAGCATGCCTATGACCGCGGCCACTTATTAGGATATGCGTTGGTTGGCGGAATTCGCGGCTTTAACGCTTCTGAATCAAACCCGGCAAACGTTGCGACCCAAACTGCATGGGCCAACGAAGCCCGGTCAGCAGATTCAACGGGGCAAAACTATTATGAAGGCTTAGTCCGGAAAGCCCTTGATCAAAACAAGCAAGTTCGTTACCGGGTGACTGATATTTATGACGGCAATAATTTAGTTCCGGCAGGAGCGCATATTGAAGCCAAGTCGTCCGATGGATCGTTGGAATTTAACGTTTTTGTTCCGAATGTTCAAAACAATATTCGAATCAATTACGCAACGGGTTATGCGACACAAAATTAGTAATATTCTTTAAAAACGATTGAAACCCAATTAAGGATTTTGTATCATTAGAGTTGACACGTCGACTCGACGATGGTTCGGATTATAATAAATAAATTTAAAAAATTAGTGAGGATTCTTGCGATGAAAAAAATGATCGTCAAAGGAGAACAGCGCTTGCACGGCGAAGTAACGATCGGCGGTGCCAAGAACAGTACGGTTGCCTTGATTCCGGCTGCAATTTTAGCTGATACTCCGGTTAAATTTGACTCAGTTCCTGAGATTTTAGATGTCCACAATTTAATGTTGATTCTTGAAGCGATGAATGTAAAATCGCACTTTTCGCATGGACAATTAGAAATTGATCCTACTAATATCGAGAACCGCCCATTACCAGGAGATGCGATTCGCAGTTTACGGGCATCATACTATTTCATGGGCGCAATGCTTGGCCGGTTTGGCAAGGCGGTTGTTGGATTTCCTGGCGGGGATAACATTGGTCCGCGGCCGATTGACCAGCATATTAAAGGATTTAAGGCATTAGGGGCGCACGTTGAAGAGGAAGATAACGCGGTTCGGATCACGACTGGTCCTGAAGGGCTGCATGGTGCGCGGGTCTTCTTTGACATGGTGTCCGTTGGGGCAACGATCAATGTTTTGCTTGCCGCCGTTAAGGCTAAGGGAACAACGATCATGGAAAACGTTGCAAAGGAACCGGAAATCATTGATTTAGCAACTTTCTTGAACAATATGGGAGCCCACATTCGCGGTGCCGGAACGGATGAGATTCGAATCGAAGGGGTTGAGAGTTTAAAGTCGACGAATACCCACACGATTATTCCGGACCGAATCGAAGCCGGAACTTACCTTGCATTTGCCGCAGCAAATGGTGACGGGGTTTTGGTAAAGAATGTGATCACGGAACACTTGGATCCATTTATTGCTAAATTGCGTGAAATGGGCGTTACGATGGAAATTGACGAAGACAGTATTTACATTCCGGGAAATGATCGGTTGAGTCCGGTAACCGTCAAGACATCACCGTTCCCTGGATTTGCGACTGATTTACAACAACCAATCACACCTTTGTTAATGTGTGCGCAAGGAACATCCAAGATCATTGAAACGATTTATCCGAAACGAATCAAGCATATTCCTGAAATGCGACGAATGGGTGCTGATATTTCATGCGAAGATGGAGTATTTACAATTCATCGGGCAAAGAATCTTAAAGGGGCCAATGTTGATGCCGGTGAAATTCGGGCCGGCGTTGCGCTTCTTGGACTTGGTTTGATGGCTAAAGGAACAACGGTTATTAATAACGCGGATAATATTTTACGGGGTTATGACCGAATCGTTGAAAAGATGCGTGGATTATCAGTTGATATCGAGTTATTGACGGTTGCTGATAATCTTTAGAAAGTAGTAGCGAAATGGAAAAGAAAACATTGAAGAAGAGCGAACCCGAAAAAAAGCGGGTTGCAAAGGGAAAAGCATCTTCAAAGGCAAAGGAAACTAACAAGAATAAAGAAGCCAAGCAACCGGCTTCGCACGAAAACATCACCCTTGAAGATCTTGAAAAGAAGACGTTGCGGGAGATTTATGAATACGCGCGTCAGTATAAAATTCCATATTACAGTCAGATGAATAAAAAAGAGCTTGCGATGGCAGTTGTCCGGGCGCAAGCTGAAAAACAAGGATACTTCTTTATGAATGGGGTCCTTGAGATCATTTCCCATGATTCATATGGCTTTTTGCGGCCAATCAACTATGGCCCGTCGCAAGAAGATATTTACGTTTCGGCAAGTCAGATCAGCTTATTTGGATTGCGAAACGGTGATCGGGTCGCGGGATTAGCCCGGCCACCACGGCATGGGGAGCAAAACTACGGCATGATGCGGATCGACTCGGTCAATGGCAAGGCTCCGCAAGAAGCTAAGAACCGACCGCACTTTCCAGCGTTGACGCCGATTTATCCGGATAAACAGATCAAATTAGAAACAACTTCGAAGAACATTTCGACGCGGGTGATCGATCTGTTTGCCCCGATTGGATTCGGTCAACGGGGATTGATCGTTGCGCCGCCCAATGCGGGGAAAACGAGTTTATTAAAGGCGATCGCTGGCGGGATTTCGGCTAACTATCCGGATGCTAAGCTGATGCTTCTATTAATTGATGAACGTCCGGAAGAAGTTACGGATCTAGAGCGAACAGTTGATGGTGAAGTGATTTATTCAACGTTTGATCAACGCCCGGAAAATCATGTGCGCGTTGCTGAACTTGTTTTGGAACGGGCAATGCGGCTTGTCGAAGATAAACAAGACGTTGTAATTTTGCTTGATTCGCTTACCCGGCTTGCCCGGGCATACAACCTGGTTGAAACTCCAAGCGGACGGACGTTGTCTGGTGGGGTTGATCCAGCAGCCTTGTACAAACCGAAGAAATTCTTCGGGGCAGCTCGCAACGTTGAAGAAGGCGGCAGTTTAACGATTCTTGCAACGGCTTTGGTTGATACCGGCAGTCGAATGGATGACGTGATCTATGAAGAATTTAAGGGAACCGGCAACCAAGAATTGCAATTGAGTCGGACCCTAGCTGAACGGCGAATTTATCCGGCAATTGACCTGGATAAATCAGTTACCCGGCGGGAAGATCTGCTGCTGAGTGACGATATCCGGAACGCAATTTGGAAGTTGCGGCGGAAGCTGATGACAAACGACTTGACGCAAGATACAACGGAAGTTTTGAACATGCTGCGCAAGACGAAGAATAATGATGAATTTATTCAACAAATCAGTAAAATAAAGTCGGTTAAATAATTCAAAGAGTTATTGCATGAAAATTTTATTCATGATAACATGGTGTATGTTGCATGTTATATGCATAAATAACTCTGGCTCAGCAAATGGACCAGGGCAAAGGAGCGAAATTTAAATGAAACAAGGAATTCATCCAGATTACCACAAAGTTGTATTTATGGATTCATCAACAGGATACAAGTTCTTATCTGGTTCAACAGCAACATCAGATGAAACTGTTGAATGGGAAGATGGGAATACATACCCATTGATCCGTGTTGAAATCTCAAGCGACTCACACCCATTCTACACAGGTAAGCAAAAGTTTACTCAAGCAGACGGGGTTGTCGATCGTTTCAACAAGAAATACGGCTTTACAAACAAATAATTGGAATGAGAAGTTGGCGAAGGCCAGCTTCTTTTTTTCTAGGTTTTCGCCTCCAAGTGAGCTAAAATTAAGTTAAGCAATCCGGTTGAAATTGGATTGTAAATTTGATATTTTATACTTGTAAAAAGTAAGTAAATCAAATATGGGAAGGACGATTAGAATGATTAAAGAATTAACTGACCAAAACTTTGAAGCTGAAACCGCTAAGGGCGTTACATTTACAGACTTTTGGGCAACATGGTGCGGTCCTTGCCGGATGCAAAGCCCCGTTGTTGATCAATTGGCTGATGAAATGGGCGATAAGGTTCAATTTGGAAAGATGGATATCGATCAAAACCCTGGAACGGCCCAAGAATTGGGAATTATGTCAATTCCAACAATGGTCATCAAAAAAGATGGTAAAATTGTAGATACAGTTGTTGGGTATCATGATAAAACTCAACTTGAACAAATTATCAATCAATATCTTTAATTAATGAGGTGTCACAATGGCAGATAAATACGACGTAATTGTGATCGGTGCAGGCCCTGGTGGAATGACGGCTGCGCTTTACGCATCACGGGCAAACCTTAAAGTTGCAATGCTTGATCGTGGGGTATATGGCGGTCAAATGAACAACACGGCAGAGGTTGAAAACTATACCGGATTTAAATCAATTTTAGGTCCTGATTTGGCTGAGCAAATGTATCAAAGTTCAATTCAATTTGGAGCAGATTTTGTCTACGGCAACGTTGAAAAGGTGACGGTTGACGAAGACGGTATCAAGCACGTGAAGACTGACAGCGGCGAACTTGAGGCTCCGGCAATCGTAATTGCAACCGGATCACAATACCGGAAACTTGGAATTCCAGGTGAAGATGAATACAGCGGTAAGGGTGTTTCATACTGTGCAGTATGTGACGGTGCTTTCTACCGTGGAAAAAATGTGACGACGGTCGGTGGCGGTGATTCGGCCGTTGAAGAAAGTGAGTACCTTGCAAAGCTGGTTAATAACGTTAACATTGTTCACCGGCGTGATCAGTTACGGGCCCAAAAGATTTTGCAAGATCGAGCATTTGCGAATGATAAGATTGGCTTTACGTGGAATACGATCGTAACTGAAATTGTGGGTGACGGTAAGAAAGTTACCGGCGTAAAGACTCACAACAAGGAAACGAATGAAGATCGGCTAGTTCCAACCGATGGCGTATTTATTTACATTGGAAATGTTCCAATGACGGAACCATTTAAAGACCTTGGAATTACTGACGAACAAGGTTGGGTAATTACGGATGACGAAATGAAGACGAACGTTCCAGGCGTGTTTGCAGTTGGCGATGTTCGGGATAAGAAGTTGCGTCAAATCACAACCGCTGTTGGTGATGGCGGAATTGCCGGCCAAGGCGTCTTTAGTTACATCGAAAGTTTAAAAGACTAATTTGATCAGATTAAAGTGAGAATCGAACAGATTAATGTTCGGTTCTCGCTTTTTAATTTCAAAGAAATGTCGAAAAATAACTTTCGTATTTATTTGCTTATTTACAAAATAAAATTTGTGATATATATTTATTGATGTTGTTTGGTTTAAACAGTCAAAATAATGTTCGTATCTTACTAAAGGAGTGTTACTTTTGAAGGGTATTGCAAATTATTTCGAGTTTGATAAGATGCATACGAATTTTAAACGAGAATTCATTGCGGGCGTTACCACTTTCGTATCAATGGCCTACATTTTGTTTGTTAACCCGAGCGTTTTAGGTGCATCGGGAATGGATAAGGGAGCGGTCTTCACGGCAACGGCTGTTTCGGCTGCCTTTGCATGTTTAGTGATGGGATTATACGCGAAATACCCATTTGCTTCGGCTCCAAGTTTAGGGGTTAATGCATTCTTTACCTATTCAGTTTGTATCGGAATGCACATTCCGTGGCAAACCGCTTTAGCCAGCGTTTTTGTGGCATCGATCATTTTCTTATTGGTAACGGTTTTAAAACTTCGGGAAACGATCATTAATTCAATTCCTGAAGACTTGAAGTATGCAATTTCTGCCGGAATTGGCTTGTTCATCGCATTTGTAGGGTTGCAAGACGGGAAAATCATTATTGCTGACAAATCGACGTTGGTTGGTTTAGGCAACATTCACGGAGCAGTTTGGGTAACCTTGTTTGGCTTGCTTGCAACGGCTTTGTTACTGATTTTAAATGTTCCCGGGGCAATCTTTATTGGAATGGTTCTGGGGGCAATCTTTGGAATCGTAATGGGATATATTCCAATGCCGCATCACTTCATTTCGGCAATTCCAAGTTTGAAGCCAACATTCGGCGTGGCCCTTCATCATCTTGGAAGCATTAATACCGTCCAAATGTGGATCGTTGTCTTTACGTTCTTATTAGTAACATTCTTTGATACGACCGGAACATTGATTGGGTTAGCCCAACAAGGCGGTTTTATGAAGGATAATAAGTTGCCGCGTGCCGGTCGTGCCTTGATGGCCGATTCAACCGGGATGATGGTTGGGTCAGTGCTTGGGACTTCACCTGTTGGAGCTTACATTGAATCATCAGCCGGAATCGCCGTTGGTGGCCGGAGCGGATTGACCGTTGTGATTACCGGAATCCTCTTTATTTTAGGAATGTTCTTCTCGCCCCTTTTAGGCGTGGTTACTTCTCAAGTTACTGCCCCGGCATTGATTATCGTGGGAGTTTTGATGGCCCAAAACATGGCCAAGATCCACTGGAACAAGTTGGAAATTGCGATTCCTGCATTCTTGATTTTAGTTGGCATGCCGCTGACGTACAGTATTTCTGATGGGTTAGCACTAGGATTTATTGCTTATCCATTAACAATGCTGGCAGCTAAACGCGGCAAAGAAGTTCCAGCATTGATGTACATTCTTGGAATCGTCTTTGTAATTTTCATTTGGATTTTGAACCACTAGGATTTCGTGCAAAACTTGAAAAATCGGCGGGGATATGATTAAATTATCTAACTGTGAGTGAGAATGTTGCGAAGAAGGCTATTTTAAGGGCCCTTCTTGGTAAATTATGACAATAATTCACGAGGTAGATATATGTTAGAAATTGAAAAGACAGTTGATCTTGACCGCGATTTGTATAAAGATGCTGTCGCAATTCGGGAACAGGTCTTTGTTAACGAACAGGGAATCCCGATTGAAAAGGAAATGAAGGGTGAAGATGGACCGTGCTATTACGTTGGATACGTTGATGGTCATCCGGTTGCAACTGCGCGGGTTGTAAAGAAAGCGAATGAGTGGTTGATCCAACGGGTTGCGGTCGTTTCTGAAGAACGCAATAAGCATTATGGAACTGAGATGATGGCGCAGATTGAACAGGACGCGCTTGCTCAACAGGCTGAAAGATTGATTTTGCACGCTCAAGATGATGCGCAATCATTTTATACCCAGTTAGGATATCAAGTTGAAGGAGATCAGTTTGAAGAAGCTGATCTTCCCCACCATGTAATGACCAAAGATTTGTAATCTAAAATGAAAAATGATATGGTATTGGTATGCGATGAGTCGAGGAAAGCCGGCCAGAAATTTTCTGGTGTGCTGCGGCACAGACGGCTTTAAATCGAACGCGGACACCATTACTGCCGGATTGCAGGGTGGCGTTGAACTTTTAATGTGGATAAAACGTTCAACTATTTTGGATAAACAAAATACCGCAAAGTGAGGAGGTCAGACAAATGTCGGCCTCCTCTGCTGTATCGTAACTAATTTTTATTACCAAAATAAACGGAGGATCAGGAATGATTGGATTAATTGTTTTAGTAATTGTGATTGCATTGGTGATCACATACATTGTAATGTACAACGGTCTTCAACGTGCCAAAGTTAATACTGATGAAGCTTGGAGCCAAATTGATGTTCAATTGCAACGGCGGAACGATTTGATTCCAAATTTGGTTGAAACAACGAAGGGGTATGCCAAACATGAACGGGAAACCCTTGATGAAGTTGTTGGCTTACGGAACAAAATTATGCAACTTCCAGCTGACGCTCACCAAGAAAAAATGGAGATTTCAAATCAATTAACGGATGCATTAAAGTCAATTTTTGCATTGTCAGAAAATTATCCTGATTTGAAGGCCAGCCAAGAATTCTCACAACTTCAAGAAGAATTAACAAATACTGAAAATAAAATTGCCTATTCACGGCAACTCTTCAATAGTTCAGCTGCATTATATAACCAAAAATTAGTAACCTTCCCGTCAAATATGGTGGCCCACATTCACCATTTGACGAAGGTCAACTACTTGGAAACTCCAAGTGCAGCGAAGGAAGCACCAAAGGTTTCATTTTAATTTTGAAATTAGTTTGTTGAAACGGAGGTTTTAGCAAATGCTTTATCAACAAATCGCACAAAATAAACGCAAAACGATTTACGTTTTAATTGGATTTTATGTTTTAGTCGGCTTGATGGGAGCTGCTCTTGGGTACTTTTGTTACGGCCGGGCAACGATTGGAATTGCAATTGCGATTGGCGTTGGCCTTTTCTACATGATCATGACGTTGACCCAATCAACGTCGATCGTCATGAGCATGAATAATGCCCATCCGGTTACTGAAGAGCAGGCGCCGGTTTTATATCACGTTGTTCAAGACATGGCAATGGTCGGTAAAGTTCCGATGCCGAAAGTTTACATTATTGATGATCCAAGTCCCAATGCATTTGCCACCGGGCCGGATCCGCAGCATGCAGCCGTTGCCGCAACAACGGGCTTGCTTGAACGGTTGAACCGGGAAGAGCTTGAAGGGGTAATTGGCCATGAAATCAGTCATATTCGAAATTATGATATTCGGCTGCAATCAACGGCGTTAGCATTGTCATCCGCAATTTCATACCTTGCAAACTTAGGAGTGAATTCGTTCTTTTGGGGACGGGTCAACCGCGATGATGATGACAATCAGTCAGCAATTATTGCAATGATCTTTTCGATTTTAACGCTGATTTTAGGCCCGCTTGCAGCTACCCTTGCTCAAATGGCCCTTTCGCGGAACCGGGAATATCTTGCTGATGCGGGATCAGTGGAATTGACACGTAATCCGCAAGGCTTGATCGATGCCTTACGGGCAATTTCAGACAGTGAACCGATGCGGAACGCGAACACAAGCAGCGCGTCGCTTTACATTGCCGATCCGTTTAAAAAGGGTTCATGGACCCATTTATTTGATACTCATCCGCCAATCGAAAAACGAATTGAGCGGTTGGAACATATGTAAGTATGAGAAGGTGTGACAAAACAGTAAAAACGAGCGTGGTGGAAGCAGAAAAGCGAACGAATCGCAGAGCATAGATTCGGAGGTTTTCGAACTTCCACTCAGCTCGTTTGTTTTGGAACCCGATTATGCAATAGTAAAGAGACTGCGACTTATGAAGTGAACCCTAAAAGTTGGACACTTTATTAGCTAGGCAACCTGGGACTGAGTTCTGTATTGAACAGGACTCAGTCCTTTTAGTTTTACCTTAATTCTGTCGTTATTATAATACTGGATATACTGGTGAATTGCTTGAATCAATTCATCAGTATTTTTGTATTGATCTTCATAACC
>NZ_LWUD01000003.1 GCF_001654615.1 Ligilactobacillus aviarius
TACGACGGAGACGAAGACGTTATAGTTGTAACAGGAGGGCAATTAGCAAAAATCAAGAGAGTGAAATCAATCGTCACTTCAGTGCTGATCAGCCACGAAAGAAAGTATATACTGACGTCACTGAGTTCAGACTTAATAACGGCGAAAAAGTATATTTATCACCAATTTTAGATGGATTCAACGGAGAGATTATTGCTTATGACATCTCGACTTCACCTGATCTCCACCAAACATTTAATATGTTGAATCAGCTTGACCAATATGAATCGTTAAATGGAATGATTTTACACAGCGACCAAGGATGGCAATATCAAAATGCGGCATATCAACGGTTTTTAAAGGAACGAGGAATCATTCAAAGTATGTCCCGTAAGGGAAATAGCTTGGATAACGGATTAATGGAGAATTTTTTCAGTGTCCTAAAACGTGAAATGTTTTATGGTTATGAAGATCAATACAAAAATACTGATGAATTGATTCAAGCAATTCACCAGTATATCCAGTATTATAATAACGACAGAATTAAGGTAAAACTAAGAGGACTGAGTCCTGTTCAATACAGAACTCAGTCCCAGGTTGCCTAGCTAATAAAGTGTCCAACTTTTGGGGTTCACTTCATTTCGCCACAACCTCTTTTTAAATCATATTTTTATGTAAAGATAAACGATGTTGTAAATTTCGAAGCCACTTACTCTTTTTTACTAAATGATAATCGCCCTCAAATGAGTACCACGGGAAGAATTTTTTAATTCGTGCTTCCTTATTGCGGTACGAATTAATTGCGTCAATTCGTTCAGGTGCGACGAAGCGTTGATGATGTTCTCCCGTTACATAATCAACTTCGTCAATGAGGACGTTTCCTTGATCATCAAGTAAAACGTACATTATAAACTTCCTTTGACAATAAATATTTAAACAACTTTCCCATTATACAAAAAAAGATATAGATAAAACTATTTTAAGCACCTTAAAAAGGACGATATTAAGAAAAATATTAATAACTTTAAACATTCGTAACGTTTCGAATTTGATTATTAAAATGACGTTAAATGAAAATGAATGAACGAATATAAAATTAAAAGGAAGACGCGACCAATTCACGTCTTCCTTTAATCTTATAATGATTCTTTTTCTAACTGCGGCATCAACTTGCCCATCATCTGCTGTTCAAGTTTGGCAACGAGTTGCTTTTCTTGTTGAGCGGTGATTTGCTTTTCCAATTGAGCTTTTTGTTGATCGTTCATTGTTGGATTCTTTTGCAATTCCTTCATCATTTGGGCCTTAACCAGATTTGGTAATTGCGCCTTCACTTGATCTTTGATTTGGGTTTTCGCAGCGGCTTCCTGACTCTTCATTGCCTGTAATTGACTGGTACTTAAAACAAGCCAATTTTGTGGAACCTTAAAGATGTAAGTGTAATGATGGGTTTCCTTATTTAAACCTAAACCTGCAAACATGGTTTTCCAAAAATCATTTTGATACGTGTAGCGACTTCGTTGAATTACCACTTGCGGGGTTTGAACATTGCTGTGTTCAACCTTGGTCGTAACATCGTAATCGATCTTTGTCTTTTGATTCTTATTTGGCTGGTCAGCTGTCCGGTAAACAAAGACCTTTTCCTTGCCGTTTCCAAGAGCTTTGTAAACGGTCAGTTTTAACGGACTGTTTTTGCCAGTCGTTGAAACTAAAGTTTTGGTTTGCGTTTCAGTGATACTCTTCATTCCAAGGTGATGTGAATCATTCAACATCAATGAAACTGAACATGCACCTGCAAGGAGTAAGAAGAAAATTGAAATTGGATAGCGAAGTTTGGGCTTTTTAACTAACCCGATAAAGGTCGCGGCAAAAAGAACCATACTGATAAGTAATATCCATAAAACCATTTTCTAAGCCT
Source organism: Ligilactobacillus aviarius (assembly GCF_001654615.1). Lineage (GTDB taxonomy): Bacteria > Bacillota > Bacilli > Lactobacillales > Lactobacillaceae > Ligilactobacillus > Ligilactobacillus aviarius_B. The sequence continues at coordinate 1,895 of NZ_LWUD01000003.1, forward strand.
CCTTTGTTACTTTTTGATTAACGTCTTTTTTTACTAATCCGGCGTTCTTTTCAAGGCAAAATGCAAGGATCAATCCAAGCAAACCAAAGACAACGGCGGTAAAGAATGCCCCGTGGTAACCATTTAAGGCAGCGGTAATTGCTTGGTGCTTGTATTCAAGCGGTGCACTGTGAAGCAATGATTTGCCAGGCATCTGGGCATTTTGAATGTTTGAGTAAACCGTTGTGAAGATCGCCGTTCCGATTGCCCCAAGGGTCTGCCGTAACGTGTTGTTAATGGCCGTTCCGTCATTCATTTTATTCAATGGTAATGAATTCAAGCCGGCCGTTGTTGATGGCATTAACACTAATGTAATTCCCATTACCCGAACAGCATATAAAACAACAATTTCAATAATTGGCGTTGAAGTTGTTAATGTTGTGAAGTTGAATGTTCCTAATGTTAATAAGGTCAAACCGGTAATGGCTAATGTCCGAGCACCTAACTTATCGAATAAGATCCCTGAGATTGGACTCATCAACCCCATTAACAAGGCCCCTGGAAGAAGCATTAATCCTGAATGGAATGCTGATTCGCCCCGGACGATTTGAATGTAGAGTGGAAGAACTAATTCAACCCCAACTAAGGCAATCCGGGCAATTGAACCTAATAATGAAGCTAATGAGAAGTGCCAGTTCTTCAATAAACGCAGATCCAAGAATGGCGTTTCAAGTTTAAATTGCCGCCAGCTGAATAATGCAATGAAAATCACCCCAATGATGATCGAAGCAATAACAACCATTGATCCCCAACCGTCATTTCCGGCTTCAGATGTTCCGTAAAGCAATGAACCAAAACCGATCACGGCCATAATTGCTGAAAGAACATCCAGCTTAAGTTTCTTGGTTGGTAAAACCTTCTTCATAAAGAAGAAACTCAGTAATAAGTCTAACCCGATGAATGGAAGGGTAACTCCGAAAATCATCCGCCAGTTAGCGTTATCGATGATCCATCCTGAAAGGGTTGGTCCGATTGCAGGGGCAACCCCAATCGCAATTCCGACCATTCCCATAATCGTTCCCCGTTTTTCAGGTGGGAAAATTGACATCGCGATCGACTGTCCTAATGGAGTTAAAATTCCACCCCCGAGGGCAGAAACGATCCGTCCGGTTAAAAGCATGGCGAAACTGTTGGCACAGAAACAAATAATGTTTCCGATAAAGAACAATCCCATTCCAATAATGTAAAGTTTCTTTGAACTGAACCGGTTCATCATCCACGCGGTAATTGGAATCATGACCCCGGTAACCAGCATGAATCCAGTAGATAACCACTGAACGGTGCTGGCTTTAATATTAAAGTCGTGCATCAAGGTTGGATATGCCGTTGCAAGCATTGTTCCGGCCAAGAATGTTCCGAACAAGCCGACGATGATAACTAACATTAGTAAACCACGGCTGTACGGTTTGCCATTCATATCCAATGCACGCTTGTTTTTTGCATTGCTCATAAAATGACCTCCTATACGATTAGTAGTTTTATTATCTATTAAATTGACGATGAATTCGTTAAAAAACCAAATTCTTTAAAATTAATTAACACATGTATATAATTACACTTGTGTTTCTTATTACACTTATATATAATAGAACATGAAAATTAGAATTGCAACATTTTTGAAAAGATATTATTAGGATATGAAAATGATGAAAAGGAGAAAAGGATAGGATGGATCGAAGAGTTGCACGCACAACTGGACGCATCAAGAAGGTATTTGGTGAATTGATTCAGGAAAAAGCGTTTGCCGACATTACGGTCAAGATGATCTGCGATGCAGCGGATGTTGAACGGAAGACGTTTTACCTGCATTTCAAGGATAAGTATGATTTGCTAGATGCAATTTTAAAGGAACATTTTGAGGCGTTTCGTGAAAATGTTCGTCAGATTCCAGACGCGAAACCGATTGATTTTTACCGGGAAGCGTTGGCAATGCTTGGCCGGCATCGGGAATTTTTTAAACGCGTTTATAATGGTCAAGCCTCGGCATTAATTCGAAAGAGAATTCAATATTATGTTTTGCAACGATTGCAGTTAGAGTATGGAACGGACGTTGACCCGGCAATTCAGCATTTTATTGCAGCCGGGATCGGAGGCGTTTTTGAATCATACATTAACGGTGAAATCGAAGGCAGCGACGATCAGATTGCAGCTGACATGGCATGGATGGTCGTTCAGGCGAAAAAATATTTAAAGAAGAACTCAAACAAATAGTGGATGAGCATTGCTCATCCACTATTTGTTTACACTCACTTTAATGATCGTAACTTGATATGACGAAGCCGGGGCAACAACATCAACGGTCGTACCCGCTTTCTGATGCATGATTGCACGTCCAATCGGAGAATCAAATGAAATTTTTTGGTCATCAACGTTGGCTTCCTGTTTGCCGACGATATGATATGTTTCGGTTTCATTATCGTCTTCAAAACGCAGTTCAACGTCGGTCCCGATATCGACTTCACCGTTGTCTTCCGGTTCAATTACCTGGGCGTATTGTAACTGCTTATTGAGATAACGCAACCGGCTTTCAAGGTGGCGTAAATCACGTTTAGCAGCACTGTACTCGGCGTTTTCAGATAGATCGCCAAGCGCCCGGGCTTCTTGCAATTGTTTGATTTTAGCCGGCCGGTCAGCTTTTAAGGCTTCGATTTCATCAACGATTTGCTGGTGGCCTTCCGGCGTCATTTTTTGAAAATATACGTCAGCCATAAATTTTAACCTTCATTTTCTTCAAGCATTTTACGCTTCAGCGGAATGTAATGGTGCTGTTTGATTTCGCGATCGACCTTGTGGATCTCCTTATCAGGCGTTTTCTGGGTCGTTTTGCGGAAAGCGTGCATGATAAAGTAATCCCCGTCCTGGGCAATGAACATCAACCGGTATTTGCCTAACCGAATTTTGTATAAATGCCGGTAAGGAAGCCGCAAAATCATCCGCTTAACCGTTGGCCGGGTAAGCGGTAAGGTCTGCTCGTTCATTTGGGTCAGCATGTCATTGACTTTGCGGTAAATGCTTTGATCTTTTTCGCGAATTTTGCGGTACCAGTCTAAAAATAGAACTTTCCCGCGATTATCTTCATACAGGTAGATTGCCATTTCAAAGATCCTCTCTAAAACTGAAACTTGACATAGCATGATATATTTTAATTATATCATGATCGTTGAAAAATAATGAAAACGACGCGGAAAGGGAAGAATATCTTGGAAGAACTATTTGAAAAAGCACCAATTAAACAGGTCTATTTTAAAATTTCATTGCCGGTCGTCATGGGGATGCTCGCCAGCATGGTATATAACTTGGCGGACACCTTTTTTGTTGCGCAAACGGGAAATACAGATCTGGTTGCGGGAATTACGGTTTGTACGCCGCTGTTTATGTTCATGTTAGCTTTAGGCGATATTTTTGGAATTGGCGGCAGTTCAGTGATTTCCCGGTTGTTTGGTCAAAAGGAGCATGATCGCAGTGCCCGGACCAGCAGTGCATGTTTCTACTATTCAATTGGTTTGGGAATTGTCGTAACGGTTTTATTGTTGATTTTTGAAAAACCGCTTTTACATATGTTAGGGGCAACGGCTGCAACGTATCAGTATGCGGCTGCCTTTTATCGGGTTTACGTTTTCGGTGCGCCAATTATCATTACATCATTGACGCCAACGAACTTGATTCGAACAGAAGGATTAGCTAAGCAAAGTATGTTAGCAACGGTTTATGGGATCATCGTTTCCCTGATTCTTGATCCGATTTTCATTTTCGGATTAAAGTGGGGCGCTGCCGGCGTTGCATTATCAAATCTTCTCGGATATGCCCTTGAATTAGTGCTATTGATCTACTACACTGTTCGCGACTGCAAGTACATTAACGTTGACATTAAGCAGGCGCACATTAATTGGAAAGAATTTCGCGAAGTGTTAGCGATCGGAATTCCAGGATCCATTACAAACCTTATGCAAAGTTTCGGAATTGCGTTACTGAACAACTTCCTGGCAGCTTACGGGGCAGACCAAGTAGCCGCAATGGGGATTACGCAAAAAATTGCATCGATCATCACCTTAGTAATGGTCGGCTTTGCCTTTGGAGCCCAACCGTTGATTGGATATAACTATGGGGCGAAGAATGTTAAACGGTTTAAGGAAGCCCTTGATTTTGATCTGCTGATCGAAGTCGGTTACGCAATTATCTTCTCAATTATTTTGATGATCATTGCTCCATTCCTGATCAAAATTTTCATGAATAAGCCAATCATTGTCAGTCTTGGGGCTTATATGTTGCGGGCATGTTTGACCACGACTCCATTTATCGGCGCAATCCTAGTATTTACAACGGTTTTCCAATCAGCTGGAAAAGCTTGGAGTGCATTTACAATGTCATTTGCGCGTCAGGGAGTTGTTTACCTGATCACGATGCTTGCATGTTCCGCCCTCTTTGGTTTCCACGGGGTTGTCTGGGCGCAACCCGTTGCCGATGTCATTACGTTTGCAATCGGTTTGCTGTTATACCGTGGTGATTTTCATAAATGGATGCAACAAAATGAAAAATAGGCTCGAGCAACCGGCTAATTTATGTTAAGATATTGTTCGTGCATAATAAAAAAGAATTAATATTTGGAAAGGTGATATAGGTGAAACGGATCGAAGAATCTGGGGAAATTTCATTCAAACAAGCTTTTGTTGATTTTTGGCGCGGACTTTTCAGTTTTGGTGGCCGGTCAACGCGGACGGGCTTCTGGTATGGAATTTTAACGACGTCTGTTATTTCTTATGGAATTTTAGGCTTATTAATTACCCTAAACGGAATGGTTTGCAAAATAGCTGGGCCTAATGGAGCGTTTATGACGATCTTCATTATTTCAGTTCTAGTTTATCTAGTTGCTTTTGTTGTAATCAAAATTGGAACGTGGGCATTGTTTTTCCGCCGAATGCGGGATGTTGGTTTTAAGACCACTCCTTTAATAATTTGGTTAGTAATCTCACTAGTACCTATTCCGTTGTTAACAATTTTGATGGCAATCGTTAACATTTGGCTGATCTATGTTGCATCCGTTCCGTCCGGCCATTTTGTTAAGCAATATCAAAATGGTTTTATGAAATTCCTTTTTGAAAGCCCGGAGACTTTTGAATTCCATGATGACCTTCAAGTTATTAAATTTGAACCTGACGGAACAGAAGAAAACGTTGTGAAGGGCCGAATTATGGAACGTGGGAAGGTCAGCTTTAAGCAGGCATTTCATGATTACTTCCATGGGATGTTGAGTTTTGGTGGCCGGTCAACCCGGGCCGGTTTCTGGAAAGTTGCTCTGATTATCCAAGTTTTAATGATGATTTTCTGGATTGGGTTTATGTGTTGCATAATCTTTTTCTTAATGAACATAATTCAATTTATTTTCCATTCGGATGAGATAATGCCATTTTCAACGAATATAGTTGCAATTGGAGTTGGAATGATTATTTTGAGTGCCCTTGTTCCATTCGGATTTGCTAACTGGGCAGTGATGATCCGGCGGCTAAGAGACGTTGGACTGAAATTGAAGACAATGTTCATTGGCTGGGGTCTCATGGTGGTATTAAATATTATTATTTCAATTGTTTTTTCAGCAGTTTCTCGAGGAATGATTTCGGGAACCATTTGGAATATTGGAATTGATTTAATTATTCAAATCATTTTCCTATGCCTTCCAACCGGAGCAATGGCAACACAAAAGGAAGATTCAAAGTTTTTTGAAAATAAATCATTATTTTAGAGAAAGAGGGATTTTAAAATGCGTCGAATTGAAGAACGCGGAGAAGTAACATTTGGTCAAGCAATTAAGGATTATATTCAAGGATGGGTAAGCTATGGTGGCCGCTCAACTCGTGCAGGTTACTGGTGGGCTTTTTTAGGTGAGATGATTTTTCTTTTTGCTTGTGCGTTAGTGATGCTCATATCGGGCCTTATTCCTTTTTTGGATATCATTCTTCTAATCCCTTTTTGGATTTTATCCGTTTTTATGTTGATTGCACAATTTGCATTAATATTTAGACGTTTTCGGGATGTAGGCTTTAAGACAAATGCAATTATTATTTGGTTAGTTTGCGCACTTATTCCTTTTTTAAATACAATTGCCGCAGCTGCTGGCTTTGTCTTCGCCTTACTTCCAACTGACCAATTTGTTGCCGAAAAGGAAAACTGGTTAGTGCGGGGCAAAGACACCGTTGATGAAACGCAAACAACCGCAGCTGCTCAACCGCAATCAACACCGGCGGCTCCAGCTGCAACGACGACAAGCACATCACTTCCAACCGTTGTCTTCTATCCAGACGGTCGGGAACAAGAAATTAAATAGTTGAAATGCAGAATGATGAAGGTTGGAACTTAAGGTTCTGACCTTCTTTTTTTGACCATTCCATTTTAAGTGGGGTATCATTAATAGATAAAGAGGATTGAACTGAAAGGAAAGAGAACATGAAGCTTAAACAAGTTAATGAAAATCAAGATGTCACGTTAAAAGACAGCTTATTAAACTTTTGGAAGGGATTCATCAGCTATAACGGCCGTTCGGTTCGAAAGTCATTTTGGATCGGCATCGTTGAATACTTAGCAATTATGATCGTGATCGATCAGTTAGTCTTAGGATACTTTGCGTCGGCCTATGCTGGCGGGGCAAGCGGAATCGTGTTTTTGGTTGTCCGGGCAATTTTTTTGCTGGCAATGTTGATTCCACTGACGGCACTTGCATTTCGCCGGTTGCGCGATGCAGGGTTAAAAACGTTGCCGATTACGATTTTAGTAATTATTAACGCTGTTTTAGCAGTGTTAAACGTTTTGTTTACTTCAACGATCGCCGTTGCAGCGTTAGTGGTTTGCCAAGCATTCTTAATTTTGTTATTCTGCATTCCAACGGATGCGATGGCAGTTGATAAGGAAACGAAAGTATTTCGTGAAAAATAAGACTAAAGAAGGATTTTAAGATGCGGCGAATTAATGAAAAGGGAAAAGTTTCATTTGAAGAGGCTTTTCACGATTATTGCCGGGGAATCCTAAGTTATGGCGGCCGGTCAACCCGTTCAGGCTATTGGTGGGGCCAAGTTGTGTGCCTGATTTTTGCCCTTGCCTTGTATACCATTTTTTATGGGAGCCTTGAATCGTCAATGGCATCGGGCCATCAATCGATCATTGCGGTCGGCAGCCTGGTCGTTTCAGTTGGCGGCTTGCTGCTATACATTGCTGAATACGCCATTTTGGCCCGGCGGCTGCGGGACATTGGGTTTCAAACTTTTCCCGTGGTAGTTTGGATCATTTTACGGTGGATGGCAGCCTTGATGGTTAAACTTTTTGGCATGCCGTTTGGAATTATTTTACTGGCAGTGTTAGCAGTTCAGTTAGTTTTGTGCTGTTTGCCGACGGACTATTTTGCTCGCCAAAAAGCAAATTGGATTACCCGCGCAAAGGAAGATAAAAATTTACAAGGAAGCGATAAAATGACAAAAACAGCAGCAGTAATGATTGCTCCGGGATGCGAAGAAATCGAAGCATTAACGCCAGTCGATGCTTTGCGCCGGTTAGGAGTTGAAGTTGACATGGTCGGTTTGGAAAGCACCGATGTAATGGGAGCACATGGCATTCAACTGACCTGTGATAAGGTAATGGACGAAAGTTTATTAGACTATGACATTGTTATTTTCCCCGGGGGCTCAAAGGGCGCTGATAACCTGCGGGACAGTGATCAATTAATGGACTTGATCCAACAACGTCATGCTGCGGGCAAATGGAACGCTGCGATGTGTTCAGGTCCGGTTGCGTTTGCCCGTTACGGGTTACTGGATAACTGCACATACACGTGTTTCCCAGGAGTTGAAAAACAATTTGAAGATGACATTAAGAATGCCACGCATTCAGATGAAATCGTTGTTGTTGATGAAGCGGAAAAAATCATTACTAGTCGCGGTCCGGCAACCGCAATGGCGTATGCATTCAAGATTGCTGAGATTTTAGGCGTTGATCCGGCTCCCCAAGAAGAAGCAATGCTTTATAACTACTTACGTGATGAAATGCGGAAATAAAAATTAAAATTTGATAATTACGAGGTTATGCAAGGGTCATAACCTCGTTTTTGGATTATAATGGAAAGTATCATTTTTTAAGAAAGGAAGAGAAATTTGCGCGCATATCGCGAAAAGATCAAACGGCCGCACCTGTATCAATTACGGGAATTGGCATTAGCGTTTACCTTTTGCGGCGGTTTTATCGATGCATATACTTTTACGGAGCGCGGCGGCACGTTGGCTGCTGGACAGACCGGAAACATTATCTTTTTTGGAACGGATATCGCTAAGCACAATCTTCCAGGATTGACGACCAAAGTCGCAACGTTCTTGGCATACATTCTGGGACTGATCGTGGTAACGACGATTGCGTTAAAGGTAAAGTCGAAGTATAAACGGATCTTTTGCATTTTACCGATCATGTTTATTTCGTTGGTCGTTGGGTTTGTGCCGACGAGTGTTCCGAATGTTTTTGTTGTTCCATTCTTGGCGTTTGGCATTGCGATGCAGACGATCGCATTTAATAAGATCGAAGGCTTAGGTTATCGGAACACGGTTTCGACGGGAAACTTGCAAAAAGCGGTAATTGCCTGGACAAAGTATTTTGTTGATCATGACAGCAGTCAAACGCGGGCGGCTTCGAACTATCTGTTATTAGTGATCAGCTTTATTTGCGGAGCGATCGTTTCGGCATTGCTTGATAATTACTTCGGGATTCACACGATTTGGATCGCGGCTTCATTACTAGTGATCATTAATTTCTGCTATGGATTAATGGTTTATCACCGGGATAATTTTTATCCAGGAGAGAAACTCTAACCCGGAAAATGGTATAATAAAGGTGTAATCAAAGGCCGTGAGGTGATAATGATGAAAATTAAGAAATCAAGTTTATTAGTCGTTGCTGGAATGGCTGTTTTACTTGCAGGATGCGGCAACCACGCAACTTCAACGAATAACACGAAAACAGACAACACACCGAAAACTGAGACAGTTAAACGCAGTCAGAACGACCAAACGCAGGCGGCTGCTGATCAATCAACGGCCAATGCGAACACGGCGACTGATAATAATTCACAATCAAATCAACAGACAACAGCGCAAAATAATCAGAACGCCAATAATGCCCAAACAAAAGAATTTAATAACCAGGCCCAGGCAGCAAGTTACGTTACCAACCAACCGGGTTACACGACTGGAGATCAACAGGGGTTGCCAACCGTTAACCTTGGAGACGGCATTACGGGAACGTTGAATTCTGGTGCCGGGCAACAGATGCTTCAATGGAACGAAGGTAACTGGTCATTTACGGTACGGGCCTCAGCTGTTCAAGGCCAAGATCCGACGCCAACGGCTAAACAGATCGTAAATGAGTTACAAACCGTTTACCTTCCAGCACCGCAAAATCACGGGGTTGGAACGTTCGATATTGCAACGAACACTTACACTTTAACATGGCAAAAGAATAATAAGGTTTACAGTGTCAGCGGCAGCAGTCCAAGTGATGTGATCGCGAAGGCGGTTAATGCTGGTAAGAATGAATAAATTAAGGTAGAGGTTGTGACCGAGGTCACAGCCTCTTTTTTCGTTCCATATGAAACATTTTCTAAAAAGATGTACAATGGCTAAATAGTCTATTTTAATGAAGGAGGAATGAATGTGGACAACGCAAACGATATTGCCCATACGATTGATCCCCGAAAACGGATTGTAATTTCAGCAATTTTACTAATTTCAGATTTTATTTGCTTGATGAGTCAAACGATGATGGTTACTGCATTACCGGTAATTCAATCAGACATGCATCAAGCGATGACGACGGTCCAGTGGTTAACGACCGGATACACTCTTTTGATTGGAATCGTAACTCCGTTAGCAGCTAACTTATATGAAAAATTTACTAACCGGCAAGTATTTTTAGGAACGATTGGAATTTTTACGGCCGGAACGCTTTTAGGATGTGTAGCGCAGAACTTTTGGATGCTTTTATTAGCCCGGCTGATTCAAGCGGCCGCTGGGGGAATTTTAATGTCGTTTCAAATGACAACGATGGTGACGATTTTCCCGCCTGAAAAACGGGGAACGATTATGGGAATTTCAAGTTTAGTCGTTGCTTTTGGCCCGGCAATTGGTCCTACGTTAGCCGGGTTCATTCTGAGTGGACTGGGCTGGCGTTATTTATTTATCTTAATTCTTCCGGTAATGGTAATTATCCTTGGAATTGGCGCATTTATCTTTCCAAATTATTCGCAGCCGCGGGAAATTAAGATCGACATGTTATCAGTTACCATGTCGTTATTAGGTTCAGGGTTGGCCCTTGCAAGTTTGACGGTCATGCAGACGCAGTTCGCAATGGGAATTGGAATGCTCGTTGTGGGTGGCATCTTAGTCGCATTGTTTGTTCGGCGGCAACTGCACTTGGCTGATCCGATGCTGAAAGTTTCGATTTTTAAAGTTCAATCATTTCGATTAATGACGTTGATCGGAATCGCAGCCTTTATGGTTCTGTTAGGAACGGAACAAATGGTTTCAATTTTTGCTCAGGATGTTACGCATTTGACAAGTATGCAAGCCGGAATGGTATTACTTCCTGGGGCGGCGTTAAATGCAATCACGGCGGCAATTGTTGGCCGTTTATATGATGAATTTGGACCCAAACAGTTGGTCCTTGGCGGAACGATTTTAATGCTTTTTGGAACATTCCCATTTGTAATGATCAAGGCAACGATGCCGGTTTGGTTGATGACGACCGCGTATGCAGTTCGAATGATCGGGAACGCACTGGTCTTTTCACCGGTTATGTCAGAAGCGTTCAAAGACCTTGCCCCATTGGAAGTTAGCCATGCGACGGCTTTGAATAATGCTCTTCGGCAAGTATTTGGCTCAGTTTCAGTTACATTATTGATTGTAATCAGTGAAATTCCGCATTCATTTGTGGTCGGAATGCGGTGCTCAATGTGGGTTACATTGATTTTAACGGCGCTCGTTTTAATTTTATTTGTCCGCTACTTAAATGTGAAGAACATAGTCAAAAATCTTCTCACTTACTAAAAGATAGGATAAAATAGAAGTGGTGAGGAGGAAGAATAATGGAATTAAAAATTACAGATGAAGCTCAAGCAAAGTTGAAACCATATTTTGAAGATTCAAACGCGGTTGTCTTATTGGACTTTGATGACGGCGTTGGCTACCGGCCAGAAGAAGCAATTTCATGCACGTTAAACCAGGAATTTCGGTTATTGATCGTGCGCAAAGACAGCGATTATCATGAATATAATGCCAAGTTGTCAACGGCCTTAGGCGATTTTTACTATAAGGATTATTCAAAATCGTTTATGGATGAGGAAATGACGATTGCGGTTAATTCATATCAGCAATTAACGTTAAAGGGCAAATACCGTGGACAATTAACGCCGGCATTGAATGTCCTTGATTTGAGAAATGAATAAAAACGAGCGGGAATTTTCCCGCTCGTTTTGTTATTTTTAGTGAATCAAATTATAAAATAAATTATGGTTACTGTATTTGAAAATGTGTTTTTGATAAACAGCACTTGCGATATCGAAAAGTGGAATCATCGCAAGGATGCTAATTATTAATGCGATCCATCCTTGAGAGTATGATGCGGTTTCAGTAGCAATTCTTACAGGCATGATGCTTTGACTTTCAAATGGAATATAAGACAAGATTTTAATAAAACCTAAATCGGAATTTGAAGAGGCAATCAGTCCGATAAGATAAGGAATCAAGATCAGCGAAGCAACAACACTAGTGGCTTGTGAAATGTCTTCGGTTCGTGAAACAAATGATGCAATAATTGCTGCAAGTAAAATATAAAGAATTATTGCAACGATCATTAACAACGAAGTTAGAATGATATATTCAATTGAAACTCCTTTGAAAAAGCTAAGGTTGAATAGTGCTTTTTGATGGAAAAACGGTAAAAGAGAGTTTACCAAAATAGCTATTCCAGCATAAATGACGATTTGAAATCCTAATAAGAACAAGACACCGAGCATTTTTCCGGCAAAATAGTTTCGAGTCGAGATGGATGCCAAAACGCCTTCAATGAGGTGGTCACTTTTTTCACGACCGATTTCTGCCCCAGTAATACTGATGTAGCTTGTTAAGAGAAGAAATCCGCCGATTACAACAAATTGACTGATAGTTTGCATTTTTTCGCGATGGTCAGATTGGTCTTGTTTAGGATTAATGGAGGAAAGGGATATTTTAACCGGTGAGGTAATCTCCTCGACCTGCTTAAGCGAAAGTCCCATTGCAGCTGCAAGGGTTTGAATTTTAACCGAAGATAAAATTTGATTAAGGTCTTTGGTTACATTTTCTGAAGCAGCTGCTTGTTTTTTATATATGTACCGCGCAGCAGTTAATTGATTGTTTTTAATATATATGATGCCATCAAGATTACCGTTATTTAAACGACTTTTGGCTTGTTTTAAAGATTTAAAATTTGTTTGGGAAAAGCGGAGATGATTCTTGGTGTTCTTTTCTTGTTGAATAATTTCAGTTTTAACTTGTTGAGGTGCAACGACTGCAATTCGAGGGTGTTCGTTTTGATTGCTTTGTTCAATAAAATGGTTGCAGCCAAGACCAATCAAAACTAACAGAATTGGTGCAAAAATCATCCAATAATAGTTTGGCCGTTTTATTCTTCTTGTAAACAAACTTTTAGCGACAATTATTGTTTTTTTCATTTTCTCTTTCCTCCGTAGTAATTACCTTTTTAAAAATCGAGTCGAGTGATGGAAGCAAAAGTTTGAAGCCGGTAACCTGGTCATAATAATTCTTTTTTAATTCATGGATGGCTGACCGAGCGTGATTTTCAGTGGCAAAGGTTAAAATAAATCCGGGATATGATGGGGATATTGCTTGAACCCCATTGAAAGCCTTAAGGTCATTGCTTTCAAAATTACCTTCAAGATAAATTTGATTTTTGGGGAATTGATCCTTGACCGCATTGATTGCTCCATTAAGCTTGGTAACGCCATTTACAAGCATAAGAATTTTGTCTGAAACGAGTTCCACGTTTTGCATATTATGCGAAGAGAAAATAATGGTAGTCCCTCGTTTTTTAAGTTCTAAAATCGCAGCAATCAAATTTTCGGTGTTTACAGGATCTAATCCTGAAAAAGGTTCATCCAAAATTAAAAGTTGCGGTTCGTGAATAAAAGAAGTAATTAATTGAACCTTTTGCTGGTTCCCCTTTGATAAGGTTTTAATCTTGCTTTTTTTCGTTCCTTTTACATTAAGCTTGTTCATCCAGTAATCTAAATTTTGGAGAGTTTTCCTTTTAGGATAATTGTGTAATGCTGCGAAATAGACGATTTGTTGTTCAATTGTCATGTCTAAATATAATCCCCGTTCTTCAGGCATGTAACCAATTAAATTGAGGTCAGCAGCCATTAGTGGGTGACCGTTAAATTGAATTTTTCCTGAATCTGGCGAAATAAAATTCAAAATCATCTTAAAAGTTGTTGATTTCCCCGCTCCGTTTTGACCAACTAATCCAAGGGTTTCGCCTTTTTTCAAATTGAAGGACAAATTAGAAACGGCTTTTTGATGGTCGAATGTTTTGCTAACATTTTGCAAAGATAACAATTAGAAATACCCCTTTCTGTATTAATCTGATATGTTGTTAATAGTTAAGATTCTTAACTATCAATTATTATAACAGTCCCGAAAGCTAATTTCATCTTTAGATTTAAGGCGTTAGGAGGGGAATGTAACCAAATTAGATCCTATGAAACAAAAACAGGGGACAAGCTGATTTAAATCTTGTCTCCTGTTTTGTTTTCCAACTGATCAATTAAACGATCAAGGGTGATATTTAATTTTAACTTGTCGGTTTCGTTACAATCTTCCAAAAGAAGATTTATAAAATTGACATGGGCTTTGTTGTGTAATCGGCATAGTAATCTGCCTTTTTTAGTAAGGGCGATATTAATTACTCGACGATCGATCTTGCTTGGAACCCGCTTGATATATCCTCGCTTTTCTAACTTATCAATATTTCCAGTTAAGGCAGGTTTCGAAACAGCCATTAGTTTAGCAATCTGCGAAATGGTGATATCCTTTCGCAAAGAAATAATATGAATAACATGAAGGTCATTGACCGAAATATCATTAAACTGGCTGTTTGAAAGTTTTTCTTTTTCCAATTTCATTGCTAGGTTGTATATCAAAAATAGTTTATCGTGAATTGATAAGTTATCCTTCTCCATAAAATTCTCCTAAAAATAAATTGATAGCTTTAAGCTTTTCGATTTAATTTTAACAAAAATTTGGGAGATTGGTATTTTTAGGGATTATAAATTAGTATTCAAATTTTTGCCTCAAATACCTTTTAGTATGATCTGGAAGACGCTTAAATTCTTCGACTTTAATTAGTTTTCCGCGGTAAATTATTCGCTTTTGGTTTGTTTGATCGCAAGTTATTAAAGTTAGCGTTGCATTGCGAGTTGGATTTAAGGCAGAAAGATTTTGGGGTAAAACAATTTCTCGGGAAATAATTTGATACGTGTAATTTTGATTAAAATCAGTGACGTTAATTTTATTCCCAGAGGTAACATATCGGAATACAGGGCTAAATAAGGCTTGGCGACTGGAATGTAAATTATGAGCTGCGAGGATATAATTGCCTTTTCCCATTTGCTCATTTGGATAAAGGGTCGATGCGCATAAAGCGGCAATCGGGTTATTAATTCCTTCAGCAATTGGGGTGTTTAAACCAATTCTTTCGTTATAGATTGCTCCAATTACATGAATTGATGTGGAGTCAATTCGTGCTTGAGCAACATTGAAAAAATTAACGAGTTGAACATTGTCCCAATCGTATGGAATATTTGATGGCTTTGATTTTAAGTGTTCAACGGTGGGATGGAAGCTGGTAATCATGTAATTAGTGATTGGAACTGAAAAAATGAAGATCAGTCCAATGACTGCGATGATTGCTCCCAGAAAATGTCTAAAGGTTAATTTCATCGTTAATCCTCCGTAAAAAAGAAAGGTGTGACAAAACAGTAAAAACGAGCGTGGTGGAAGCAGAAAAGCGAACGAATCGCGCCAGCATCGATTCGGAGGTTTGCGTCCTTCCACGTAGCTCGTTTGTTTTGGAACCCGATTATGCAGGAATAACAAAGAGACTGCAACTTATGTCACAGCCTCCTTTCTCGTTATTCAGCAATTTGTTGTTGGAATTGTTGCCACCAATCACTTTGTTCTTCTTGTTGCTCCTGTTGTTCAAAATGACTCGAAGACCGTGAGCTTGATGATGACGACGATGAACTGCTGCTTGAACTTGATGAACGTCGGCTGTTATCATTCGTTGCCGGCGCATGATCATCATTGATCAACTTGTCTAAGATTACGCATGGCAATCCGTGATTGTTGGTTTCCAATGATTGGCGCAACTTCGCGATTACCGCATCTGATTGGCCGTATAAATTATTCTTTGAAATTTCGTGGGCAATCATTCCGGTTACTTCCGGAGCGGCGAAGGAAGTTCCAATGCCAAAGTTATATTGGGTTCCGTGGCCGCCGTATGTTAGTAACCAATCAGTTGGGATAAAGAATTGATTTGGATGGTTGATCCCTGTCCGGTTGGAGTCTCCGCCGGGTGCATATACCGAATCCTTTGAGTAGCATGAATATTCAGCCCGTTCACCTTGATTACCAGTTGCGGCCACTTGGACAATGCCCGGAACGCTTGCTGGTAAACTTACTCCTTGGCCAACCGCATGAAGTTGCGGATTATTTTTATTGATGTACGCCGTCATTGCTTGCGGATCGTTTAAATTAATGTTTTCATTTCCCGCAGCGACGACGACGGTACTGCCATGCTGCTTAGCGTATTGAACGGCCCGGATCCATGCTTGGTATTCAGGCATATCGTTATTTGCCCGACCGTTCAAGTAACCGCCAGTCAAAAGGCCATAACGTCCTAAACTCAAGTTGATAACGTCATCGCCATTATTAACGGCTTTGATCAACGCCTTTAAAACCCATGAAGAACTGCATCCTTTGTGTGAAAAGACCCGGTATTCATCGATCGTTGCATTTGAATTGACACCGACCATTTCATTGGTACCGGCAATTAAGCTGGTAACCGATGTTCCGTGGCCAGTCCGGTCATTGGTATCATATGGATTACCCGTTTCATCGTGATCCATGTAATTGAAACCGCCCCGGGGAACAAAGTTTTCGGCATACCGGATCCGCGAACCTAACCGATGACGATATTCATCGGTAATCCCGCTGTCAATGATCCCGATTTTGACATGCGACTGCGTATCATTCGCATAGTTGTCCGGATTTTTGGTCATCATGTGCATGTTCCATTGCCGGTTCCAGAAATACTTATTTACTGGACTGTTAAAAGTTGATCGCGATGGAATGGCCGTCGGGGTATACGAGTTGTTTGCTTGATTATCAGGCGTTTGCACATCAGCATGGGTATCTTTTTTAATTTTCTTTTCTTGATGTTGATTTGTCCGATCAGTTTCGATCCAGCCGATTTCAGGAACCACGGATTTGACCTTGATTCCTTGACTCTCAATGTACTTTACCGTGTCATCGACCGTTTGCTTTTGATTATTTTTCGTCAAAACGAAACTGGTCGTTGTATTCGGAACAACCGATTCTTTCTTCTCGATCGGCATTTGCGAATTCGGTGAAAGATGGCCGCTGTGAGCTTCGGCTGCTGAAACTGGCGCGGTCATCAAGAGCGATGAACAAACAAGTGATGTTGAGAATAAGTTAAACAGTTTGATTTTTTTCATATGACCCTCTCTTTGAAATTATTAGTTGATTAAAGGAAGAAGAGTAAAAATAACATCCAAAATCACTTCCTTTTTATAGATTTCTCCCTTAACCTTAATTTAAGGGTTAGGGGTTAGCGAAAGGAAAAATTCACACAAAAAAGTGAATTTTAACACTTTTGTGTGCATAGGGAGGATGCTTCGTGGAGGAAAATTACGGCAAAATCATTTCAAATATCAGAATTGCGAAGGGCGTACCAATTGGAAAATTGATTTCTGGAATTTACGGGCGAACGGCTTATCGAAATTTTGTAATGAATCGAACGGGAACATCGGTCGATAATTTTATGAAATTGCTTGCTAAGCTGCATGTAAGTTATACGGAATTCAAGTACATTGCGAACGGGTTTGAAACGGATTATGAACAGCGGTTTGTAATTGATCTGCAACGGGCGATTGCCCAGGGAAACCTCGAACGGTTGGATTCGCTTTTACAACGAACGCTTAATTACTGTGCGATTTATGAAGACGACGAGAAGTACCGTCATTTAGCATGTATAACGCAACTGACGATTGATAAGATGAAAGGTGATCGACTGGATGAAAATGCGCGCCAAGTGGTTACCAATTACTTGATCAGATGCGAAACTTGGACCCATTATGAGCTGATGATGTTTAACAATGCAATGTTTGCTTTTTCACTTGATCAGATCCGCATGTTCCGGGAAAAGGTGATCCATAACCTTGAAAAATATCAGAATTTAAGAGTTTATGGTAGTGAAAGTTTTCGGGTGCTGATCAATATGCTGATGGTTTTTATTGAAAGTCAAAGTTATCGGGACATCCGTATTATGATGGGCCTGATCAATAATTATCAGCTAAACGAAGATATGTTGTTTGAAGAAACATTACGTCTTTATTTCACCGGGATTTTGGATTTGATCAATCAAAGGATTCCAGCCGGGATGACTAAAGTCAACCAAGCACTTGAAGTGTTATCGATTTTGAATGCGAAAGACTATCATCAAAACCTAAAGCGGTATTTAGATCAGATAATTTTAAAATATAACTTGAACGTAAAGGCATAATCAAAAAAAGGCTGCGATTTTAAAACCGCAGCCTTTTGGTTATTGTCAATTTTATAATTTAACTGGTGTATTTGGTTCTTTGCCTTGAATCATTAACAAGTTGTTGTCAAATGCTTGCATCACCATTTCACGAACAGCGTGAGTTGTATAGAAGGCAGTATGTGGTGTTACTAAAACATTGTCACGGTGAATCAAATCATCTAAGCGAGCATCTGGAACGCCTTTTTGATCCCAGTTAGCGTTGAAAATTCCAACTTCATCTTCGTAAGTATCAAGGACAGCCCCAAAGATTTTACCACTGTCTAATCCGCGAAGAAGAGCGTCAGTATCGATCAAATCGCCCCGTGAAACGTTGATGATCACAACGTCGTCTTTCATCTTAGCGATTGATTCATCATTGATCATGTGGATGTTTTCTGGAAGAGATGGGACGTGTAATGAGATGACATCTGCTTGTGCATACAATTCATCTAATGAGTCAACGTAGTAACCCTTCTTTTCAACTTCATCGTTGTGGAACTTGTCGTAAGCAACGATCTTTGCCCCGAAGGCTTCAACTAAGTTCATGAACACCCGACCGATATGACCTGTTCCGATGATTCCGAATGTTTGATCACGAACTTCGCGCCCAATCGTTGGGGCCCACCGCATGTCGCCCCGGGCCATTTTGTCATCCATCCGCTTATCTTGCCGTAAGATCCGGGCAGCTTGAACGATGGCATGTTCAGCAATTGCGTTTGGTGAATATACCGGAACGTTTGTCAATGTAAATCCTAATTCTTTTGCTTTCTTTAAATCAATGTTATCAATTCCGATATTCCGGAGTGACCATTTGCTGATTCCGGCTTCATGCAAGGCTTCAACGGTATCAGCCTTGTATGGTAATTGTTGGTAAGTAACGACCCCATCAGCCCCCTTTGCAAGGTTAGCGTTTTCGGGAGTTAATAAGGCATCAGTGTATTCAACTTCAACATCGGGATGAGCTTTTTTCCATTCTTCAACGTAAGGAGCTTCATCTTTCCGAATACTATATGCAAAAATTTTTGCCATAAGTAAATCCTCCAAAATAGTTATGATTCATGGATTCCCATGTAGCTTAATTATACACTTTTTGGAAAATGGAAATTAGTAAAATGAAGAATAAATTTTTTTACATAAAGTCAAGCAGATTATTAGGAAGAATCAAATTTGAAAAAGTATACTGATAATGAAAGAAGGGTTTCAAATGGGAGATTTATTGATTTATGCCCTGGTAGTCTTGTTGGCGACTGCTTCAGGATCATCAACCGGACTAGGCGGCGGAGTGGTAATTAAACCGCTGTTTGATATTGTCAGCAATGCACCGACCGCAACGATTAATTTCTATTCGTCGTTGGCAGTTTTTGTTATGGCAATCGTGGCGCTGGGGAAACAGTTGCGGCAACGGTTCAAGTTTGATGTCAAATCATTACTGACGATTTCAGTTGGTTCAGTGATCGGCGGATTTATTGGTCAACGCTTACTGCGGCTAACCGTTACGGTCATGCCGGCAGCTCACGTGAAAGTTTTGCAATCAGCGATGCTTTTTATCATGCTGGTTTCGGTTTTAATTTATAACTTTGTTAAAAAACGACTGGTCAGCTTCCATTTGAAAAACATTCTTGTGATTTTAATTGTTGGAATTGGATTAGGAACTTTTTCAGTCTTTTTGGGGATCGGCGGGGGCCCAATCAACGTGGCCTTGACGATGTTGTTGTTCTCATTTAGCTTGCGTGAAGCGGCCGTTTACTCAGTGGGAATTATTTTCTTCTCCCAATTAACCAAGATGGTCACGATTGCGGTCAGTCCGGTTAAGCCGACGATTAGCCTGATAGTTGCTGCTGTCGTTGTGGTTGCAGCAGTTACCGGCGGCTTTTTGGGAACATGGATCAACCGGCATGCGTCATGTAAGGTTCTTAATCAAATTTACAATGTTTTATTATGTGCATTAGTGGGGGTAACGCTGTTTAATACGTTCCACTATGCAGGTGTAATTTAGAAAGAAGGATTTAGTTATGAAGATTTTACTTCATATTGATCAAACTGAACGGTGGGGTGCCGTTCAAGGAAACTTAACGAATTTAGCCAACGCCAAGCAAAATTTGCGGCCGGATTTGGACATTGAAGTGGTTGTTACCGGGGAAGCAATTCAACAATTGGTTGATAATGATGATAACCGTGCGTTGAAAGAAACGTTGAAGAAGGCAACGGATGCAGGCTTTGTGATTGCCGGCTGCAATAATTCGTTGAACCGGTTTAAGATTGCTCCGGAAGATCTGTTTTCGTTTGTCCGGGTCGTTCCTGCCGGATTGATTGAAGTTGCCGAAAAGGAAAATGAAGGGTTTGCATACGTTAAACCGTAAAAAGAAATAACTGCTCGAAGAAGACGCTTACCGTTAAAATTGTGGAAGCTGGTAAGCGTCTTAGTGAGTAAGATAACTATATGGGACCAAAAGAGGGTTTGCTTTTGGTCATGTGTAAGTGTTGTGGAAAAAAGGGTTAGTGTATTTCCACGCAATGAGTGTATCTGATTCGAAAATGTTTGTCAACCACTAAATTAATCTTTTTTTAAACTGTGATTAAATCACGGTTTATTTTTTTACTTTGATTATTAAATAATTATTTGATGAATCGATTAAATTAAAATCGATGATATCAGTAATTTAGTTGATAAATCCCCAATTATTTTATAAATATATTTTGGCAATCAAAATAAAATCATGTTTAATATCATTGTTAACAATAAATTATATTTTAGTTAACAATGATAGGAGAGATTTTATGAAAAAGAGAATTTCATATGTTTATATTTTAACAACTGCATTGGTTTTCAGTTTAATGGAGATCGTGTTGAAGTTGGCAAGCAATCAGGTAACCGGATTAAACGGGATCCAAATCAGCTTTTGGCGGTTTGCGATTGCCGTGGCCTGCTTTTTACCATTTATGATGCGGCAAATCAAACGGCAAAAAATTTCATTCACGGGGAAAGATTGGCGCAACTTTATTCTTCTTGGATTTGTTTTTGTTGTTTGCTGCATGTCAATGTATCAGATTTCATGCAAGTTAGAGCCGGCAGCAATTGCCGCCATTATCTTCAGTTGCAATCCGGTTTTTGTTTTACTGTTTTCAAAATTAATTTTACATAAGCGGTTAACCGGGATTGAAAAGGGGACCCTGTTTTTCGCGTTGATCGGGATGGTCCTGGTCGTCAGCCCGCATGAATTGTTATCCCAGTTGAATAACTGGCAGGGAATCTTAATTTCAATTAGTGGTTCGGCATTATTTGGATTGTATACTGTTCTTTCAAAACGGTATTTGAATGAAAATCCAGGGGCCAATGGTTTTATTATTTCAGGAATGAGTTTCTTGTGCGGTTTAGTAGAGCTGTGGATCGTGATTGGTCTTACTCATATTTCGGTAATCGGTAATTTCTTTAAATCAATCCCAAGTCTCCAAATGTTTTCAAGTGTTCCGGTGATCAGAAATTTAAACCCGGCCAATATTGGGATCTTACTGTTTATCGGAATCATAATTACAGCAGTCGGCTATAGTTGTTATTTTTACGCCGTTGAAAATGCAGGATCATTTCCAGCTTCATCATCGTTTTTTATCAAATCAATTTTGGCACCGATTTTGGCAACCATTATTTTGCATGAACAGATGAAACTAACGGTAATTATCGGGATCATTTTGGTGATCATCGGGCTTGCATTCCCGTTTGTCTTTAAAAAGAAAGAGGCCTGAAAATGAATTGGAATCAACGAAGAGAAAATAAAAATGAAAAATTAAGCAAAGTTGAACGTCATGGAAAACAAATTGCCGCGGGAAAGATCGTCGATGTCTTTGAACAAATTTTAGCTCCGGGAGATCGGGTGATCCTTGAAGGCGACAATCAAAAGCAAGCACGGTTTTTAGCTCAGGCGTTAGGAATGGTCGATGTTCGACGGGTTCATGACTTGGCAATGGTGATTCCAAGTATTGAAGACCAAAACCAGATCAATCTTTTTGAACGGGGAATTGCGACATCAGTTGATTTTTCATTTGCCGGTCCGCAAAGTCGTGCACTGGTTGAATTGATCAATCAGGGAAAAATCACGGTCAATAATATTCATACCTACATTGAACTTTATGGCCGGTTGTTTGTTGACTTAATTCCAGATGTTGCATTGATTACGGCTGCGCAGGCAGATGCCGCCGGAAATTTATATTTAGCCCAAAATACAGAA
This sequence comes from Ligilactobacillus aviarius, assembly GCF_001654615.1. GTDB lineage: Bacteria > Bacillota > Bacilli > Lactobacillales > Lactobacillaceae > Ligilactobacillus > Ligilactobacillus aviarius_B. The sequence goes on from NZ_LWUD01000003.1 coordinate 24,058, forward strand.
GAAACGCCGATCTTGGTTGAAGCGACCGCGGTTAAATCGGGGATCGTTGTTGCCCAGGTTAATGAAGTCGTCGACCGGGTGCCGCGGATCGATATTCCGGCGGAACAGGTTGACTTGATCGTAAAGGTACCAGAAGCGGGAAAGCCGTTTCCGTTGTTTACCCGGGATCCGCAAAAGATCACTGAGGATCAGATCATGGCAGGAATGCTGGCAATCAAAGGAATCTATGGCAAATACCAGGTAAAAACCTTGAATCACGGAATTGGGTATAATACAGCAGCAATCGAACTATTGTTACCGACATTTGGGGAGCAACTAGGATTAAAGGGCAAAATTGCAACAAATTGGGTCAATAATTCAACGCCGACGCTGATTCCCGCAATCGAAGCCGGATGGGTCAAGTCGATTTATTGCTTTGGTGGGGAAGCCGGAATGGAAAAATATATTCAGCAACGTCCTGATATCTTTGCGGTTGATCATTGCCAAAATTTAAAATCTAACCGGGTATATGCACAAATTGCGGGGCAGTATGCAATCGATATGTTTGTGGGAGCGGCCTTGCAAACCGATGCAGATGGGAATGCCTCAACGATTACTGCCAACCGATTAAGCGGATTTGGCGGAGCGCCTAACATGGGATCTGATCCACACGGTCGGCGGCACTTGACTGATTCGTATCGGCAAATTGAAGACTCGCACAAGCAAGGAAGAAAACTTGTAGTTCAATTAACAACTTCCCGCCGGTGGAATCATGAGCCGGTTTTTGTTGATCAGTTGGATGCATGGAAGTTGAAGGAGCGGTTAGCGGTTGATCCAATTATGATTTACAGTGAAGATACAACGCATATCGTTTCTGAAAATGGAATTGCAAACCTGTATAAAACTGACAGCCCGACTGAAAGACGGCAAGCAATCGCGGCAATTGCCGGGGATACAGCAGTTGGTCAGAAGTGTTCGGAAAAGGAACGGCAAGTTCTGCGGGAACGAGGAATTGTTCAAGCGCCTCAAGATCTTGGAATTCATCGCCGAGAAGCGACCCGGGATTTACTTGCGGCCAAATCGATCGATGAGTTAGTTAAAATTTCGCATGGACTTTACCGACCGGTGAAAAAATGACAAAAAAGACTGTGCCACCAGTGGCACAGTCTTTTTTGTTAATTTTCTGAATTAATATCTTTTTTCGGTGCGTTTTTAATTAAGAACCAGCATAAAATTCCTGAAATAATGAAGATTCCAAACGTTAACCAGAGCAATTCATGGATTCCGTTATAGTATGCATGTCTGATGATGGCCGTGATGTGTGGAATTTGATGGAATTTTTGAGCCATTGTCATTCCTGAAAACGGACCAGCCTTAATGATGATCCGGGCAGCCTCGGTGTTCCCAAGATGAGCAGTTAAACTGCGTTGGTAACCATCACCGACTACCAGGCCAAGAACAACGACGCCAAGACAGTTTCCGAACTGCCGGCAAACATTATTGATCCCGGATGCCATTCCCATATTTTGCGGTTTAACGCCAAGAAGGGCAGCGTTTGAAATTGCAGGGTTGATTCCGGCATTTCCTAATCCCATAAAGATGAATGCGGGAATCAAGAATGTCCACTTAAGATGGTAACCGAGCATTAAATTCATTGTAAGAACTCCCACCGCTTCAATTAGCAGAGATCCGCTGGCAAATAAGCGACTTCCGATTTGGCCGACTGCATAACCGACAAATGCTCCTAAAACGAGCGGGAACGCACTGATGATCAACCGTTGGAGACCAACTTCAAGCGGAGAGTATCCCATGTAGTCTTGCATCAAGATCGTTAAGTATGTAAAGAACGAGAACAATCCAATTGCAATTGTGAAACCAGCAATACATGATCCAACGAATGATGGGTTTTTGAAAAGCTCAAGGTTCATCATTGGGTGCGGAACATGTTTTTCCCACAAGATAAAGACGATCAGTAAAATGATGCCGGCGATGATCCAGCCGATAATGTTCGGCGTCATCCAACTTGTGGTAATGTTATTTTCCTTATTTAATAATCCAAGAACTAAGCAAAAGACCATTGCGGTACTTAAGACCATTCCTAGTAAATCAAGGTGGCGGTCGACTTCATGGTGTTTTTCGGTGATGAACTTGATACCGATCCCAATGGCAATGATTCCAATCGGAACGTTGATCAAGAAAATCGAACGCCAGTTGATGTATTGAACGAGCAGGCCACCGACAAGCGGTCCGATCGATGTCCCGAAACCAACGATACTTCCCCAGATTCCAAGGATAAATGCCCGTTGTTTTCCTTCATAGTTATCACCGATCAACGCCATTGATAACCCTAAGATTCCGGCACCGCCGACCCCTTCGATTCCCCGGGAAATATTTAAGAATAAACTATTCGGGGCAATTGCACATAATAATGACCCGGCGGTAAAGATTCCCATTGAAAGGAGGAAGAAAAGTTTCTTCCCGTACATGTCGCCGAGCTTACTGATCAAAAGAATCGAAATGGCATACGTTGCAGTATAGGCATTTACGATCCATTGCGTTGAAACATAACTGGTATGAAATTCATGTTGAATTGTTGGAAGCGCAACGTTGACGATCGTAATATCAAGCATCGCCATTAAGATTCCCATGCCGATTGCGATTAAAACAAGCCAACTGGTTTGCTTCTCTTGTTTTTGTTTTGCAGCCATCATTTACCCACTTTCTATAATGAATTTGACTAAGCTATTATAGTCCTTATTTTTAATAAGTGAAACCTTCTTCAAAATGGAAGAAGGTTCACGTTATCGAATCACATTTGACGCAACTTATTATATTTTCAATTATGTTGCTTGTCAACAAAAGTGAATAAAAAATAAGAAGACTGGATTTCTATCCAGCCTTCTTATTAGTAGATTAAATTCTAACTAAGAGGATTTTCAAACCAACTAGTCGATTTGAATGTTATGATTCTTGTCGATTTCTTCTTTGGTCTTTGGTAATGTGACCGTCAAGACCCCATCTTCATATTTGGCAGAGATCGCCTTGCCGTCAACTTGTGGTAACCGGTATGAACGGCTGTAAGTTCCATAATCGCGTTCACTGGTGATGATGTTGCCTTTCGGATCACTTTCATCACTGAATGAGTCACGTTTGGCATCAACCGTCAAGACATCATCCTTAAAGTTTAATGCGATGTCTTTCTTGTCGACCCCTGGCATATCGATTTTAACGATATATTCTTTACCTGTTTCTTTAATATCACTCTTTAATGATTTCATTTCATTATTCCAGCTGTTAAAGAATGAACGACCGAAATTATTGAAGAAATCATCACTGTTTGCTAAACGATTAAACCGATTCATTAAATCATTACTCATATGATTACATCCTTTCTTATATTCCTTACATCTTTATCATACCGCGGAACGTAAGCGAATACAATTAATCAGCCTGGCACAATTTATTTTACTTTAATTTCTTTTTGTCCTTTAAGTGCCGGTGAATTCCCCCAAGAGTCATTAGAATAATAACGATCAGCGAGACGATAAAACCAGTCACTCCAAGGTTATAGACTGGAGTGTTTCCGTGACTTCCCTGAACAAGCATTGATGAGCCGAGGATGACAGCTGCAAGAATAATTGTCACCATAATGCGGTTAACGATTTGATCTAACCGGTAAAGAATCTTATTTTGATCTTTAAGTTTAAGCGTTAGCCGGGCTTGATTAGCATTCATAATATCAAGCAACTGGTTTAACTTTTGGGGAACGGCTGGAAGCTCCTTGGCTGTTTGCAGGGTTTGCCATGCAAGGTCTTCAACTGAGTTTTTAAGATTGAATTTTTGCTTTAAATATTTGACTCCAAACGGCCGGGCAATATCCATGATCGATAATTCAGGATCAAGTTGGGCAACGATTCCTTCAAGGGTTCCAAAGGCTTTGAACAGAAGGGTGACTTCTGGTTTCATTTGAAGGTTATTTTGGTGACAAAGGGTAATGATCTGGTACAGGGTCGTTGCAAAATCAATTTCCCCCACGCCCATTTTCAAATACGGTGTGATAAAGTTCCCTAAGTCTTCATAGAAGCTTTCTTCGTCCACGTCGCCGACCCGATTGCAAACATTTAAAACTGCCTCGCCGATTTTACGGGAATTTTTAGTATTGAGAGCCAAAATAATGTTAGCAATTCCGTCAACTAAAGCAGGCGTCAACCGGCCCATCATTCCAAAATCAAGGTAGGTCAGCCGGTATGGCGGAAGTGATTCGCAGGTTTCGACTTTGATCTCGTTTTGGCCGATTTTTTTTGCATAGTGGTGCTGCGGTTCGAAATTTTGTTTTTCATTAACTTCTTCACTGTAACTTAAACGGTGAAAAAGAATGTTTCCGGGATGTGGATCCGCATGAAAGAAATTATCGACAAAAACCTGTTTGATGAAGTTTTGCACGAGCGTTTTGGCAACATATTTCTTCGTTGCCGTCAGTTCTTTGGCTGCTTGAGTTTCAGGTTCGGCCGTTTGCTGGATAAGGTACTTGATACTTTTTCCAGGCATCGCTTCGTTAACGAGGATTTTTGAAGTTGAGTATTGTTGATACACTTTCGGAACGCGAATGATGCCGTCGCCGTTATTTAATTTGTAAAATTCGATTCCGTTTTGGATTTCGACCTGGGTATTGATCTCGTTTAATAATGCCGTTCGAATTTCATCAAGGGTTTCATTAACGTCAATAACTTCAATGTCAGGGACGAATTTTAAAATCGAAAGGGCCTTGCGGAAAAGAGCGAGGTCAGTTCGTACCAGTTCTTCAACGGCTGGATGTTGGATCTTCACCACCACTTCGGTTCCATCTTTAAGGGTTGCGTGGTGGGTTTGACCGATCGATGCGGAAGCGAACGGTTTTTGATCAAATGAAGCAAATGTATCGGTAATTGATTTCCCGGTCTGCTTTTTAAAGGTTGCAGCAACCGTTTGAAAGTCATCAACTTGAACGTTATCTTGCAGTTTCCGCAGTTCTTGAATGTATTCCGGTGAAATTAAATCCGGCCGGGTTGAAAGCAACTGTCCGGCCTTGATAAAGGTTGGTCCAAGTTCTTCAAGTGCTTCGCGAAATTCAGCTGGATGGGTCTGATGAACGAAGTTGTGAAGCATATTATAGTTGCGCATGATCCGGATAATATGAAGAAGCCGGGTTCGTTTGTCTTTGCGCGTGATTGTAACTGCCGTTTCGGTCATTATTAAATCCCCTTTAAGCTCGATTTTGTTAAACTAATTTTACCATTTAATCAAGAGCGGCGAAAAGGCAAATGCCTGATACACAATGATGAAAACGGTTCTTTAATTTTGATAATGAAGATGATACACTAAAATAGTAAACGCTATCATAGCAAAGAACGATGTATTTAATACACAAAAAAAGGGAGCCATGAGGAGGTAAAATTTTGAAACGCAAAGAAAAGGTTTGGGAATATTTGAAAACCGTTTTGCCAGATCATCCTCAAGGAGTAACGACTTCAAAAGTTGCGATGGATCTGGATTTGGTTCGAACAAATGCCAGCAAAGAGCTGAACGTTTTGGTAAAGGAAGGAAAGTTAGCTAAAACAGCGACCCGGCCGGTCAAATACTTTTTTGCTGATCAAGCTCAGCCAACAGTTGCTCCGGTTTCAAATGAAAAGAAAACAAAGAGCCAACCGGATGAAACAGAGAATCAGAAGCAAAAAATTCACCAAGATGATATTTTTGATCATTTAATTGGGAAAACAAGCAGCCTTAAAAACCAAATTGAGCAGGCCAAGGCGGCCATTTTATATCCACCGCACGGCTTGAATGTTTTGATTACGGGCCCGACTGGATCTGGGAAAACGTATTTTGCAAATGCAATGAATCAATTTGCGTGCAATCAAGGAGTAATCAGCAATCCGCATTTAACAACGTTTAACTGTGCTGATTATGCCCACAACCCGCAACTTTTAATGTCACATTTGTTTGGGTATGTTAAGGGAGCATTTACCGGGGCGAATGAGGATCAAGAAGGATTGATTCAAAAGGCTGATGGCGGGATTTTATTCTTAGATGAAGTTCACCGATTGCCGCCAGAAGGTCAGGAAATGATTTTTTATTTAATGGATCATGGAACATATTCACGATTAGGGGAAACAGACAAAGCGCACCATGCTAATTTACGATTGATCTGTGCAACGACGGAGGATCCTGAAAGTTCATTGCTCGCGACGTTTGTGCGCCGGATCCCAATCGTTGTTCAAATGCCGAGCTTTAATTCCCGGACGATGCGGGAACGGTTTGGTTTGTTGAAACAAATGTTGTTGATCGAAGCTAACCGAATCCATAAGAAAATTTACTTTGACGAAGACGTTGCCCGGTCATTGATTGGCAGTGTAACTTATGGGAACGTTGGTCAATTAAAATCAAATGTTCAATTAGTATGTGCGCAAGGATTCTTGAATAATATTCAGGAAAAGGATGCCATTTACCTGCACTTTGAGCAGCTTCCGCCAAATATTAAAGATGGTCTTTCGCGCCTGGCAAATGATCGGGAACAATTTGGCGACTTGGCCAAAATGATGGATCCGCAAATGGTGGTTGCGCCGGATGATTCGACTGCGTTGATCAATGATGAAGATAACTATGAATTACCATATAATCTGTACGAAATCATTGGCGATAAAGCAGCATTGTTGAGTAAAGAGGGGCTTGACCAAGAGGCAATCAATAATTTCATTATGACGGACATCAATGTTCACCTTAAAGGGTTCTATTCTGATAAGCATTTGGAACGCGGTCAAGATGACCTGTACGAAATCGTGGATCAGGATGTGGTCGATCTGACGAACCGGTTGAAACAGATTTTAAAGGATGCCGGTTATCAAATTTCAACGAACTTCCTTTATGCGATGAGTCTGCATATCAGTTCATTTATCAAGCGGGTCGAGTCAGGAAAACCATTGCGGAAAGTCGCCCCGAATATGATTTCGATGGTTCAGGATTACCCGCAGGAATTTGAATATGCCAAGCTCGTAAAAGATGAAATTGAAAATCACTATCATTTGCCGGTTCCAGATTCGGAGCTGTACTATTTAGCGGTCTTACTGATCTCCCTTCAGGCTGAAAAACAAAACGGAAAAGTGGGGATCGTGGTTGCTGCTCACGGAAACAGCACGGCTTCTTCAATGGTTCAAGTTGTTGACCAGTTACTGAATCCGGATAACTTAACGGCATTTGATATGTCGCTTGATATGAGCCCGCAAGAAGCATTAAAGGGAATCGAAGAGAAGGTTCGCCAGGTGGATTCGGGGAATGGAGTGATCCTGCTGGTTGATATGGGATCGTTAAGTACCTTTGATGAAAAAATCAGTGACCATACTGGAATCAAAGTTAAATCTGTTGATATGGTAACGACGGCGTTAGTTTTAGAAACGGCTCGCAAAACATCGCTGATCGATAGTGACTTGGAAAACGTTTATCGGGAAATTTCAGAATTCAGTGGTTATTCACGGACAACGGAACGTGAAAAAACTGAGGTTCAGCATTTACCGCAAAAGGCCGCTGTGCTGACTGATCAGCAGCCGAAAGCTATTTTAGCAATCTGTTCAACTGGTCAGGGGACGGCAGTCAAGATCAAAAAGATGCTGGACAGTATTTTGGTGGATCATTTGATCGATGATATCGTTGTCTTGCCGATTTCCGTCGTTGATATGGAGCAGCAGATTGCGAAGATCCAAAAGGATTATCGGATTGTGGCGGTTACGGGAATTGCCCGGCCGCACCTAAGCGTTCCGTTTGTTTCACTTGAAAAACTGCTTCAAGGCGGCGGTGAACAGTTTATTACCGCAATTGAGAATTTTACAAATAACATTGAAGCTGAAAATCAATTAGAAACTTCGGAAGAAATGGCAAAGGAAAGAATTCAGCACTATTTGGGACAGTATTTTACCTTTCTTAATCCGGAAAAGGTTACGGCGGTTCTTTGGGAGTACTGTAAGGTAGTTGAAAAGGGTCCGGTAAAACTGAAAAATTCATTAAAGGTTAATTTAAGCATGCATCTTGCTGGGGTGATCGAACGGATTTTGACCCAAAGTGAATTGACGGTTCAACAGGATATTCAACTTGCAGCGGTTCAGGATGATCCGGTTTATCCAATGGTGGTCAAGGCCAACCAAATGCTGGCAGAAAGCTTGAATATTACCTTGCCTGAAGAAGAAGTGTATTACGTTGTCAAATTGATTGATACACAAAAACAATAACGATTAGTGAATTGCTTGATACACAATTAAAAGTGTATCAAGCATTTTTTATCGTTGATATAAAAGCGTTTTCAAGAGATACACAAAGTTGGCACGCTTTTTGCTTATTGTTTAGTGTAAGGCAAAACAATTTGGTGAATGGCTGATTATTAGCAATTATTTTATTCATTATTAAGCCAGTCTCCAATAACGAAAGTGTGATCCTTATGCTTCAAGTTCAATTGCTTCGAATCGATAGCCGATTGCTGCATGGTCAGGTTGCAACGAATTGGGCACGGGTTCTGAAAATTGACAGAATCATCGTTGCGTCTGATAGCGTGGCTCAGGATGCGATTCGGAAAACACTGATTAAGCAGGCTTCACCACCCGGACTGCGAACCCATATCGTTCCGGTTCAGAAGGTGATTCGGATTAATCAGGACTCACGTTTTGATGGAGAAAAAGTTTTATTACTGGTTGAATCTCCCCAGGATGCTTTGCGATTAATCCTTGGCGGAATTGAAGTTTTAAGAATCAATATCGGTTCTTTGAGCTTTGACAATTCCAAAAAGATGATCAGCGATACTGTCGCTGTTAGTCAACGAGACATTCAAGTTTTTCAACTTCTTAGTCAGCATGGAATTCGGCTTGAGATCCAACAGGTTTCAAGTGATTCAAAGAAGGATATTTGGAAGTTATTAAAGAATAAGAAGTTAGTGGATTAATTGATTGCTTTTACAGACATTAAATTTAAGCGTAATGGTATTAA
>NZ_LWUD01000004.1 GCF_001654615.1 Ligilactobacillus aviarius
CAGTCCCATTGTGGCCGATCAGTCTCTCAACTCGGCTACGTATCATCACCTTGGTAGGCCGTTACCCTACCAACTAGTTAATACGCCGCGGGTCCATCCAAAAGCGATAGCAAAACCACCTTTTACATAATGACCATGCGGTCATCATGGTTATACGGTATTAGCATTTGTTTCCAAATGTTATCCCCTTCTTTTGGGCAGGTTACCCACGTGTTACTCACCCGTCCGCCACTCGAATTTCTTACGGTGAGTGCAAGCACTCGGTGTAAGAAATTCTCGTTCGACTTGCATGTATTAGGCACGCCGCCAGCGTTCGTCCTGAGCCAGGATCAAACTCTCAATTTATAAGTTTGTGACTCGTAATTACTAGCGAATTGACTTCGCAAATGTTATTGCATTCATTTTCATGAATTGCCCTGCACATTTGTGTGTCGAAACATTGTTCAGTTTTCAAAGATCTATCAAATATTTAACTCCGCATCAGCGGAACATTTATTATATTATCAAACAGGCACCAACTTGTCAATAACTTTTTTACTTAATTATTAACATCAACTGTTGTTCCTTTTGACGACTTTGTTAGTTTATCATCAAACCCCAACCACCGTCAATCCCTTTTCTTAATTTTTCGAAATTTAATATTATAATTTTTTCAAAATCAAAAAAGGAGCCCATGAACTTCATGTGCTCCTTGAAAAGTGATTTAATTATTTTTCTGGACGCCGGGTTGGGAATAATAAGACATCCCGAATTGACGGTGCATCTGTCAATAACATTACTAACCGGTCAATTCCGATTCCTAATCCACCTGTTGGCGGCATTCCGTATTCCATTGCTTCCAAGTAATCCTCATCAATGTGTTCGGCTTCATCATTTCCGTTTTCACGTTCAGCTGCTTGAGCTTCAAACCGTTCACGTTGATCGATTGGATCATTTAATTCAGTAAAGGCGTTTGCATATTCGCCACCAAGAATAAAGAGTTCAAATCGATCAGTAAACCGCGGATCCTTTTCATTCTTCTTCGCAAGTGGTGAAACTTCAACTGGATGACCATAAACAAATGTTGGGTCAACGATCTTTTCTTCACAGAATGTTTCAAAGAATTCATTAATGATGTGGCCAACTTGCCAGTATGGTTCGTAATGAACATTATGTTCATCAGCAATCTTCCGAGCTTCATCAAGTGACATTTCTTTCCAGAAGTCAACGCCGGTTTCTTCCTTAATCAAATCAACCATGTGAACCCGCTTGAACGGCTTATCAAGGTTAACTTCATTTCCTTGGTAAGTAATGATTCCATTATCCGTTACAACCTTAGCAGCCGCCTTGAAAATTCCTTCCGTTTCATCCATAACATCAGTTAAATCCCAGTATGCAGCATAGGTTTCCATAGTTGTGAATTCTGGGTTATGCCGGGTATCGATTCCTTCGTTCCGGAAGACCCGTCCAAGTTCATAAACCCGTTCCATACCACCAACGATCAACCGTTTAAGTGACAATTCCGTTGCGATCCGCAAGTACATATCAATGTCCAATGCATTGTGGTGCGTGATAAATGGCCGTGCAGCTGCTCCACCGGCAATATTGCTCAAAATTGGTGTTTCAACTTCAACGAAACCATTTTCATCCATATAGTCCCGAATAGCTTTTACGATCTTACTCCGGTTCATGAAGCGATCAAAGCTTGTTCGGTTAGTGATCAAGTCTAAGTAACGTTGACGATATACTTGTTCAATGTTTTGTAAACCGTGATACTTATCAGGTAATGGGCGTAAAGCCTTTGAAAGGAACGTCAATTTTGTAACCCGTAAAGTCAATTCACCCATATCAGTCTTGATAACTTCACCCGTTACCCCAAGGAAGTCACCTAAATCTGACCGCTTGAAAATGTGATATTGGTCTTCGCCAACAACATCTTTCCGAACGTATAATTGCATTTTGCCTGAACGGTCTTGCAAGTCAGCAAAGCCAACTTTACCCTTTCCACGTTTGGCAACCATTCGCCCTGCAATCGTTGCAGTATAACCTGCATCGTTTAATTCTTCTTTTGTCATGTCGCCATACTTTTCATGAAGATCGGCGTTCATTGAGTCCCGTTCAAACCGGTGACCAAACGGATCGATACCTTCATCGCGCAATTCTTGCATCTTTTGGCGACGAACCCGCATCTGATCATTCATTGATTGATCTTTTGCCATAATAGCCCTCTTTTCTTAATTTTTGACCTCTAGTGAGATTATATCATATCAAAAAACACTAAACATCTTTAATTAATTTCGTGAATGTGCCCGGCGCGCAGCCCGTCTTGCTGCTGCACTATCCAAATCATTCAAGAAGTTATCAAAGATATCGATCATTTCTTGTTCAGTGTCAGCATCATTCAATGCTGCTTTTGTTCGTGCAGACCGCGGAATGCCTTTCAGGTAGTATGCTGCCTGTGAACGGAATTCCCGGGGACCGATTTTTTCACCTTTCAGCTTGATCAAACGGTGAAGGTGTTCCTTGGCAACCTTGATTTTTTCTGCTGGAGTTGGCTCCGGAATTTCTTCGCCCGTTTCAAGGTAATGGGTCACCTGCTTAACGATCCATGGGTTTCCTAATGCTGCCCGGCCGATCATGACGGCATCAGCCCCAACTTCATCCAACATTTTCTTTGCGTCTTGCGGAGTACGCACATCGCCGTTTCCAACGAATGGAATCTTCGTTAAGTGATCAGCAACATCCTTTAAGATACCCCAATCAGCATGCCCTGAATAAAGTTGTTTCCGGGTCCGGCCGTGCATTGCAAGCATTGATGCTCCGGCTTCTTCAGCCGCCAATGCGTTTTCAACCGCTAAGATGTGATCATCATCCCAACCGGTCCGCATTTTAACCGTGACCGGCTTGTCAACTGCCGCCGTAACCGCCTTGACCATTTCATAGATTTTATCCGGATCAAGCAACCAGTGGGCCCCGGCATCCGTCTTCGTAACTTTAGGCACCGGGCAGCCCATGTTGATGTCAATGATATCCGTACTTGTATTTTCAGCAACGTATTGGGCTGCTTCAACCAGCGAATCCTTTGTCCCACCAAAAATTTGAACACTTACCGGGTGTTCACTTTCATCAACGAACAACATTCCCAGGGTCTTTTTGTTTCGAAAATGAATTCCCTTATCTGAAATCATTTCACAAACAACTAATCCCGCACCGAACTCTTTGCAGATCATCCGAAACGCAACGTTAGTTACCCCTGCCATTGGCGCAACAACGACCCGGTTTGGAATTGTAATATCACCAATTTTCCATTCCATTGCTTAATCCTCTTTCTTTCCGTTTTGTTTTTTGACCTTAATGATCTTCCGTAATTCGTCTTCAGTAAACTGATACTTTTTGCCGCAGAAATGGCATACGGCTTCAGCTCCATGATCTTCATCGGCCATTTCTTGAAGCTGATCAGTCGGTAAACTTGTCAACACGCCTAAGAAGCGTTCCCGCGAGCAATCGCAGTGATAACTGACCGGCATCTTATCAAGAATTTTAACGTTTTCAGCGCCGAGAATTTCATTCAAAATATCTTCCGGTTTCTTGCCATCGCGCATCATTTCAGAAACCATTGGAATTTCAGCTAACCGCTTTTCGATTTGGCTGATCGTTTCTTCCTTTGCTCCCGGCATTACCTGAATCATAAAGCCGCCCGCCGTTTCAATTGAGTTATCGCTGTTAACAAAAACTGACAAGCCAACTGAAGATGGAATCTGTTCTGACTTAGCAAGATAATACGTGAAGTCTTCGCCAAGTTCGCCGGATACTAACGGCACTTGCCCTGTAAATGGTTCTTTCAAGCCGAGATCCTTTGTAACTGCAAGAAAACCTTCTGTTCCGACGGCCCCCTTCACATCAATTTTGTGTTTATCATTTAACGGTAAATGAACATGCGGATTTTGAACGTATCCCTTCACCGTTCCGTTGGCATTGCCATCAACGACGATTCCGCCAACCGGACCGTTCCCATTGATCTTGACCGTCATTGTTTCATCGCCTTGAAGTGAAGCTGATGCGAGTAACAAAGTCCCTACCAGACTCCGTCCAAGGGCTGCCGAAGCCGCACTCCAAGTATCATGCAATTTTTGAGCTGTGCTGACCGTTTCTGTGGCGTCGACTGCATATGCTCTGATCTGACCGTCAAACGCCAAACTTTTTACTAAATAATCGCTCATAAACTATCCCTTCTTTTCTTCCAAACTAAGATTTTACCATGTTCTTTTTTAAAAATAAAAAAATATTTAATTCCGATTAACATAAAAAGTGACCATGTTAACCATAGTCACCCTTTATGCTATTTAGCCTTCGTCTTGATGTGAATCATCATGATCATGCTTTTCACTCGGATAGAATGTTTGCGTTGGTAATGATTCATCGTCTTGTTTTTCGGCCTTTTTTTCAGCTGCAACTTCTTGAGCATCGATCTTTTGGCGTTGAGCGTCTTTCCGTTCTAATGCCTTCTTAGCTTCTTCAAATGAACCTGATTTTTCACTTGGAAATTCATCTTCATTTTCAGCTGGCATCTTGCCGGTCTTGAACAAACTCAAGATTTGCTTTTCGTTAAGTGTTTCATACTTCAATAAGGCTTCAGCAATTACCCGGTGTTGTTCACGGTGTTCTTGGATAATCCGTTTAGCAGTTTCCATTCCTTCGTTTGAAAGCCGCATAACTTCTTCATCGATCAAGTTTGCCGTTTGGCCTGAGTAACTGTGTTGACCGTCAAATTCGCCCGGTTGCATGTTTGCTTGTCCTTCGTATTGAACCGGTCCAAGTTTTTCGCTCATCCCGTATTCAGTAACCATGGCCCGTGCTAATTGCGTTGCTTGTTGGAAGTCGTTTGCAGCCCCGGATGATTGTTGCCCGAAAATAATTTCTTCGGCAGCACGTCCACCCATTAAACCAGCAATTTGTTCCTTCAAGTCCTTCTTGGAGTTCAGCATTTGATCATCCCGCGGAAGCATAATCGCATATCCGCCGGCACGTCCCCGAGGTACGATCGTAACTTTATGAACGACCCGGGCATCATTCAAAACAAGGCCGACAATTGTGTGTCCTGCTTCGTGGAACGCAACGGTCCGGCGTTCTTGTTCGCTGATTACCCGATCGCGTTTCGCTGGTCCAGCAATTACGCGGTCTTCAGCTTCATCAATATCTGAAGCATCGATTTCATTTTTATCACGCCGCGCAGCCAACAATGCAGCTTCGTTCAGCAAGTTTGCTAAATCAGCCCCAACAAAGCCTGGCGTTTGTTTAGCAATCATCTTCAGGTCAACATCGTCTGCCAACGGCTTGCCCTTGGAGTGGACCTTCAAGATGGCTTCCCGACCCTTAACATCTGGCCGGCCAACCAAAATCTTCCGGTCAAAACGACCTGGACGAAGTAAGGCTGGATCCAAAACATCTGACCGGTTTGTGGCTGCCATTACGATCACGCCTTCGTCGCCTTCGAACCCGTCCATTTCAACTAACAATTGGTTCAAGGTTTGTTCACGTTCATCGTGGCCGCCGCCCATGCCGTTGCCCCGTTTGCGACCAACGGCATCGATTTCATCGATAAAGATGATCGATGGTGCATTCTTCTTGGCGTTTTCAAACAAGTCACGAACACGACTTGCCCCAACCCCGACAAACATTTCAACGAAGTCAGAACCAGAAATTGAGAAGAACGGAACGCCTGCTTCACCAGCAACCGCTTTTGCAAGCAAAGTTTTCCCAGTTCCTGGAGGACCTTCAAGCAGAACCCCTGATGGGATCTTAGCCCCTAACCGTTGGAATTTATGCGGATCACGCAAAAATTCAACAACTTCAACCAATTCCTGCTTTTCTTCTTCTTCACCGGCAACATCTGAGAAACGAATCTTGTTTTCTTTCTTGTCGATCGGCTTGGCTTTTGACTTGCCAAAGCTCATCATCCGGCCGCCGCCTTGGCCACCGCCGGCATTGCCCATCATCATGTAGAAGAAGAAAATCATGATCACGATCGGCACGATGGTCAACAATAACTGCATCCAAATGCTGCTTGATTGTTCTTCCTTCGCGCTGTTTGCAACGTGATTCTTTTGGGCGTACTTCATCACTTCATTTACGGTTCCTTCGTTCGTAACCATGTCCGTTGTGAAGTTCTTCGCGGTTGAACTACCGCCGCCCATGCCTGTTAGACTATTCTTTTTTGAGGAAGTCTTTACTGGTTTACGGTATTCCCCTGAAACTTTATAAACGTTTCCCGAAGGTTCTAACGTAAACTTCTTTACATTGTCCTTCTTTAATTCAGAAATAAATGTACTTGACTGAATTTGTTGGGTCGATGAGTCGTTACTGCCACCTGTAAAGTAGTAGACCGCTCCCATGATTCCCAGGAAGACGACAATGTAGAAAAGACTATTCCGGAATAGTCCATTCTTTTTATTGTTATTATTCATTATTTCCTCCTACGACAATAACTAAAAATTCAAAGTTATCAAGCTAATCATATCATACTTGACTTTTTTTGACTATTCTTGATTATCAGCGTAAATTTCCGGTTTCAAAACCCCAACGAATGGCAAGTTCCGGTAGTGGCCCATGTAATCAAGTCCGAAACCAACAACAAATTCGTTTGGAACTTTAAAGCCCGTATAATCCGGAACGATTCCTTCGATCCGCCGATCCGGTTTATCTAATAAAGTACAGATTTTAACTGATTTGGCGTTCCGTTTTTCAAACAGGTCAACTAAACATTTCAATGTCCGGCCAGTATCAATAATATCTTCAATGATCAGCACATTCCGGCCTTCAACCGACGTATCAAGGTCCTTAATGATCTTGACATCCCCCGATGAAACGGTTCCGTTGCCGTAACTTGAAACGTCCATAAAATCTAATTCGCAGTACGTATTGATTTCGCGAACGATATCAGAATAGAAAACGGCAGCTCCTTTTAAAATGCAGATTACAAGCGGATCTTTGCCTTCAAAATCCTTGGTGATCTGCTTTCCCATTTTTTCAGTTGCATCTTGAATTTGTTCTCGACTATAAAGAACTTTCAAAATATCATCATTCATCTTTTTACCTCTTTCTGTACTTTATCGCTACTATGTAACGAATTGTAGCATTTTCCACGGGTTGTGACAAATAGATCATTGAATTTGGCTGATCACCGAAAAGGGCATAAACTTCCTGCTTTTCATCAGCGATCACCCACAATGCTTGCCGCTCCCGTTGTGAAATTTTTTTATCAATTAAAAAACGGGTCAGTTTTTTAGTTCCTTCACGAATCCGCAACCAATCTCCCGGCAGCCGATGCCGCAAAGTTAATCCGGCTGGCAAACGGTTAAATCTTAGTTGTTCGTCTGCATCCCGCTGTTCATGGTGGTCAAGCGTCAGTTCAAAGGTTGCCGTGCTAACCAGCGTTTTACCTTGAATCAAGAATGATTGATCCGAAACCTTTTCGACTGCTTCCTCCCGGGAAGTTAAATAGAAGTGCATGTATTCCTTAACCACCGCTCGCTTCGCATCTAACTGAAAGGTTCCTTGCGGTTTTTGGCAATTTTCTAAAAAGCTGCTGACCTCGGCAAATTGCCGCTGGTGAAGCGGAACGCCATGCTGAATCAGATATTCTTTTAATACCGCCCGCCGCATTGCTGCATCAAGTTGCAACCATGCCGGCAGGCACACCTGATCATCTTCGAGCAACTGGGTTAACTGCTGCTGTAAAATTTGCTGATTAACTTTCAACGTCGAACTTAACTGCTGCGTGTAACTGCGAACATGGTCCAAAAAACGTGGATTCTCGCGTTTTAATTGCGGAATAATGTGATGCCGGATCCGGTTTCGTAAAACATCGTCATCCTGATTGGTTTCGTCTTCAAAAAAGGTTAACTGATGTTGCTGAGCATAATCATACAGTTGCTGTTTGGAATACGGTAAAAGCGGCCGAATCAATTGTCGCCCGGGTCCCATTAACCGGCAGGGAGCGATTCCCACCAACTGAGATAGTTCGCCACCGCGAAGCAGCTTCATCAAAAATGTTTCTGCCAGATCATCGGCATGGTGCGCCGTTGCCAGCGTGGAAATTTTCAACTCGGCCATCGTTTTTGAAAAGAAGGCATACCGAAAATTTCGCGCGGCTTCCTCAATTCCGTGTTGCGGATGTTGGTCAGCATCCCAAACACCAATTTTCAACGGCAAGTGATGCTGACGACAATATTCTTGAATAAACTTGGTTTCATCCTTGCTTTGCTTTCGCAACCGGTGATCAACATAGCCGACCGTGATTTGCGGCCGTAAATCAGCAGGTAAATGCTGCAATAAATCAAGTAAAACCATTGAATCGACGCCCGTTGAAACGGCTACTAAAAGCGGCTGACAGTCTAAATCAAACTTCTTCCAATTTTGAATAAATTCTAATTCCATTCGGTCACCTATTTCAGATACGAAAAGAGACTGGGACAAGCTCCAGTCTCGGATTTAATAATTTTCAACTCATTAATACTAGCTGCGCCGGCCGCCGCGACCGCCACGCTTACCATCGGTATTCCGTTTAAGGGATGTTAACCGTTCATCACTTTCCTTTAGGAACCCTGCTAAAAGGGCATCAAAATCCTTCTTTTGATGATTATTCTTGTTTCCATGGAAACGATGGTTACTTCCTTGGCGATTGCCATTGTGATGGTTATTCTTGGGTTTATCAGGCTTCGGCATGGCTTGCTTGATCGACAATGAGATCTTGCCGTCATCGCCAACTTTCAGAACCTTAACTTGAACTTCGTCGCCGACCTTTAAGACATCATGGATATCCTTGACGTACGTGTTCGAAACTTCACTGATATGAACTAACCCGGTCTGGTGATCACCAAGATCAATGAATGCTCCGAAGTTCGTGATTCCTGAAACCTTACCTGAAACTTTCGTTCCCACTTCAACTGTCATAAAAAAATTTAATCCTCCCAGAAATTGATGTTTCTTTCAGTATAACACTGTTTAAATATTTTAATAAGCGTCTAAATTCATTTATTTAACTAATTTTCAGTAACGGTTTTGGCCTTATCGCTTGGCAAACTATAAATCGTTTCGCCGTCTTTCGAGAAGAAATACTTCTTCCGAATGATTTTCGCCAAATAATCTGAATCCTTTAACTCAGCTACCCGTTGATTCAGCTTTTGATTTTGCTGTTTGGCACTCTTTAATTCCACGCGCGCTTCCCGCGTCTTTTTCCCAAGAACCGCTGCTTGAATGTTATTTTGAATAATGTTAAAGCCAAACATGATCGTGATCACCAACATCACGCCGCAAAGAATCAGCATTTTCATCCGGTGTTTCCGCGTTAATGCCAGTTGTTTTTGAGTAACTGCATTTTGAGCGGTTTGCTGATTATAGTATTCCTGATTAATGACCTTTAACTTTTTGCTTTTCTTCTTTTGCGCCATTGTACTCTCCTTATCAAACCGACTAGATCTCACTACTCAAATTATAACAAACCGCCACTTAAAAAAGTACCTTACATCCGATAATCTTCTTGATATTCTTCAGAAACGACCGTATAAAGATCCTGCGATTCGTTTTTCTTCGTTGTATCCTTGATATCATCCACTTTAACAGTTAAAGTTTTATTTCCAAAATTAATTACGATCTCATCGCCGACCGCAACTTTGGAAGATGACTTGGCAACCTTCCCGTTGACCGTTACCCGGCCTTGATCAGCAATATCCTTTGCAACTGAACGCCGCTTAATGATTCGTGATACTTTTAAAAATTTGTCTAATCTCATTTTGAATTTCCTCGTTTCGCAATTTTTTCTAAAACTAATAGTAACTTTTTGCCGCCGGGAATCATCAGCCATTCACGCGTTGTAAACATCTTTTGGCCAATCACCATTGAAAGAAAGACGGTTGCGCCAACAAGCATTCCGATCACCGTGATGATGATCGACCCTTTGCGTGAAAGGAAAATAAACATCCGCAAACCATGCACAACGATTCCAACACTCAGCCCCATCATTAAAACTGCCAGGCAAAGTTTATGCACGAATCCTTCACCGTCAAAGAATAAATTCTTAACCCCGGAAGGCAGGGCCCACAAAATAATTCCAACGGCAACCAGTAAACTAATCACCGTTGCCCAGCTTGCCCCGATGATTCCAAAGTGCCGGATCATCAGCGAATTAATGGCAGCTTTGACGACAACTGCCAGAATCAAACCGACTGCCGTGATCTTGAACTGGTCAAGACTTTGAAGAATCGAATTATAGGTACTGATCAGCGTGATCACAAAAACACTTAATACGTAAACGGCAATCGTTCGCGAAAGTGCGGGGGTGCTGAAAAGCAACGTATTGATTTCCGGCATCAGTACGATCATCCCAACCGTTGCTGCCGCTGCAATCGTTGCACTGATCCGCATCAATAGCTTGGCAATCTGGCGAAATCGTGCCAACTGGTTCTTCTGCAATGCATCCGTCAGGGTCGGCAACAACGTCGATGAAAAACTGACCGCCACGACCATTCCTAACTGAACTAACGGTTGGGCCCGGTCATAGGTTCCTTTAATGCTTTTGGCAACTGCCGGCAGCATTCCGGCTGAAACCAAACTGTTTTTAACGGTAAACGAATCAACCAGCTGCAACAGCACCATCATTGATGCAAACAAGCAAATGATCAAGCCGTCTGAAAAAATCCGTTTGGTCAAACTAAAATAGCTTTGATGGGCCGACCGCTTTGTTTGCCAAAATTTCTTGGTATAAAACGGGATAAAACTGATACTGGCCCCAATTGCCCCAAACGTTGACGCAAACATGGCCCACGTTCCCATCCGGTAAACCGTCCAGTGACGGTGAACTGCAAGCAACGCCACGAAAATAATGACGGTTACCCGAATAAACTGTTCGGTGACCTGCGAGATCGCCGTCGGAGTCATGTTAAACGTCCCTTGATAATATCCCCGGCCGACTGCCAGGATCGGCATAAAGAGGAACATCCATGAAACACTGCCAAGCAGCGGGGTAAGGTGCCGATCCCCCATCATCAATGCAATTTGGTGTCCAAAAAGCTGTAAAAAGCCAAAACAAGCGAGGCCAAAAAAGGCTAAAATCACAAAAATCTGATGTGAAACGGCTAGCTTAGCCGCTTCTTCATCTTGTTCAGCGATTATTTTTGAAATAAACACCGGAAAACCGGTCAATGCAAACGTCATTCCGATTCCATAAATGGGATATACTTGCTGGTAAACATAGAAGCCGGTATTCCCGACTAAATTTTCAAATGGAATCCGGTAACACGCACTTAAGATTTTCGCAATCAGGGCCGCCAATGATAAAATCAACGCCCCGTGCATGACATTTTTCATTCGATTATCCTTCATGAACCTTCTCCTGTGATGACAGCATTTTTGCAATTTCACTCAGCAAATTCTGCATTTCTAAAATAATTTGGGCAAGGGTCTGATCAGCCTTTTTCTTAATTGTAATCTTCATTTGCAAATTATCAACGTTCATTGACGTTGACAACTTGGTTTGCGAAACCGCTGCTAAGAATTGACTGCCAGACAGTCGCGTCGTTGCCTTCTTTGAAAAAACGATCGTGATCTCATCTTTCTTTTGAAAAATTTGATCAACTAATGCCCGATCAGCATCCATTTTTAATAATCCAATCTCCAGCAAGTTCGACACTTCATCCGGATAATCACCGAACCGGTCGATCAGGTCATCCTGAACTTCTTGGTACTGATCAAAATTCTTAAATTGACGAATCCGCTTATAAATTTCGATTTTCTGTTGTTCATCGTCAATGTAAGATTGCGGAATGTACGCTTCAACGTCCAAATTGATCGTCGCATCCGTTTTTTCTTCCGGTTTAACGCCGCGTTTCCGGGCAACAGCCTCATTCAACATTTGAGTATACAGATCATACCCAACCGAATCAATGAAACCATGCTGCTGTTTTCCTAAAAGATTGCCGGCTCCGCGAATTGCGAGGTCCCGCATCGCAATCTTAAATCCGGATCCAAGTTCCGTAAAGTCTTTGATTGCTTCCAATCGTTTTTCACTGACTTCAGTAAGCACTTTATCCGGTTTATACATAAAGTAAGCATATGCAACCCGACTTGAACGGCCGACCCGTCCGCGGAGCTGATAAAGCTGAGCCAGTCCCATCCGGTCAGCATCCTCAACAAAAAGGGTGTTGGCGTTTGGAATGTCGACCCCCGTTTCAATAATCGTTGTGGTCACCAAAACATCATAATCGCCATGAATAAAGTCCATTAAGATCTTTTCCATTTGATTTTCCGTCATTTGCCCATGAATATAGGTAATCCGTGCTTCCGGAACAAGAGCCTGCAACGCTGCCGCCTTTTTTTCAATGTCTTTGACCCGGTTATGCAGGTAAAAGACCTGGCCGCCGCGTTCCATTTCCCGCCGGATCCCGTTGGCGATCACCTGATTATCCTGTTCCATAACGTACGTTTGAATCGGATAACGGTTGACCGGAGCGGTTTCAATCACTGATAGATCACGGACCCCAAGCATCGACATGTTAAGGGTTCGCGGAATTGGCGTTGCCGTCAACGTTAAAACATCAACCGTTGATTTCAACTGTTTCAACCGTTCCTTATGCTTAACACCGAACCGCTGCTCTTCATCAATGATCAACAATCCGAGATCTTTGAACTGCACATCCTTTGATAAAAGCCGGTGCGTTCCAACCACAATGTCACACTTCCCGTCCTTCAAGTTTTCAAGGACCTGCTTGGTTTCAGCCGGGGTGTTGAACCGGGATAAAATCCCAATTTCAATCGGAAAGTTTTCAAACCGCTCAATCATCGTTTCATAGTGTTGCTGGGCCAAAACGGTTGTCGGAACCAGAAAGGCAACCTGCTTTCCCGCTTCAACGGCCTTAAATGCAGCCCGCAAAGCGACTTCCGTTTTCCCGTAACCAACGTCGCCAATCAACAACCGATCCATTGGGTGCTTATTTTCCATATCCTGCTTGATTTCTGAAGTACTCCGAAGCTGATCCGGGGTTTCAGTATACGGAAATGCATCTTCAAATTCCCGCTGATATGCATCATCTTTAGGAAAGGCAAATCCCGTCTTCATTTCACGCTCAGCATACAAATCAACCAGTTCATCCGCAATGTCTTCGATCTTACTTGCGACCCGCTTTTTGGTTTTATGCCATTCGCTTCCGCCCAGTTTATTCAAATGCGGTGTCTTTGCGTCCGATGACACATACTTCTGAACCCGGTCTAATTGATTGACCGGAACGTAAAGCTTAGCCCCTTTCTGGTATTCAAGAGTCAGGTAGTCTTGGTGTTTGCCATCGACTTCCATCGTTTTAACGCCAAGATACCGGCCAACCCCGTGATCAACGTGAACGACAAAGTCCCCTTCTTTAAGGTCGGTGTAACTTTTCAGCCGTTCAGCGTTCTCCATTGTCAGCCGTTTGGCCCGCTTCTTTGTTGCCTTCGCAAACAGTTCCGTTTCCGTTAAAACAACCAGTTTCGCGCTCGGAACTTCAAATCCGCTTTGCAAACTGCCGCGTACAATTTGAAGAATTCCGCGTTGTAAATTTTCTGGCTGGGTCATAATATTTGGAATTTCAAAATCATCAAGGGTCTGGGAAATCTTCGTCAGGCGTTCTTCATCCTGAATCATCAAAACAACAGTCTGGTTTTGCTTGTTCCATCGCCGCGCTTCCGTTTGTAATAACGGCATTTGGCTGAAGAATTGCTGAACCGTGCGCACTTTAAGATCCGTTAATGATGCAAACTTTAAGCGCCCAATTCCTTTTTTAAACAATGACATAAACAACGTCGGCATTTTTGCTTCCCGAACAAGTTTGCGAACCTTAAATCCAAGCTGTAATTGATCAAGCACTGGTTTCAGTTCTTCCTTTTCATCCAACCAAACTTGTTCGTTTTGCTCGATCTCATCTGCATGTTCCAAAATTTTGGCATAATCATCAAGCACTAAAACCCCGTCATCCAAATAATCAAGCAGGGACGTTGCTTGAGGATAGAGAATTTGGGTGAAAATGCGGTGTTCTTTTAATAACTCCTGGTCTTTCCACATTGTAATGACCGCATCAAGTTGGCGCCGCAATTCATCTGCCTGCTCTTCCTTTAAGGCTGGTTTGACCTGAGCTTCAAGTTCTTGCAGCCGCCGAATCCCATCAGTGAAAATCTGGGGATTTTGAATCATATCGGTTGCCGGCATCACGCTGATTTCATCAATATTTTCCAAACTGCGCTGATTTCCAATCTCAAAGAACCGGATCGAGTCGATTTCAGTATCAAAAAGGTCGATTCGAACAGGGAGTTCATGGTTCAGTGAATAAATATCAATAATCGACCCACGAATCGCAAAATCACCGGGACGATCGACCAACTTTTGCCGTTGATATCCCATTTGAACCAGCTGGTGGCTGACCTGTTCAAACTCCACTTCCGCCCCGACCTTAAAAGTCAATTGGTTGTGGTTCCACATTTTAACCGGTGCTAACCGGCGTCTTAGTCCGGAAGCAGAAGTCACAACAACTTTAGCCTTATGCTGGCTGAGCGCTGTCAACGCCCGCACACGCTGACTTTGAAAATCAGGTGAACTGGTTGCAATTTCGGTCGCCACTAATTCTTCGACCGGGAAAAGCCGAACCTGTTCCTCGTCCAAAACATTCGTTAAATCGGCCGCTAATTCTTGGGCATGGCTGAGCGTGTCCGTTACAACTAAGAACGGCTTTTTTAATTGCTGAAACAGGCTTTTCAAAATCAACGTTTTCGCTGATCCTAGGACCCCCGTTAACAAATGGCGTCCCGGCTGCGTTAACTGTTGCCGAACAGTTCGCAGTTCATCAGTTTGACCAATCAATTCACTTAAATCCATGCCTTCATCTCTTTCTTCTAGTTAAACTTATTCATCGTCTTCATAAAGTCACCGGTTTGAACCCAATATTCAATTGCGGCAACCGCCTTATCCCGACCTTCTTCAAAGAATGGCCGTTCCGTTGGGGTAAATCTTCCTAATACCCAATCAACGATCGTCATGATCTTCGGCCGTCCGATTCCAACCTTGACCCGTTTGAAATCTTGCGTTCCAACATGCTGGATAATGCTTTTAATTCCGTTGTGGCCGCCCGCTGATCCTTTTTGCCGCAAGCGGACCCGGCCGACTTCCATGTCAAGGTCATCTTGAACGATCACCAGGTCATCGACATCAATTTTATAAAAATCCATCAACGGCCGCACTGCTCTTCCAGAATCATTCATAAAAGTCAGCGGTTTAACCAATAAAACCTTTTCACCATCGATCATTCCCTGACCGATCATTGCTTCATCTTTTTCCTTATTAATTTCAATTTGGTTCCGCGTGGCAAGTTCATCAACCACCATAAAACCAGTATTGTGTCGGGTTCCATCATACCGTGAACCGACATTTCCAAGGCCAACGATCATTTTCATTTGAAAAACTTCTTTCTAATCAACTTTTAAAATACGCAAAAACGGCCTGCAATTCAGCAAGCCACCCATTAATCTGATTTCGCATTTAGTATATCATATTTTAGTTTCAAACGATTTTGCAATGTTTTTTTGAATTAAATATTTCTTAGAAGTTCCTTAGTATGTTATTATAATGTTTGAAACTTTTTGATGACGATCTAAGGAGCTTTATCATGATTTTAAAAGAAATTGTTAAACCGAAAAGTGAATTAACAACCATTCCCGAAACAGCAACCCTTGAAGAGGCGCTCGATATTTTGGAAGCATCCGGTTTTCGTTGTGTTCCGGTTCTTGACGAATCAGGTAAATTGTTCCGCGGAAACATCTACAAAATGCACATTTACCGCCATAAATCACGCGGCGGCGATATGCAATTGCCGGTAACCCAATTACTTAAAAATGCTACCAAGTTTATTTCGATCAATTCGGCATTTTTCAATATTTTCTTTACAATTAAGGACTTACCGTACATTACCGTTTTAGATGAAGAAAATCAATTTTATGGAATTTTAACTCACAGCAGCTTGTTGAACATGCTATCGCAATCATGGAACGTTGATACCGGAAGTTATGTCTTGACCATTCTTTCCAACGGCGATCGCGGTGACCTTGCGAAAATGTCGAAGATCATTACCCGCTATACGGTGATTGCGAGCTGTATTTCACTTGATCTGCACGAAAAAAACAACATTCAACGAATCTTATTTACCCTTCCGTCTGAAGTTTCAGAACATAAACTCAAACGGATCGTTGCCAGTTTGAAACGGAATAAATTTACCGTTACTGAAATTGAAAATTTACATGCTTCGTCAATGTAGAAAAAAGGTTGTGACCGCGGTCACAACCTTTTTTTATCCGCATAATCGGGTTCCAAAACAAACGAGCTGTGTGGTGACGCGTAGCTAATTCGAAAACCTCCGAATCTATGCTCCGCGATTCGTTCGCTTTTCTGCTTCCATCACGCTCGTTTTGAACGTTTTGTCACAACCTTTTTTTTAATCAATTTCTCCTAAGCCCACACTCACTTCAAGTGCATGGTCAACCTGATTCATTATCGAATCATCCAAATGGGTAATTTTTCGTTGTAAGCGCCGTTTATCAATCGTCCGAATCTGTTCTAACAGAATTACGGAATCCTTTCCTAATCCGTCCTTCGACTTCGCAACCGCGACGTGCGTTTGCATTTTCGGCTTCGAAATTTTCGACGTAATTGCCGCAATAATCACGGTCGGGCTGAAACGGTTCCCAATGTTATTTTGAATGATCAACACCGGACGCAATCCACCCTGTTCTGAACCGACGACCGGGGATAAATCTGCATAGTAAATATCGCCGCGTTTAATTTTTGAATTCATTTGATCCCCGATCCTTTACTAACTCTCGAATCATTGACTGACATTCCTGCTCGCACCGCTGAAATTCAGTACAAATATCCTGATTGATCGACTCCATTTCACTGTATCCCGCAATCAACTGTTCAAGTGAATTACGATGCTTTAAGATGTAAAACGCCAACTGCGGCTGGTGCTTGATGTCATCAACCGTAATCGAATAGTAATCACAATAAACCTTCAAATTTGAACATGCTAATACCTTTTGAATTGCTTCCGTTTCGCTTAACCCCATGGCTGATTCCTCCACCGCTGTTATTTTTCAACGTAAAAGCGCGGAACCCGTTGTCCGATCGAACAAAGAATTTCGTAATGAATCGTTCCGGCATAATCCGCAGCATCCTGGGCGGTCTTTTGCTTGCCGCCGTTTTCACCAATTAGCGTAACCTTCGTTCCCAATGGAACTTCATGCGGTAACCGGATCATAAATTGGTCCATGCAGATTCGGCCAACGATTTCACATTCCTGGCCGCCAACTAAGACCGTTGACCCCTGCATCCGGCGCAACCAACCGTCAGCATAGCCCATCGGAACGGTTCCGATCCATTCATCCTTAGTAGCCGTGTACGTTGTCCCGTAACTGATCGAATCTCCCGGATGAACCTGCTTAACTTCAACAATGTGACTTGTAAGTTCAAACGCTGGTTTCAACGCAACATCGTGCGGGAGTTGAACTTCCTTGCCTGATGGGTTCAATCCGTACATCCCAATTCCAAGCCGGATCATATTTCCGCCGCATTGCTTGTGCCAAATCGAAGCAGCTGAGTTCGCAACGTGAACGTAACGCGGACGTTGAGGAACAACTTCCATCAGTTCGTGGAACTTATTCAATTGCTTCTTAAAGTAAGAATCATCCGCTGAATCAGCCGTTGAAAAGTGGGTAAAGATCCCTTCAAATTCAAATTGGTCTTGATGGTGATTCATAAATTCGATTGCTGCCTTAACGGTTTCCTGATCACGGAATCCGATCCGGCCCATTCCCGTATCAAGGGCAAGGTGAACCTTTAACTTCAAATTTTGGGCTGCTAATAATGGCTGGGCCGTTTGTAAGAAGTGAAGGTCGCTGACCGCCGTTGATAAGTTGAATTTTGCCATGTACGGGGCTTCCGTTTCTGGTGAAGCACCTAAAATCAAAATCGGCTTTGTAATTCCATTTTCCCGTAACGCAACGGCTTCATCGATCACCGCCACGCAAAAGCCGTCAACTCCGGCTTCCTGTGCAGCAACCGCCACCGGAACTAATCCGTGACTGTATGCATCGGCTTTAACCACGGCAAACAATTCCTGGCCGGGTTCCATTCGTTGACGTTCAATTTTTAAATTATGCTTGATTGCCCCTAAATCAATGGTGGCACATGTTCCACGATGTTTTCCAATAATCATTTTTAGTCCTTCTTCTCCAAAATAACCTCTGTCATTACTAACTCATCCGTATGCGAAATTGAAACGAACGCCTTCAATTCATCCTGCTTAGGGTGGCGGCGCAACTCGGGTTTGCCGAGTTCATTATCGATAATTTCCAAATCCTTAAAATTGACCGCCTTCCCGATTCCAGTCCCCAGCGCCTTGCTGTATGATTCCTTTGCTGAAAATCGCCCCGCTAAAAACTCATCCTGGCGCTTTGAACTAAGTTTCTGATACACCGCCAGTTCATTGGCCGTCAAAATCTTGCGGGCAAAAGCATCTCCTTTTTGGCGAATACGATGAATCCGTTCAATTTCCGTTAAATCAATTCCTAATCCCCAAATCATTGTTATCGTTTCCGAATCTTATATTTTGGCTTGGTTGCCTGTTTTTTCTTTGGCCGTTGGTCCTTCCGCTTTCCGCGCCGATCACAATAATCCCGTTTCCGTTTTTTACCATAACGGTTATCATGCCGGTTAGTCCGTTTCCGCCGCGGCAATGGCCGTTCCGGCGTAATCTTGACCGGAACTGAAGATGCATCTTCGCGCGAAACGGTATTTAATAACGCTTCCGCAAGGTCCAACGCACTGTATTCATTCAATAATTCATTAGCTTGATCACTGTATTTATCCGTATCGGTCCGCGAAATCAAATTATCAATCTCGCGGATCGCACTTTCCATCTGACCGTTAAAGGCTTCCTTGGCTGTCGGCGGCCGCATTGGAATCATCCGTTTGCGGGTCAGTTTTTCAATCACCCGCAAATAGTCCATTTCGTTAGGGGTGACAAACGTGACCGAGATTCCTTGATGCCCGGCCCGCCCTGTTCGCCCAATGCGGTGAACATAACTTTCCGGGTCTTGCGGAATATCATAGTTATAGACATGACTGACACCTGAAATATCCAATCCGCGAGCAGCAACATCCGTGGCCACTAAAATATCAAGAGCCCCATCCCGAAACTTTTTCAAGACCGCACTTCGCTGTTGCTGCGACAAGTCACCATGAATGCCGGCCGCATTATAACCGCGGGCAACCAATCCGCGCGAAAGCTCATCGACCCGCCGTTTCGTCCGGCCAAAAACGATCGTTAATTCAGGTGCCTGAACATCCAAAATCCGCGTCATTACATCAAATTTTTCATTTTCCCGAACCTTAACAAAGAACTGATCAACCAAGTCAGCCGTTAATTGCTGGTTCTTGATCTTCACAATTTCCGGGTGATTCATGAACCGTTTGCCGACTTTCAAGATTGCTGGCGGCATGGTTGCTGAAAAAAGCAATGTCTGCCGTTTTTTTGGAATTTGCGCAATAATTTTACTGATGTCATCCAAAAATCCCATATCAAGCATTTCATCAGCTTCATCCAAAACAAGGGTTTCAACCTTGCTTAGGTTGACCGTTCCCCGTTGAAGATGGTCAAGTAACCGTCCTGGCGTTCCGACTAAAATATGGGGCGGATAATTTTTTAACTGTTTAATCTGCCGGACAATATTTGCCCCGCCGAAAACCGCCTGGACCTTTGCTAATTTTTCTTTTCCAAGTTTGAAGATTTCTTCCTGAGTTTGAATTGCGAGTTCCCGGGTCGGTGAGATTACAAGCGCTTGAACCTCACGCCGGGAATAATCAATCTTTTGCAGTAACGGTAATCCGAAAGCCGCCGTTTTCCCCGTTCCGGTTTGGGCTTGACCAATCACATCGATTCCCGAAAGAACCAGCGGAATGGTCTTGGCCTGGATCGGCGTGGGTTCTTCAAACCCGGTTCGCTTGACTGCTTCTAATAATTGATTATCTAATCCTAAATCGCTAAAATTCAATCTCAAATTCTCCTTAATCTTCATTCTCTGCCGGACTTAAGGCCGCTAAGACCTTTTCAAGATGCATTCCGTGGCTGCCTTTCAGTAAAACGACATCTTCCGGACGCAAATCATGTTGAAGGTCATCAATTAATTGTTCCTGGTTGCCAAATTCAAAATAATGAATCCGTTGAGGAGCCATCATTCCTTCAAGCTTGGTATGTAACGGCTTGATTTCGTTTCCGTAAAGGTAAACTTCATCAATTTTGGCCGGGTCAATTGCTTCTGCCAATGAGGCATGCAATTCAGGTGATTGCTCACCGAGTTCCAACATATCGCCTAAAACGACGATCCGGCGCCCGCCATCTTTAACTGGCACTTCCTTAAATGAATGCAGAACAGCCTTGACCGCTGTTGGATTTGAATTATAAACATCGCTTAAAATCCGTTCGCCAAGCGCCCCACTGACCCATTCAGTCCGATTGGCGGTTAACGCAAACGTCTTCAAAGCTTGAATTATGTTGGTAATTTCAATGTGCATTAACTTTCCAATTTCAATGGCTGCTAACGCATTTTTAACGTTATAATCTCCAATCATTGGAATCTTAAATTCATCAGGAGTTAATGTCGGAACTTTAAAGGTCGTTGCGTGATCATTTCCTTGAATATCACTTGCAGCCAAATCATCGGTTTGTTCATCTAACCCAAATGTCTTGGTTGCCTGAACAAGATCCGCCGTCCGTGCCCGCAAAAGCGGTTCGTCCCCGTTGTAAATTAAAGTTCCGTCTTCTTTTAATCCATGAGTGATTTCCATTTTGGCATCAGCAATCCGGTCACGGGTTCCAAAGAACTCAATGTGGGCTTCCCCGATCATTGTGATGACCGCAATATCAGGTTCGACCAGCCGACTAAGCTTATCCAACTGGCCAAAGCGGTCCATTCCCATTTCGACCACTAAAACTTCCGTATTCGGCTCCATTGAAAGACAGGTCATTGGAACCCCAATTTCATTATTAAAATTGGCAAAAGTTTTCGTTACGTTATATTGCGTTTGCAAAACCGCCGCGATCATGTCTTTCGTGGTTGTTTTCCCATTACTGCCGGTAACTGCAACAACTTGCGGATTAATTTTGTGCAGGTAATACTTGGCAAGCTTTTGCATTGCAGCTAACGTATCTTCAACCGGTAATGCAGGAATTGCAGTTGGAATTGCCCGGTGATCAGTTTGCCAAAGGGTTGCTGCTGCTTGAGCATCAATTGCTTTTTGAATAAATTGATGGCCATCGTTTTCGCCCTTCAATGGGACAAACAACGCCCCAGGCTTCATTTGCCGACTATCGAAGCTGACACTCGTGATCGTAATGGTGTTCCACTCTGCCGGAATATCTTCAACCTCCAATACCCGTGCAATTTCTGATAATTGCATCTTCATTGATTTTATCTTCCTTTCCTTATTCATTCCGAATCCTAATCTAAGATATTGTACCACATTCAATCATTATTTTCTTGTTAAAAAGAGACTGTGACATAATGATATGCACCCCAAATC
>NZ_LWUD01000005.1 GCF_001654615.1 Ligilactobacillus aviarius
TTAATACCATTACGCTTTCTTAAAAGTTAAAACGAAAAAGGACATTTAGATTTGATCCACTCCAAATGCCCTTTAAATCAAATTTATTTTCTCTTAAACCATTCAGTAACTTTCTCAAAAAACCCTTTTTTCTTCTGTTCCTTAAGGGACATCAACGGAACCGTTTCGCCTTCAAGTCGCCGTGCAATATTGCGGTATCCCTGTCCCGCAGCACTTTTTTCGTTTAAGACTACCGGTTCCCCTTTATTTGATGAACTAATTACGTCTTCGTCATCAAAGACGATTCCTAACAACTTGATTGATAAATGCCGGGTAATTTCGTCAACATCCATCATATCGCCATCATTAACCATGTGTTTTTTGATCCGGTTAATAATCAACATTGGGGCTTCTTTTAAGTCCTTTTGTTCCAATAAGCCGACAACCCGGTCTGCATCACGAACAGACGAAATTTCGGGGGTTGAAACGACAATTGCTTGGTCGGCACCAGCAACGGCATTCATAAATCCTTGTTCAATTCCAGCCGGACAATCAAGCAAAATATAATCAAAGTCCGGCCGTAATTCTTCAACGATTTTCTTTACTTCTTCAGGCTCCAACGCACTTTTATCTGTGTTCTGAGCGGCTGGGAGAAGGAAAAGCTTGTCGTCAAATCGTTTATCTTTAATCAACGCTTGATGCAACTTTGCACGTCCCTGAGCAACATCGACAATGTCATAGATGATCCGGTTATCAAGTCCCAGAACAACGTCAAGGTTCCGTAATCCAATATCAAGGTCGATCAAACAAACCTTTTTATCCATTAATGCCAAAGCGGTTCCCAGGTTAGCAGAGGTAGTTGTCTTTCCTACTCCGCCTTTTCCTGAAGTAATTACAATTGATTTTCCCATAATTAAAATCCTCCAAACTTGGCATAAATTTTAGGCCTTAATTTCTTCAATTCATCCATTCTCAAATATGCAAGCTTATGTAAATCATTTACAAAAACGACTGGCTTTGATTCATCTGGTTGGACCTCATCATCAAAAATTGTGACTAAATCAGCAATTCGAACCTGTTGGGCATGGGTAACATCCCCAACAATTACTGCCGAGTTATTATCTGGAAAACCAGCCGAAACGATTCCTTCAGTCTTTCCTAAAAGATAAACATTCCCGGTTGCCTGAAGGATTCCACCTTCATGGATCGTTCCCATAAAGAGAACATCCCCGTCAATCGTTTTAACCTGCCCATTCCGGATAATATCCGCATTCGCATGGATCATATTTTTTTCAATAATTGCCGCTGCATCATCTTTCAAGATAACATCGGACTTAATTCGATGAATTGAAAATAACGGATAGTTTGCAAAAATATCTTCAATTTTCTTCTTTTCATCCGCTGACAATAACCGGTTACCCGTTTGAATCTTAAAATCAACCTGATCAGCATCAAACTTTGAATTATCTTTATAAAGCTGGTCCAACAGTTGTTTGAGTTCATGTTCAATATCGCTGAATTTAGCGGCACTTCGAAGAACGATCTCATATCCATCTTTATGTCCTTTAAGTGAAATTGCTTCGTTTGCCAAGTCGCTCACCTCTTTTAATTACTATGAATATTTGAGAAAAAGTTTTTTAAGTGGATAATATAAAACCACGTACAATGCTAAGTTGAAAGCCAAGGTCGGTCCTAAAGTTCTTCCGATAAAATCGACGATCGACACTGCAGTCTGACCAACGATCAAATTCATCCCATATGAAAGGGCTGTTAAAACGGTAATATCAATTAAATAAATTAACAGTAATACAATAAATGAAGGTTCAAAGTATTGCATGATCCACCGTGTAATATAAATCATTAACGGAAAAAGAACTAAGAAAACTCCAATTATGCCGGTATAAAACATGTCATACATCAATCCGGCAAAAATCGCCCATGGAATGATGTGATCCACTTCGCCAAAACAAACCGCCATAAAGATCCATAGGAAGACCGTCCGGCATTCAACAAACGTGGTTGGAGTGATCATCCACCCTGACCAAACGTGCGTTAACGTTCCATCCAAAAAAATTGCAAGAATCAATCCAAGCGGAAAGATGTATCTCATTTTAGGAATTCGCATAGTGCACCTCTAATCTTGCCGTTTCGCAACCGTTACAACGTTTAAGTTCGTCATGTCAGCTGCCGGCTTAATGTAAATCTTAGTTGGAAGTCCTGCTTGTTGGTTAACAACCTTTTCGACCGTCCCGACAAATAACCCTTTAGGCGTCGTCCCGCCTAAACCAGAGGTAATGACTTGGGTCCCCTTCTTTACATTTTCCTTTGAAGTAATTTGCCCCATGACCAATAAGTTTGTATCCGTATCATAACCCGTGATCAAACCGTTTACAGTTTGTCCATTATTATCAATCAATTGAACTGCAAACCGGTCAGCCGCATCATCCTGGGTTGTTACCAATTCGACCTTACTATTATTCTTATTAACTTCCATAACGCGGCCAATCAGCCCTTTATCAGAAACAACGGCTGAGCCCTTGGTAATTCCTGCATTTGATCCTTTGCTGATCACAATTTGGTTTTGCCAGGTCGAAGGTGAGCGCGAAATAACATAGGCCGAAATATCGGTATATGATGTCAAGCTTTTATTCAATGATAACTGTTGCTTTAATTGCTTATTTTCTTGCTTTAAAGTTTCATTTTCAACTTGAAGGGCATTCATTGAATCTAACTTCTTTTTCAACTGCACATTTTCTTGGTATGTATCCGTCAAATTTGAAACGGAACCCGTCATCCTTGAAATTCCCTCAACTGGAGCATTTACAACTTTATCAACGACTCCGGCAGCACTATTCCCAATATTTTGAATAAAGGAAGGGGTCGAACGATCATTCCGAACAAAAATTGAAAATGCAATCAATAAGAACGCGATAATTAACGATACCATTGTAATAACAAGTTTCTTATTGAAAAATGGTTTTTGCATTTAAAATCCTCCTCAAAATAAAAACCGTATCATTTTAACCCGCGATGATACGATTTTTAATTGCCATGTTATTTCTTCATTACATCAATATTCTTTAATGATTCACCTGTACCAATGGCAACACAATCTAGTGGTTCTGAGGCAACAAATACTGGAACCTTCGTTGCTTCTGAAATAACTTCTGGTAAATGTCTTAATTGTGCTCCGCCACCAGTTAACACAATTCCGTGATCAATAACATCGGCAGCAATTTCAGGAGAAGTTTCTTCCAATGTTTCCTTGATTGCTGTAATAATTGCTTGAACAACTTCTTGAATTGCCTTCGCAACATCTTCAGGCTTAATTTCAACTGTTTGCGGCAACCCGCTAATTAAGTCACGGCCCCGAACGCTTTGACTATCTAACTCTTTAGCAGCCTCAACTGAAGCTGAAGCAACGTCGATCTTCAATTGTTCAGCTGTTCGTTCACCAATCAACAAATTATAATGTTGCCGCACATATGCTGTGATTGCCTCATCAAGCTTGTCTCCAGCCATGCGAATCGAGCGACTTGATACGATTCCGCCTAATGAGATCGTTGCAACGTCCGTTGTTCCCCCACCGATATCAACAACCATACTTCCGGTTGGATCCATTACAGGAAGTCCAGCACCGATCGCAGCTGCAAATGGTTCTTCAATTACATATGCATCCTTTGCCCCTGCGACCTTCGTTGCATCGATCACGGCCCGTTTTTCAACTTCCGTTACTCCACTCGGTACACAAACCATTACATCAGGCCGTCCTGAATGAGGCTCAAGTGATTTATCAATGTAGTATTTCATCATCGAAACCGTTGTATCATAGTCGGCAATTACCCCATCTTTCATTGGGCGAATCGCAACAATACTTGCAGGGGTTCTTCCAATCATTGCCCGCGCTTCTGAGCCAACTGAAACGATTTCGTCTGTCTTTGTGTTCTTCGCTACTACTGATGGTTCCCGCAATACAATGCCTTTTCCTTCTGAAAAGACAATTGTGTTCGCCGTTCCAAGGTCAATTCCGATATTTCTTGCACCAAATCCGAACACTCTTTCTCATCCCTTCGTCCGCTTAATTTAATATTTAGTAAAATTATACCACAGTTAAAATCAATTAAATAGCACTAAAATCAATCGTTCAGTTCCCCATTCAACGGTTCAACTTCGACGGCTTGCATTCCACGTTTGCCTTCAATTTCAACAAATCGAACCCGCTGTCCTTCATCAAGCGTCTTGAACCCCGGAGTGATGATTGCTGAAAAATGAACAAATAAGTCTTTTCCACGATCATCCGGGGTAATAAAACCGTATCCTTTTTGTTTATTAAACTGATGAACTGTTCCCGTTAACATGATTGACCTTCTTTCTTTATGCAACAAAATTCTATCATATCAAATTTTGATAAACAAGAAATGGTTAATGATATAATAAAAGTATTATTTTGAAGGAGAAAACAAATGACCAGCATGATCTTCATTACGCTTATCGGATTTTGTGCGGCAATCATTCAAACGACTGGCGGCTTCGGTTTTGGATCGCTTTTTGTACCGCTCGTCTCAATGATCATTGCCTACCGGTATGCAACTTTTATTTCAATTATCACCTGCATGTTTTTACAAATCTCAATTATTATTAAATATTTTAAAAAGATCCAGTGGCGGCTGATTATTGCACCTGCCATTATTTCCTTTTTTACGTCATATCTCGGAATCCACCTAATGGTCGGTTTTTCGTCAAGGACAATGGCAATTCTTTTAGGAATTTTTCTTTGGATCCTTGCGGTTTACCTAATTTTGATCGCCCCGAAAGTGAAGTTAAAGAAAAATATTTGGGCCGAACTAGGGGTTGGTGCAATCAGTGGATTTACTGGCGGAATGTTTGCGGTTGGAGGACCGCCAATGGTTGCTTATTATGATTCAGTCATTGATGATCCGGTTACATATCAAGCAACGATCCAAACATTTTTCTTTTTAACTTCGATTGCGATGGTGACCGAGGACATCCTTTGCATTCACTTTTCTTCAAAGATTGGAATGCTCGCCCTTTTCGGAATCATTGGTTGCTTGGTTGGAACCTTCGTTGGAACGAAAATTTTACAACGCATTTCAATGAAAACCGTTCGCAAAATTGCTTACATTGTAATGCTGCTTGCCGGGACATACAACTTAGCAAAGGGAATCTTTTAAATTAATTGGGCTTCCCGAAAACTAAAATAATTATTTTTACCAATAATAATGTGGTCGAGCAATTCAATTCCTAAAAGCTCACCGCACTTCACCAAACGATCAGTTAGTAACTGGTCGTTTTTTGATGGCTCCGGTTTGCCACTGGGATGATTATGCGCGATAATGACTCGCGCCGCCGTAAACTGAATTGCCAACTGAAAAATTTCGCGGGGATGAACCGTGGCGCTGTCAAGCGTTCCCTTAAAAATTTCTTTCTCATGAATGATCTGATTTTTCGTATCCAATAGGACGCCGTAAAGGACCTCTTGCCGATTAAATTTCAACTTTTCAATTAAATGGTTTCCAATCATTTGACTGGAACCAACTTGTCCTAAAACAAGCGGCGGCCGCTGCCGACATCGCTTTACAAACTCACAGACCACCTGCATCTTTA
Organism: Ligilactobacillus aviarius; assembly: GCF_001654615.1. Taxonomy (GTDB): domain Bacteria; phylum Bacillota; class Bacilli; order Lactobacillales; family Lactobacillaceae; genus Ligilactobacillus; species Ligilactobacillus aviarius_B. The sequence goes on from NZ_LWUD01000005.1 coordinate 5,605, forward strand.
CCGCTTGGGTTTGATTACTAAAGTATCTTTCCCAATCGGTTGCGGTCAGGTAACTAATATGGGTCAAATCAAAATTTTCCGTAAAAAATTGGTCCGTCAGTTGCGAAACCTTTCGCGGCGAACAAAACTGCGAAAGTAAAAGTCCAAATAGTTCCCGGTCACTTAACTGGGTTGCTCCATAACGTTTGACCTGTTTTTCTAAATAATCAGCTCGAAATTGATTCGTTAACGTCATTCAAAAACACCTCCATTTACAAATTCGCAAATGGAGGTCATTTCTAATCTTTAATAAAATCAATCACTGCATTTAAATCTGGTTGGATCGTTAACGTGTGTTTCCGTTCAAATGTTTCCGGTTGAATGTAGTCCGGCACCATAATCACCGGAATTTCAGCCCGATTTGCCGCCTTGATTCCATTGGTTGAATCTTCAATGATAATCGTCTTTTCTTTGTCTGGCCGCCCAGCCTTTTCCCATGCTTTTAAGAAAATTGCCGGTGAAGGTTTGGCCTTTTGAACATCATTCGCTGAAACGATAAAATCAAACCGGTTTTCAAAATTCGTTTCCTTGAGGTAAAAATCAATATCTTCCCGATAGTTGCTCGAAGCCAATCCATATGGAATATGATGATCTTCTAAATAGCGAGCTAAATCTAAGAAACCGGGTTTAAATTTCAACATTCCCTCTTTTACGACCGGAAGAATTTCATCCCGGCTTAATTCCAAAAAACGTTTGATCAATTCAGGATCACCGTAATCTGCGACCATCTGGTTATACATTAGATCATAACCGCCGCCGATAAACTGTTTATAGTAATCAAATGTGAACTCAAATCCCAATTTTTGGGCTGCTTTTTGGTCAGCAGCAAAATACATCTTTTCAGAATCGTATACGACCCCATCCATATCAAAGATCATTGCATCAATTTTCATTTTCATTCTCCTCATCATTTACAAAGTAATGGCGCACTTCTGAAATAAAGTAAAGCGATCCGGTAAACAGTAAAACATCATCATCTTCATCCATCGTTTGGACCGTCTTAACCAACGCCTGTTGCCACTGGGCAGCAACATTCACTTGTGGAAATTCGTCCTTGACCTTTTGCGGATCGATGACCGGGCGGGGACTATTAAAACGGGTTACCGTGATTTCAACGTTTGCCAGTTTCAACAGTTCCGTCAGCATCTCTTTCGGTTGCTTATCAGCCAAAATCGACGTAATGATGTGAATTTGCCGATCATGGAACCGGTCCTTTAATAGCTTTGCAATCTTTTTGACCGCCTGAATATTGTGCGCTCCGTCTAAAACAATCAGTGGCGATTCATTTACACGTTCAAATCTCCCGGGCCACTTCGTTTGGGCAAGAGCCCGCTTAACATCTGCATCTTGCAAATTCCAGTGTTCGCTTTCAGCCAGCAGCTCAACTGCCGTAATTGCCAAAGCCGCGTTCGAAACTTGGTAATCCCCCATCATTTCGAGATGCAAATTTTTGAGATGATTTTCGCCAAAATCATAATTGAAGTTTTCACCCCAACCGTTATTAGGTAACAGCGTTGCTTTGATTTGGTCATTAACCTTATATACGGGAGCATTCATCCGCTGGGCTTTTTCCGTAATGACTGCCAAAAGGTCATCTGGCAGATCAGCAACCACTACCGGCGTATCTTGCTTAATTATTCCCGCTTTATTGCGGGCAACGTCCTGCAATGTCGGGCCAAGATACTTTAAATGATCCTTCGCTACTCCAGTAATAACCGATACCAATGGCTGGATAACGTTTGTTGAATCATATGTTCCACCTAGTCCAACTTCAATCACTGCATAATCAACTTGTTGTTCTGCAAAATACTTGAACATAATTGCCGTATCGATTTCAAATTCGGTCGGCCCGCCGCCACGGTCAGCCCAATCATCATCCATTTGGGCAACAATTGGCTGGATTTCACTTACCATTCGAACTAAATCATCATCTGGAATCATTTCACCGTTAATGCAAATGCGGTCATTGAACTTGATAATGAATGGTGAGGTAAACGAACCAACCTTAAATCCGTTCTCAATCAAAAGCTGCCGAATGTAAGCCGTCGTTGACCCCTTTCCATTGGTCCCCGTTACATGAATCATTTTAAGTTTTTGTTGCGGATCACCTAACCGCTTGCAAAAATCGCGCATTCGATCAAGCGTCGGAATCTTCTTGAATTTCGTCCGGCCGTGAATAAACGCCAAGGCATCCTGATAAGTTAACTGTTTCACGCTGAATCCCCTTCTTGTATCATTTCCTTCATTATATAAAAAGAGAAGATTGGACTTCAATCTTCTCTTTCAAATTATTTATCCAATTCAGCTTGTAATTGGCTGATCCGATCATTAGTTGATGCAAGTTTTTCCTTGTAGTTCGCAAGTTTTTCGCGTTCCTTGCCAACCACTGCTTCTGGTGCATTTGCAACAAATTTTTCATTGCCCAGCTTCTTTTCACCGCGCGCAACTTCTTTTTCAAGTTTAGCTGCTTCGCCTTGAAGCCGTTTGATTTCTTCGTTCAAGTCAATCAAATCAGCAAGCGGTAAGTAAACTTCTGCGCCGGTGATCACCGATGTCATTGCTAAGGCCGGAGCTTCAACATCTGCATTGATTTCCAAGTGTTTTGGATGACAGAAACGTTGAATGTAATCAACATTGTCTTCGAAGATCTTCTTGGTTTCGTCGTCCTTAGTCTTAATCAAAATATCAATTGCCGATGACATTGGCGCATTGACTTCTGCCCGGCTGTTCCGAACAGACTTGATCAATTCGATCAAGTTTTCCATTTGCCGTTCAGCATCTTGATCATCAAATTCAGCGTGAACTTCAGGATACTTTGCAACCACGATCGATTTGCCTTCATGCGGCATCGTTAACCAGATCTTTTCGGTTACAAATGGAATTACCGGGTGAAGGAGCCGTAATGTTTGGTCAAGCACGTAGCAAAGAATTGCTTGGGTGTTCTTCTTTAATTTTTCATCAGAACCATTCAAGTTTTCCTTCGCCATTTCAATGTACCAATCACAGAAGTCATTCCAGATAAAGTTGTACATTGCCCGGCCAGCTTCACCGAATTCAAAGGTATCAAAGAAGTGAATAACATCTTTGACGGTGTCGTTCAACCGGCTGATGATCCACTTATCAGCTAATTGCCATTCTTCCTTCGGTGGTAATTCGGCCTTGGTATCTTCATCAAGGTTCATGATTACGAACCGGCTAGCATTCCAGATCTTATTGATGAAGTTCCATGCGCCATCCATCTTTTGGTATGAGAACCGAATATCTTGACCTGGAGTTGAACCGGTTGTTAAGAACCACCGTAATGCGTCCGTTCCGTACTTATCGATGACGTCCATTGGATCGATTCCGTTTCCAAGTGACTTACTCATCTTCCGGCCTTGTTCATCCCGAATCAAGCCGTGCAAAACAACGTTCTTAAATGGTGTCTTGCCGGTAAATTCAAGACTTTGGAAAATCATCCGTGATACCCAGAAGAAGATGATATCGTATCCTGTAACTAAAGTACTTGTTGGGAAGTAACGCTTAAAGTCTTCAGCGTCCGTGTCTGGCCAGCCCATTGTTGAAAATGGCCACAATGCACTACTGAACCACGTATCTAACACATCTGGATCTTGTTCCCAGTTTTCAGCATCTTCAGGAGCTTCCATCCCAACATAGGTTTCGCCGGTTTGCTTGTTATACCATGCTGGAATCCGGTGACCCCACCATAATTGACGTGAAATAACCCAGTCGTGAATGTTTTCCATCCATTGGTTCCAAGTGTGTTCAAACCGCTTTGGAACAAAGTTGACCTTGTCGCCATCTTTTTGGTTCTTCAATGCCATTTCAGCTAACGGCTTCATCTTAACGAACCATTGCGTTGACAACCGGGCTTCAACTTGAACCCCTGTCCGTTCTGAGTGACCAACACTGTGAACGATCGGTTCGATCTTCAACATGTAGCCTTCATCTTGAAGATCCTTAACGATTGCCTTCCGGGCTTCAAACCGATCCATGCCTTCATACTTGCCAGCATTTTCATTCATCGTTGCATCTTCATTCATTGTGTTGATGCGCTTCAAGTTATGCCGGTTACCAACTTTAAAGTCGTTCGGGTCGTGGGCAGGAGTGATCTTAACCATTCCGGTTCCAAATTCTGGATCAACGTATTGATCAGCAATGATTGGAATGTGCCGTCCTTGAAGCGGCAATACAACTTCTTTGCCAACTAATTCCTTGTACCGTTCATCACTTGGGTTGACCGCAACCGCAACGTCCCCAAACATTGTTTCCGGACGGGTCGTTGCAATTTCAATGTAGTGTTTGCCGTTGAAGGTGTAGTCTTCATCAACAAATGGATATTTAACGTGGTAAAATGCCCCTTCGTCATCTTGGTGGATAACTTCAATATCTGATAAGGCAGTCCGGGCTTGCGGATCCCAGTTAATGATGTATTCGCCCCGGTAGATCAAACCTTTATTGTATAAATCAACAAAGACTTTCCGAACAGCCTTTGATAAGCCATCGTCTAAAGTAAACCGTTCGCGGTCATAATCAACAGAGATCCCCATCTTAGCCCATTGTTTGTGGATAATGTCACTGTATTCGTGAACCCAATCCCAAACCTTTTCCACAAATTTTTCACGGCCAAGGTCGTAACGGGTAACGCCTTCTTCACGCAATTGAGCTTCAACCTTTGCTTGGGTTGCAATTCCCGCGTGGTCAGTTCCTGGAACCCATAATGTGTCGTAACCTTGCATCCGCTTTTGCCGAATCAGCATATCTTGTAACGTGTTATCCCATGCATGGCCTAAATGCAACTTTCCGGTAACATTTGGCGGGGGAATAACAATTGAATACGGCTTAGCCTTTTTATCGCCACTTGGTTTAAAAACGCCGTCTTTAACCCATTTTTCGTAACGACCCGGTTCAACTTCTTTTGGGTCGTACTTGGTTGACATATCGATTTCTCTCATCGGTCGATTCCTTTCACTTTTAAATTTTTACTGGCGGATATAAAAAAGCATTGCCGTCACATAGGACGACAATGCCGTGGTACCACCTAAATTGAAAGTGAACTAATTCACTTTCCGCTTAGCTGATTAATGATAACGAACTGTCAGCCAGTCCGGTTATTCCTAATATACGTTCAGAATAACAGCTCCCAAGCTACAAACGCTGCTTCACTTTGACTTTCACACCCACCGTCTTCTCTGAAAAATGAATGATCAGCGTTCCTCTTGTTCTCTGCTTATAGTTGTATTCTAATCTGCAATTCAATAATCGTCAAGCAGATTACAGGAGTTCAGCAAAGCTTTCTTCATTTGCGTTCATAAACTCATCTGAACTGTTGATTTCAGTAATCTGAATGCCATCCAGTGCCCGTTGGATCAAGCCATCGACATCTAAGCGTTCTTCATATTGACGTGCCCGATCGATCCGCGGCTTAGTCTTTGGAGCCGGGGGTGCAAAGACGGTACAACAGTCTTCAAATGGCTGGATCGATAAATCAAACGTGTCGATTTTTTGAGCAATTTCAATGATTTCATTTTTATCCATTGAAAGAACCGGCCGCAAAACCGGCATTGTGGTGACATCGTTGATTGCTGCCATACTTTCAAGCGTTTGCGACGCAACTTGACCTAAGGCTTCACCATTAAAAATGGCAAGTCCTTTCCGCATCTTGGCAATTTTTTCAGCTAGCCGCAACATGAAACGCCGTTGAATCGTCATCAAATATCCTTCTGGAACTTCATGTTTGATTGTTTCTTGGATTTCCGTAAATGGAACCTGAATAAACTTGATCGTTCCAACATACGGTGCCAATTTGGCAGTTAATTGCTTTGCCTTATTCAATGCTTGCTCACTGGTATATGGCGGGCTGAAAAAGTGAACCATTTCAATGGCAACTCCCCGCTTCATTGCAAGGTAACCTGCAACTGGTGAGTCGATTCCGCCAGATAACATCAACATTGCCTTACCTGCCGTTCCAACCGGCAATCCGCCAGCCCCATTGATTTTTCCGTATGACAAGAAAATTCCATCCGGCCGGACTTCACATCTCAACGTTACATCTGGATCTTTCATTTTAACGTGAATATCATCAAAGGCCTGTAAAATCGTGCCGCCTAAAAGATCATTCATCGCATTTGTGTCATACTTAAACTTATGATCTGAACGCCGGGTATTGATCTTAAACGTTAATCCGGGATGATATTTTTCCTTCATCATTTCAATCGCCATTGCTTGAACCTTTTTAACATCCCGTTCAACCTTTACGGATGGCGAAAAGTTTTGAATTCCAAAAACTTGGCCTAACCGGGCCATTACCTTTTCTGAATCTTCACCGTTTAATTGGATATGCATCCGATCACGATGGGCCGCAATTTTTAAATTTGGAAATTCATGCAATGCCTGGCGAACATTGTATCCTAACCGGTCAATAAAATTTTTGCGGTTCTTTCCTTTCGTTGAAAGTTCACCGTAGCGAACCATAATTTCTGAATATTGCATCAAAGTCCTCCATTATGAGTTGATCATTTTAAATTCTTCATATAATTTATCGAAAACGTGATTGAATTCATCCGCTTCTTCAAGTGTATTATGTTCATCAAGACTGACCCGGACTGCTGAAGTTGCAATCTTTTCAGGAACTTTCATCGCAGCTAATGTTCCCGCAATGTCACCCTTCTTTGATGAACAAGCACTCGTCGTTGAAATATAGATATCATATTTTTCAAAGGCATGCACGATCGATTCACCGCGAACACCGTCAATTGTGAAACATAAAATATGCGGCGCAAACGTTTCATCATTCTTTGAGAAAATATGCACTTTATCAAATTGACTGATATGCTGATAGATCCGATCTTTAATTGCTCGTTGATGAGCAACCTTTTGATCTTCATCTTCCATCAAAAGCCGAAGAGCCTTAGCCATTCCGGCAATTGCTGGCAAGTTTTCCGTTCCACCCCGTAAATTCTTTTCCTGGCCACCGCCATCGATCAGCGGTTGAACCATCCGGCCGCGCTTTTTGTACATAAAGCCTGTTCCGCGCGGCGCATGGAATTTGTGACCTGAAAATGCAAGAAAATCGACCCGCGGATTCCGAATCAGCTTTTCGACACCCTTGCCAATTGCCTGAACAGAATCAACGTGAAAATGAATCTTCGGATAATCATTTAAAATTTCAGCAATTTCTTCAATTGGCTGAATCGTTCCAATTTCGTTATTAATTGCCATAATTGAAACTAAAATCGTATCTTTCCGAATTGCCTTGCGCACGTCTTCAGGTGAAACCCGGCCTTCATCATCGACCGGCAGATAAGTTACATCAAAGCCCATCTTTTCAAGGTGTTTCATACTATTCATGACAGCGGCATGTTCAACGCTTGACGTAATAATGTGCTTTCCGTATGGACGTTTTTCCATTGCGGTTCCTTTAATTGCCCAATTATCACTCTCTGTTCCACCACTTGTAAAATAGATCTCATCCGGATAACAATTCATCAAATCAGCAATTTGCTTCCGTGACTGTTCAAGGAGGTTAAAAGCCTTTTCGCCCCATGAATGAAGCGATGATGAATTTCCCCAGATATTTTGACAAACCGCGTCATACGTTTGCAAAACTGACGGATCCATTTTGGTGGTTGCACTGTTATCAAAATATATCATCGAATTATCCTTTCTGTTAAAATTTTATTTACATTTATTCTGGTACGACTCGTAACTAATTTAATCATCTTACTAATTTTTTGTAAAGAGAAAAACGAGCTTGACTCAACCGATTGTCCCCTCATCTTCCAACAAAAAAATTGCGGCATCTGCCGCAATTTTTTAATTCATTGGATATTGCCGTTGAGCCTGTTCCCGTGATTCATAATCGTCGGTAATTCGTTTATATGCTCCCGGTTCAACCTCTTCAACTGCATTTGAAATCGTATCAAGTGCATCAACGTAATTGTATTCTTTATTGAATAGTTGACTTGCCTTCTTGTATGCTTCTTCAACTTCTGGATACCGGGTCCGGTAACGGTTGGCATATTGTAAGAATTCTTCAGACAACGTTGCACAATCAATGATTTCTTTAGTCTTATCACCTAAAACATCTAAATCAGATTGCGTATTGATCAATGCCTTCGTGATTTCATCCATGTTGATTTGAATTTGACCAAGTGCATCATCAAGGTTTTCGATTTCATCGCTCACCTTAAAGAAGTAATCCGTATATTCTCGTGAAAGCCCAGGTAAATTCAACTTTTCAACATCCCGGCGCATCCGATGAATTTCAAGATCGAATCCTTGAACTGCCTTTTGAGCTTCCTTTTCTTCCTTCCAAAGATTTGAAACCCCGTCATTGATTTCCTTTTGTTTCTTTTCAATCTTGGTCAGCTTATCAATGTTATCTTTTTGCCGTTTCAATTCATCGGAGTAGATCACGCCTTCTGAACGTTGTTTCATAAAGTTATCAAAGTCTTTCCGAATTGCTTGAATTTGAACTTGAAGGTCGTGGGCATCTTCAAATTCATTATGGGTCAATTCATAATTTTGCGATAACCGATCTAAGTCAATCAGAAGTTCATGCTCTTGCCGTTCGGCATGTTCAACGAAATCTTGGTAGTAGTTGTAATTCTTTTCAACAACCTTGCGTGCCCGGTATTCTTGATCGATCTCATCATAAACCTTATCGATATCCGTTGTGAGCTTTTCATCAAGTTTGGTTGCATTCTTTAAGTCGACCTTCTTTAAGTTTTCGAAGTTCTTATCAACCATCTTTTGAATGTCAGCAAGCTTCTTTTTTAAATCTTCATGGAAAACATATTTTTCTTTTAATAACTGATCAACAGCGCTGTTTAATTCCTTGAGTTGATCAGGGAATACACTCTTTAAGTTTTTAAAGATTGGCGGAATCTTTTCCACCTTTTCTTCCATTTCAGCGGTTGCATCTTGTAAATCTGAAAGTGGTTTCGCTGATTTAACGTAATCGCCGCTTTCCATCAACTTCGTATAATCATTGAATTGCTGTTCTAATTCACCAAGTTGTTCTTCAAGTTTGTCACTGCTTGGGCCAAATGAAAAACTCTTAGCAAGAAGTGTCTTCCGCAGATCCTTATACTTTTCGCTTAACTCTTCAACCGCTTTTTGATGTTCTTCCGTAACTTTGCGGATATTCTTCAATTCTTCTTTGATCTTTTCGAACTGAGCAGCCGTTCCGCTTAACTTTTCGTCAACATCTTTCAATTCATGGTTGATTCGTCCAAATTGATAGTGCTGATTCAACTCACGCAAATCATTCAGCAATTCTGAAATTTCAGGAAGTTTGCGGTTGATGATCTCGCGGTAATCCTTATCAACCTTTTCAAATTCTGTTAAGCTGTCACCTGATAAATTCAATTTACTAATTTCAGCCAGTTCTTTTTCAAGTGAATTTTCCGTGATTTCATTTACCTTGGCTTGGTAAACCTCAATCTGCTTTGCTTTATGGCGTTTAAACAAGTACACCCCTAAGTAGATCACTAACGCAATAATAATTAGTGAAATCAAAAAGATAACCATAAAATCCCATCCTTCATCCGTACAATTATTTGAATCAATTCTTATTTAAAGTAACCACTAATTTCATTCTCCATAATTATACCATATAAACGGGCATTCCTATTAAAATGTTTAATTATAAATAAATTCAAAGTCAGCCATTGACTTTCATGCTGTAGACCGGTACAATGGCAATTGTGTAAAATAATGCAGCAGTAGACGGTAAGAACGTCAACAGTTGGTTGCCATTTTGGTTCTGCAAGTAACTTTTCGGCTGCAAAAGCGAACGTCTAAAATCAACTGCACGAATACTAAGTCTGCACCGTTATTTTACTCCATAAAAAATACATTTTTGGAGGAACGATATTATGTCTCGTTATACAGGTCCATCATGGAAGGTTTCACGTCGTTTAGGAATCTCCCTTACAGGCTCAGGTAAAGAATTAGCACGGCGTCCATACGCCCCAGGTCAACACGGTCAAAGCCGTCGGAAGTTATCAGAATACGGCATGCAATTGCGTGAAAAGCAAAAGTTACGTATGATGTACGGCATGACAGAACGTCAATTTGCTAACACATTCAAACGTGCCGGCAAGATCCGTGAAGGTAAACACGGTGATAACTTCATGATCCTTTTGGAACAACGCTTAGACAATGTTGTTTACCGTTTAGGTTTAGCAACAACTCGTCGTCAAGCACGTCAACTTGTTAACCACGGTCACATTACCGTTGATGGCAAGCGCGTTGATATTCCATCATACGAAGTTCAACCAGGTCAAGTAATTTCATTACGTGAACGTTCAAAGAACTTGCAAATCGTTAAGGATGCTTTGGAAGCCGTTGTTGGTCGTGCTCCATTCGTATCATTTGACGAAGACAAGATGGAAGGTACATTAGTTCGTTTACCAGAACGTGACGAATTAGATGCTAACATCGACGAATCACTTATCGTTGAATACTACAACAAACTTTAATAATTTATCAATTATTAAATGGAAGGCTGCAACAATTGCAGCCTTCTTTTTTTATCTGATATAATAACGATACTTAAAGGAGGTTGAACCATGACTGATGAATTACAAGAACATCTCAACAAGGGAATGTATGGGACCCCGAAATTAAAACCTGATGAACAGCGCAAATATCTTGGCACTTTTCGCGAACGGGTCGATCTAACCGTAACGTTTGCGCAGCTTAATTCTGAAAAATATTATCCGGCGATCCAACAAGAACTTGAAGATCATCCTGAATACCGAATGACGATCAACGGCAGTGTTGATCAGGATCAATTAAGCCGGCTAATTCAAATTGCCAATTCAGCCAATGCGGCATTTACCTGCAGTTCTGATTTAACCCTCCCGCACGCCGCTTCCGACTTGGCGGTCGTGATTGCCGCTCCGCATCAAGCAATTCATACTGAGGTGGTTGATGTTGCCCTCCGCTATCCGCTGAGCAATGCCTCCCCTGCTCCAACAAATGAAAAAGATTCAAAACATCACTTTTCGTTAAAGGATTTATTCCATAAAAAATAAAGGTTTGGCATTTCGCCAAACCTTTATTTGAATTGGGCAATAACTTCTGCCGCGATATCACGTTGCTGATTCAACGCCATTTTTTCATGCGGTTGAAATGCTCCGCTTGCATGGGCGCCTAAGAAGACCGCTAATTCAGGGTGCTCTTCTGAATATGGTTGATAAATATTGCTAAAAATCATATCAATGAACCCATCCCGCATTTGAAGCTGGGTCGCAATCTTTTCGAGTAATTGAATGTACGTCTGGTCCGCATCATTCAATGCATCTACACTTTGGAAGTGTGAACCGGTGAATGAATCATAACGGAGTAATACTTGGATTCCACGCGGAATAACTTGATCCAATGTCAATCCCTGCATCATTAACGTCTTCCGTTCATTGCGGCCAAGTTCAAACTGTTTATTTTCAATCAATTGTTTTAATGTTTTCCGACCGTCACCGACAACATTTTCCGGAACCCGTTCAATTAAGCTGGCAACTTTTCCATTCAAGATCAATGCCTGGTAAGTTGAACCCGTTGAAACCTGTTCAATCAAAACCTGTGAAGTTTGCTTCAACATCACCCCGACACTTTCAACAAACTCTTTCTTACTTGGAGCCATCCGATACAAGATTCCGTGGGCATCAGAGTGTCCATTCGCATTTTTCAGAACAACGGCCTTTTCTTTAATCATCGGATAAAGCTGAATTGCCTGGTCAACCGTTGTGATTTTCCATGAAGGTTGAATTTGAATTGCAAGGTTTCCGACCAATTGCTTTGCCAATTCTTTGTTATCCCAAAGTTTTGCCGTTACTGCTTGGTCGAGGTCGCTTTGCAAGCCGTTCCAAACATAATGACCGTTAATTTCAACAATATCCTGCTCATTATCGATCACCTGGTAGTCCATTCCCGCTTCAAATGCAGCCTGTAAAATCCGTATTGAATTTGCAGATAACTTCGATGACTGCCCCTTGGTTGTCCCGGCATGGGTCTTTGCAAGCAGGAACTTTAAAAGCGACTGACTGCCTTGTTCCCGCAAGAGGCACGCTGCCAGGGTCTGCATTCCGTCTTCCAGTTTAGCTTTGATTGCTTCAACAGTTCCGTTCCAATTTTCACCGTAATTAAAATCAACCGCGAAGTGATTCAAATTATCAATTAATGACTTAAACTTCGCCATTTCATCAATCTTCCGGAAAGGACTTGCGGCTGCGACTTTAAAATCTAATTCCCGTGAAGCCTTAACTTGAGCCATCAACTGGTCGTTTGCCACGCCTTCACTCATTAAAAAGTATCCAACCATTACATCAATCAAGTTCAGAATATTCGGTCCAATTCCTAATTGACTATCCGGATTAAAGTCTAATTTTCGAAGCGTTAACGCCGTGATGCCCTGTTGATGATCAAATTGACCTTCAAGTTTAACTTTCCCAAGCGCATTTTTCGTTCCTAAATAACTTTTAACCGCCCGAAAATCCGGTTGAAAATCTTGAATCCCGTTTAAAAGATCGAACGTTAAGGTCGACCGCCGCGTCCGCCCATCAAGATCATTAAAAAACGCTAACGATGATCCTGTAAGGTAGGTTAAAAGTGGCTGACTCAATTCAAATCCTTGAGCAAGTTTCAAGTAAATTTGATTCCGAAAATCATAGTAATCAATCTTGTATTGCTTGAATTTGCGCTGATAAAGTTCCAAAAAGAGCTGTTCTGGAAGCTGGATTGAAATCGTCATGCCGCTGTTTTCGTCGGCTGCCAGTGGCCACAATTTAAATCCATGAGTTGCTAATTGATGTTTCAAAAACCGTAATTGAAGTTGAACTTCCTGTTTCACCCGCTCAAGCCGATATGCTCGCGGTTGAACAAGTTCAATGTGGTTCCCGTTGATATGCAAATATTGATTTTCATCGATCATCGATGCGATGTCATTGACCGCATTGCCATTTTCATCAACAACAAGGTAAGTCTGCTTCATTGAATACTTAAAATTATTTAAAACGTCAATTAATCCTTCTTCATTGATCGTTTTTCCAATTTCATCTAATTTCATGTTAATTCATCCTGTTATGCTTGATTTTACTATAATTATACTCAATTTTATGTTTAACGGGTACCCTTTAAAAGTGCTATAATACTAGAAAATTACTGAAAGGAAATGACATCATGGCATTTCATCCATTAGCGTACCGGATGCGCCCACAAAACCTTGATGAAATTGTCGGGCAGCAACACTTGGTCGGCCCCGGAAAAATTATTCGCCGGATGGTCGACGCTAAGCTGCTTTCGTCAATGATTCTTTATGGCCCGCCCGGAACGGGAAAAACCAGCATTGCAAGTGCAATTGCCGGATCAACTAAATATGCCTTCCGGAAATTGAATGCTGCGACGGATTCAAAAAAAGCGCTTGAACAGGTCGTTGCTGAAGCTAAAATGAGCGGAACCGTCATTTTGATGTTAGATGAAATTCATCGTTTAACCAAACCAAAGCAGGATTTTCTTTTGCCCCACCTTGAAAGCGGGCAGATTATTCTGATCGGAGCAACGACTGAAAATCCATACATCGCAATTAATCCCGCAATTCGGAGCCGGACTCAAATTTTTGAACTTAAACCGTTAACTGCAGCCGACATTCGCCAAGCCTTAGAACGCGCGCTTCATGATGAAAAAAATGGCTTAGGATCATTTAACGTCGACCTTGATGACGCCGCCCTCGACCACCTTGCAAACGCGACGCACGGTGATCTGCGCAGTTCATTGAATGCGCTTGAACTTGCCGTTAAATCGACGCCTGCAAACGATGACGGTGAAATTCATATCACGTTGAAAATTGCTGAGGAATGCGTTCAACGCAAAGCATTGGTGCATGATAAAAATGGCGATGCCCACTACGATGTCGTTTCCGCCTTTCAAAAATCGATTCGCGGATCCGATGTTGACGCCGCTTTACATTACTTAGCACGCATGGCCGATGCTGACGACCTTCCAAGCGTGACCCGCCGCCTTTTAGTAATCGCATATGAAGATGTTGGTTTGGCCAACCCGCAAGCAGCTGCCCGAACCGTTGCAGCCGTGACTGCCGCTGAAAAAGTTGGATTCCCCGAAGCCCGAATTCCGCTTGCTGAAGCAGTCATCGACTTATGCTTGTCCCCCAAATCAAACTCTGCAATCAGTGCGATCGACAAAGCCCTTGATGACTTGCATAAAGGAAATTACGGCGAAATTCCAGACTGGCTTAAGGATCCGCATTATCAGGGAGCTGAAAAACTTGGACATGGTGTCGGATACAAATATCCGCATGACTACCCGCACGACTGGGTCAAACAGCAATATCTTCCTGACAAGATCAAAAATCGGCATTACTACCTTCCGAAAGAGAACGGGCGTTATGAAAAAGCCCTTGCGGAACAGTATTACCGCCTTGAAAAATTTAAGGGACGCCCGCCGGCAAAGAATGAGTAGTTTCTAATTTGAAAAAAGATTTTAAGCGTGTTAAGATACTGTCAGAATATTTCTATGGTGTACGCATTGTCTCATCAATGTAAGGTTGACCGAACACTTTTAGACATTAGGATCACGATATTTGGTGGCTGGCAGGCTCATTTCACTTGAGAACCAAAAGCCATCTTAAGTGGTCCGTTCCTGCTAACATTGCGGGTTCAACTACACGAGACGATTAACGGCACTAATGGAGCAACGAGGATGTGAGCAATCACATCCTTTTTTGATATAATAAATTAAAGAAAATTGATTAGTTGGAGGAGTTTCGATGTCACTAATTACCCGTATTCTAGTTATTATTTTAAGCTTGATCATTATGTTCCTCGGGGGATATTTGTGGACTCACCGGAAGAAAAAATTTCTGGTTTTCTCACCGGCTGATAAACCATCCCTTTCAACCACCCTTGCTGTTTTAGGCGGATGTTTGATGGTCGCGGGACTTGCAACTTTGTTTACAAGTTTCATGGCAAATCTCGTTCCATTTTTATGGATGATTGTAATCGATGTCATCCTTGCAACCATCATGACTTTCACCCTTTTAATTTATCTTTTCGCAAATTAATGATTTCGCTTTCTTTTTCTAGATAAATTTTGTAGAATGAAGTTGAGGATAGGAAGGTGATTATCAATGTTACAAAGTTATAAAAGTATTTTAGTCCCAATCGACGGTTCATATGAATCAGAATTAGCATTCAAGAAAGCCATTAACGTTGCTAAACGGAACGGTGAAGATACAGCATTGCACCTCGTTCATGTTGTTGATACCCGGGCTTTCCAAAACATTTCGAGTTTCGATACCACAATGGTTGAACAAGTTACCGAAACTGCCAAAAAGACATTAAGCGGATATGCTGATGAAGCGAAAAAGGCCGGTGTTAAAAACGTTGACTTTTCAGTTGAATATGGGGCTCCCAAGGTAATCATCGCGAAAGATATCCCAGATGAAAAGAATATTGATTTAATCATGATCGGTGCGACTGGTTTAAATGCTGTTGAACGGATCTTAATCGGTTCCGTTACTGAATACGTAACGCGGACAGCTCAATGCGATGTGCTGGTTGTTCGGACTGATCTTGAAAACAAACCAGCTTTAACCAAAGATTTAATTAAAGCTAATCGGCGTGAAGGATTATAATTGAATAAGATAAAAGAAGGTTGGAATCGCAATGAAATGTGATTCCAACCTTTTATTTTTTACCGCCATTCACAACTAATCAAATGATCATTGATCACCCCGACCGTTTCTAAATAAGCATACATGTTTTTCGGGCCGATAAATGTAAACCCATAATTTTTCATTTGATGCGCTAGTTGAACTGAAAGTGAATTTTGAGATGGAATCTGTTCCGCGCACTGCCACCGATGATCAACTACTTGATTCTCGGTTAAACCCCATATGATTTGATTAAGCAAGATTCCCTTTTCATGAAGCTGATCTAAAACCCGTGCATTTTGAATAACTGCCCGAATTTTTCTGCGATTTGCAATCATTTGCTCAACTTGGACCATTTCTTCAATCTCGCGTTCCGTCATTGCCGCCACTGACGGAACATCAAAGTCATTAAATACCCGTTTTAAAACGGAACGCCGATCCAAAATCAATTGCCATTGCAATCCTGCTTGAAAAGTCATCAGCGAAAGCAGCTCAAATAAACGCTGTTCATCATGTTGCGGCTTACCCCATTCATGATCATGAAAATCAATCATGCTTTGCTTTCCATTTTCTGCCCATGAACATCTCATTTTTACATCACCTCACCTTTAAATACGCAAAACGGACCGCAAACTTGCGATCCGTTTTTCTAAATTAAATGATATGCTTGTAAAAATAATGAGATTCCGAGAATCCATGATAAAATGCAGCATACGATCCGCATTTTGCGATCAGACACGACCCGGACGATTTTCGGTCCAACCAGGCCGCCAAACCACAATCCAATCGCCAACGGAATAACATACTTCCATAAAATTGGCGCCTTAAAAAGATAAACAACTGCGCCGATTACATTTGCAAACGCCAACGTAAAATTCTTTAATGCGTTATTGACTGCAAAGGTATTTTGGCGGTTAATGACGATCAAAAGTGCCAATAAGACAACCCCGCCACCAGCACCAAAATATCCAGTATAGATGCCTTCAAGAAAAATTCCTAAATAAACCGCAAGCCGTTTGCCAACGCTAACTTGCTTATCAGCGACAACCGTTTTTTTTCGCATGTTCGGTACAAGAACCATAATTCCCGCAAACATAATAAAAAATGGAACGATTTTTTTAAAAATTGTCGATGGAACCCAGAACAACAATAACGCTCCTAAAATCACTCCTAAAATTGATAACGGTAAGATTTGCCAAATTTGTTTTTTCTTACCATTCAATTCCTGCTTCGAAGCAATAATCGAACTGAATCCAGATGCTAATAACGAATATGTATTCGTAACGTTGGCCATTACCGGCGGCAAGCCGACCATTAATAACGCCGGGTACGAAACAAGCGATGCCAACCCTGCTGCACTACTTGAAATTCCGGCAAGAAAGCCTGCCGGAATCAAAAATAATACTAACTTAAGTAAACTAATCATATCTCTTCCCTCACATTAGTTAAAAAATTAACGCTAATATTTTACCACATTTAAAAATTAATTTTTAGGTTACTAAAAAAGACGATGATTTTCACCATCGCCTTTTACGATTAACTTGAACATAACTATTGCATATTTTCGTCGTTTAAGAATGTATCAAGGACGCCTTCGACCATGTCCCATTCTTCATCACTTTCAATGTCGTAAAGTTCTGCATCCTTTGCATCGCCGTTTTCATCCGGATCAAATGCAAAGGCAAGCACATCAACCTGTTCTTCTGGTTCTGAACCAGCTGGAATTAAAAGAATATATGATTTGCCGTAATCTTCAGATTCAAACGTGAATAAAATTTCATACAAACTTTCATTTCCCTTATCATCAACTAATGTGATCAAATTATCATCATTTGATTGGTTTTGATTATTTTTTGCCATTCCTTTACCTCACTTTAGTAAGTCTACCAGTTTGCCTTTGCGGTCTAAATAGTTTTGCAAGATCAACGTTGCTGCCAGTTTATCGATTACCTGATAACGTTTCTTTCGTGAAGCATCTGCTTCTTCAATCAGCATTCGTTGGGCCTCAACCGTCGTTAACCGTTCATCTTGGAAATCAATTGGCAAATTGATCTTTGCCTGTAACATCTTACCATAATTTTGAGCAGCTTCAACCCGCGGGCCGCAAGTATTATTCATGTTTTTAGGTAAACCGATCACAAACCCGACAACTTGTTTTTCCTTTGCAAGCTCAACGACCCGGTCTAAGCCGAAAACTTCTTCGTCTTCATTGATTCGAACGATCTCTACTCCCTGTGCTGTCCAGCCCAATTGATCACTTACAGCGACCCCGACCGTTTTTGAACCGACATCGAGTCCCATTATTCGTGCCAATTGATCTTCATATCCTCTCTATCAAGGTATGAACGAACTAACTCTTCAATAATTTCGTCCCGTTCAAATTTTCGAATTAAGTTCCGCGCATTATCAGCCCGGGGAATGTATGCCGGATCACCTGAAATCAGATACCCAACAATTTGATTGATTGGATTATATCCCTTTTCTTCAAGTGCATTGTATACCGTTTGTAACGTTTGATGAATTTCTTTTTGTTCCCCTTCGTTATAATCAAAGAAAACCGTCTTATCTGATGATGCCATCCAGAACACCTCCGTAATTATTATCTAATGCCTTTATTTTACTAAACTCCCCAAACTACCTCAAATGATTTTGACTAAAATTGCCAAATGTAACAGAAATGAAAAATCATCCCTATCATTTAAATTCGCAATTCAGATTTAAATATTGAAACAAAAAGACAAGCTCTCGTTTAAATCGAAAACCTGTCTTTCATAACTTTCATCAGTCATGCTAATTAAGCATTTGCCTTTGCAAATGACTTGGCATGCTTTTTCAAATATAATAACAAATCTGTTTCGCTATTAAATTCCCGCGGGTGGTGTTGCCCATGTAAGCGGAGAATAATCTTATTGATCCGAATGCGTCCGGTCCATGTATACGTGTGATCTACAATAAAGCGGTTATTAAGCTTTTCGCCTTTTTTGCCAAACTTTAAAACATACACTTTTTCAGGCACAATTAATGGATTAACGTGCTCTTTTTCATAGTCAACGCCATGGGCTCTTAAGAAATGTTTTGTTTTCTTTAGCATGTTATTCCTCCTTATCTGCCTTTTACTCCTTTATTATACCAAGTTATCGTTCAATAAACTAAGATTTGGTTCTTGATATAAGAAAAATGCTCATAAACACGAGCATTCTCAGAGTATATCACCCGTACGGGGATCGAACCCGCAACTCCGCCTTGAGAGGGCGACGTCTTAACCAATTTGACCAACGGGCAAAGTTACTTTCTCTATTATACCCTGTCGTTAATAAAAATCAAGCTCACTTATCATAAAAATGCCGCAACGAAAAATAAATAAACATTGCAAATAATATCAGACACCAACCTAAACTCAAACACCCAATCACCAAGAATAACTTAATCTTAAAAAGTTCACTCATTACTAAAATAATAATGGTAAAAATACTCCACTTGATCATTCGCAGTTTGAGATTTTCAATTTCGTGTCGCATTCAATTCATTCCTTAATTAATCTTGCCACCAATTATCGAACTCAGCCATTAACTTCTTCACTGCTTTGCCCCGATGACTGACCCGATTCTTTTCGTCAACGGAAACTTCGGCAAATGACTTTTGCAAATCGTTTGAATAAAACAGCGGATCATAGCCAAACCCATCATTTCCGGTTTCGTGATCAAGAATTCGGCCAAATGCTTCACCACTAACTTCAAGCGGGGACTTATCAGGGTGAACAACAACGATTGAAGTGTGAAAATGCGCTGTTCGTTTATCTGCCGGAACACCTTTTAATGCTTCAAGCAATTTTTTGCGGTTTGCAACGTCATCATGGTCGCCCGCATACCGAGCTGAATGAATTCCCGGCGCTCCATTCAAGGCATCAACACAGAGGCCTGAATCATCGGCTAAAACCGTTGCATGTGTAACATTCATTAGGGCATTTGCCTTAATCAATGCATTTTCAGCAAAACTACTTCCATTTTCATCGATTGCTGGAACTTGATCCGCATCAAGATCCAACAACGTTGTGACTTCAAAGCCCTTTGGTTCAAAGATTTTGCGATATTCACGTGCTTTTCCTGGATTTTTGGTTGCAATTAAAATCTTCGGCATTTTGATTCCCCATCTCTTAAATTTATCCTTATTCTATCATTGATTTTCCAAATTAGTAAGAATTTTTACCTTTAAAAAGGTATAATTAAACATAACGATAAGTTTAGAGGAGCTTAATTATGAAAAAAGACTTTTATAATCAAGTATTAGGTCATCAAACCGGAACCACCCTTGGCAGTGAACTTTTGCGCGACGTTTTGATTCCGTCATTAGTCGGCAATAATGACGATATCATGTATTGGGCCGGAAAACTTTTGGCGCGTAAATTACTGCTCGCAACCGATAACGATTTGCGTTTGTTCTTCGAATATGCCGGCTGGGGAACACTAACCCACACCAAGTCAAAAAAAGAAGAACACTCCTTTGAGTTAAGCGGTGATCCGGTCAAACTCCGATTTGGTGCAACGGAAAAGCCCGACTTCCAACTTGAAGCTGGTTTTATCGCTGAAACGTTCCAGTTACATAGCAACTTCACAACTGAAGCGAAGGTCGAAAAAACAGACGACAAAAAGGACGTCGTTACCATCAACGTCATCATTGATTCGCACGCCCCTGTTCAACCAGAAAGCACGGATGTCGAACCATTCTCAATGATTGAATTTGATAAAATTCAAAAAGAAGCCCAAAAGGTTGATTCTGATAAAGAAGATTAATCCTTTCAAACAAATCCAACCGTATCATGCAACGGTTGGATTTTTATTAACAATTTAAAATATCTCAAATTGATTATTGAACCTATATACGCTATCATAAAATCATGGAAAAAGTAATTTTTGAATTTTATACTCGGCCAAATGGGCACACAGAATTTTTAGAGTACCTTGAAAGTCTTAACAAAAAGGAGCGAGCAAGACTACTGGCTATCATTAAGATGATTTCCATTCAGGGAATTAGTACTGGCATCCAACATAATTGGGTTAAACGGATTGATAAAAACTTATATGAAGTTCGGTCTCGCGTTTGCAATAACCAACAACGCGGTCTTTACTTTCATGTGGAAGATAATCACTATATTATCACTCATGGTTTTACAAAGAAGACCCAGAAAACACCCCAACGCGAGATCAATCATGCCAAAGACCTACGTTCAGAATATCTAGAAAATAGGAGGAAATAATTATGAGTAATATTCAATTTGAAGATTATTTAAATGAACAACTCAAGGATCCAGAATTAAAAAAAGAATTTGACAATGAAACGACAAAATTAGAAAGTGCAATTGCTTTATCTGAAGTTCGAAAAAGCGAAGGTCTATCTCAAAGAGAATTATCTGCAATCTCTAATATTCCTCAATCAACAATTGCTCGAATTGAAAGTGGCTCTAATACAAGCGTTGATACTTTAACTAAAATTGCAAATGCAATCGGTAAAAAACTAGTGATTAAATTTTCGTAATACTAATAATTTAAGCCCTTAATAACTTTCAGCCTAACTGTTAATTCACAGTTAGGTTTTTTATTTTCAAAAATCTATCTCGTCAACTTGGGAGCAGTTGCAATCGTAAAAAAACCGCGATAGTCATCTCTGACTACCGCGTTTTGCTTTAATCGAAACTAATCATTTTCTTTTGTATCAGCTTTTTCTTCAATCATTGTTGGTTCAGCAAAGTCTTGATCGTAATTTAATGTAAAGTGCATGTGATCCTTTCCGATAACCGTATTCGGGAAAATATCCGTTGCGTTCTTTACATATTTTTCAGGATCACGCATTGCTTGTGAGAAGTGGGTCAAGACCATTTCCTTAACGTGGCCCTTCTTGGCTTGCGTTGCTGCTTCTGCAAATGTCATGTGCATCTTGTTCTTGGCCTTTTCGGTATCATCATTTGAACCGAAGTTTGCACAGCTCAAAAGTAAATCTGAACCTTCAATGAATCCTGGGATTTCAGGGGTTGGCCGCGTATCAGTTACCCAGCTGACCCGCATGCCTTTCCGCGCTTCACCAAGAACCATGTCTGGAGTGTAAGTCTTGCCTTCGTATTCAACTGGTTTTTGACCGCGTTGCAAATCACCCCAGATGCGTTGCGGGACTTCGTTAGCCTTTGCCTTTTGCGGATCAAATTTTGGTTCCCGCTTTAAGTCGACCCGGTATGCAAAGTTTGGCCGTGTGTGCTTAACTGGCAAAGCTGAAATTGACAATTCACCGTGAATGTATTTGTTATTGATTACAATTGGTTCACCTGGAGTCGGATCTTCAATAATGTTAATGTCATAGTTTAACCATGGCATGATGACCCGGAAACCTTTCATAACGTCTTTGATTCCCCTTGGTCCAATGATCGTGATTGGTTCTGTCCGGCCAGTGTTGCTGGTCGTTCCTAAAATTCCTTGTAATCCGATTACGTGATCCCCATGCAAGTGGGTAATGCAAATTACATCGAGGGATTTGAATCCGCTCCGAACAGCCCGCATTGAAACGCCAGTTCCTTCACCGGCATCCATCAAAATTTTCCGGCCTTTATATTCAATAATTGCTGATGATAAGTAACGATCTGGAAGTGGAATACTGCCACCCGTTCCAAGTAAAGTAACGTCAATCATTCATCTTACCTCTTCCTTTATTCATTTCCAATTATTAAGTTACGCTTTTTTAATGAAAAAGTACAAGATAAAGCATTGAAAAAAGAAGGGGTGATCGAATCACCCCTTCTACTTAAAATTCACAATCGTCGCGCCATCGCCACCAGCATTCGGCGACGCATAATTAAAGCTCTTAACGGATGGGTTGGTTGAAAGATACTGCTTGATTGCCTGTTGCAAAGCTCCGGTTCCCTTTCCGTGAATGATCGTCACTGATGGGTAACCGGCAAGCAACGCTGAATCAATGTACCGGTCAACGCTCATCAAGGCTTCTTCCTTCGTCTGTCCCCGAAGATCGAGACTCGTTGATAATCCCGATGATGAACTGCGCTTAACACTTACATTCGAATGCGTTGCGGGCTGATCATCAACCTTGACCTTTTCAAGATCATCCGTATCAATTTTCATCTTCAAAATTCCAAGCTGAACTTCCCAATGATGGTCATCAACTTTCCGGAGCAAGACTCCCCGCTGACCGTATGATTTGACCAGCACGTCATCGTCAACATGAAATTCTTTTTGGTTCTTGGCCCGCCGCAAAACCTTATTCTTTTTAAGGTTAACTGGCTGTTCCAACTTATTCAGCTTTGTTTTCGCATCAACTAACTCATTTTCCTTAACGGCGCTGGCACTTTGCGTCCGCATCTTCCGTAAATCGGCAATAATTTGGTCTGCCTTGCGTTGCGCATCGTTTACGATTTGGTTAGCCTGTTGTCGAGCATGATTCAACTGATTTTCTTTTTGACTTTCAAATTTTTCAAAGCCCTTTTCCAAATCATGATGCAATTTTTCGGCTTCTTTCAAATGTTTCTTGAAAAAAGCCTGCTTTTCTTCGGCGTCATGCCGTTTTTTGACCAAATCAGCAATCATTTCGTTTAGATCCTGACTGTCCTGAGCAACTAACTGCCGGGCCGATTGAACGATCATCTCCGGCAACCCAAGCCGTTGCGAAATATCGAATGCGTTACTGCGTCCCGGAATTCCAATCAACAAATGATATGTCGGTTGCAGGGTCTCACTGTCAAATTCCATTGACGCATTGATCGTTTGCGGCCGTTCATAGCCATAAGACTTCAATTCTGGATAGTGCGTCGTTGCCACAACGTAACTTCCTTGTGCTCCGACCGCATCCAAAATTGCAATTGCTAAGGCTGCCCCTTCCTGGGGATCAGTTCCGGCACCTAATTCATCAAATAAAACCAGTGATTGGGAAGTAATATGCTTCAAAATATCAACAATGTTGGTCATGTGTGATGAAAAGGTACTCAAACTTTGTTCAATCGACTGTTCATCACCAATGTCAGCAAACACTTCATCAAAAACACCGATCCGACTTTCTTCAGCTGCTGGGATAAATAGGCCAGATTGTCCCATCAATTGAATCAATCCCAATGTCTTTAACGTGATGGTTTTCCCACCAGTGTTGGGTCCGGTGATGACGATTGCCTGATAATCTTTGCCAAGCGAAATGTCATTTTTAACCACCGTCTTCGGATCAAGGAGCGGGTGCCATGCTTGGCGCAAATAAATGTCATTTTCAGCTGAAATTTCAGGCAACGTTGCCTTAATTTCGTGAGCATACTGGGCCTTGGCATTAATAAAGTCCATCCGGCCTAAAATCCACGCATTTTCAGAAAGTTCATTCGTATACGGGGCGATCAGTTCGGACAATTTGCGCAAAATCCGTTGAATTTCTTCTTTTTCAGCTAATTGTTGCTGCTTCAACCGGTTATTCAAATCGACAATTGCTTGCGGTTCGATAAATAGGGTTTGCCCTGAAGCACTTTGATCGTGAACGACCCCGCCAAATTGACCGCGATTTTCAGCTTTGACCGGAATTACATAACGGTCGTTCCGGATCGTAACCAGCGAATCGCTTAAATATTTTGACTTGCTTCCGCGCGTCAGGCTTGAAAGTTTATCCCGAATCTCGGCTTCCGTATTTTCAATTTGCCGTCGTAAACTCTTTAATAAGCTCGACGCATCGTCCGTCACATGCCCGTCGCCTTCAATTGAATTTAATAAGCGTTTAGCAACCTCCGGCAAAGTTTCAAGCTGATCATTCAGATCATAGAGGCGCTGTAAAACCACTTCGTCATCAAGCAATTCCCGAAAAAAGGCCTTAACGGCATTCGTTGCCCGCAAAACCTTCGCGATCATCGCAAGTTCTTTTCCGTTCAAGGTTGCGCCAATTTCAAGCCGTTTTAACTGCATCCGAATATCAAGCAGTTTCGGCATCGGGATTCCGCCCTTCAACCGCAAAATATCGGCTCCATCCTGGGTTTCATCCAGTAATTCATCGATCCGCTCATAATCGCTTTGCGGTTTCATTCGTTCGACAAGTTTCTTCCCGTTTTCAGTTACCGTATATTCTGCGATTTGTTGCCGAATTTTGTCGTACTCTAATGTCTTTAAAATTTTGCTATTCATTCTGCTCCTCCCTTCTAGAATTAATTTTGATCATTATAGTCATTCATTATCTGCTGTGAGATCACCGGTGTTTTCTTTAAAATCCATTCAGCAACCGGCGATTGTTGAACCGTGGCCCGCACGTTTTGACTTGGCCATGCTGCCATCAATAACAGCGCAAAGAAAATTACCACGTACATTAAAATCGTTGATAGGGCTGCCCCCGCCAAGGCATTAACCTGCGAAATTAATGGTAACTTGGTAATCCCGTTGACTGTCCGTGCTAAAAAGCGATAAATAATACTGCCGACAATTGCAATGATCCAAAATGCAAGCACGTTATAAAACATTCCTGAAAAAATCGAATTTTTCCAGAGTGCCGGCATCATCGTTGCTAAAGCTGCGCCCATCGGTTTGGCTAAAAAGATTGCGAGCAAAAAAACAATAACGTAACCTGCAACACTTAACAGCGTCATCAAAAGCCCACGCTTAAGGCCAAAGCGAAAAGCTAAAATCAACAATAAAACGATAATTAACGTTAACATTTAATCACCTAGTCTGTCTGATCTTCAATCTTCCGTTGCAACTTATCTAATTCTTCCTGCTTTTCTAATTGATCTGAAACTGCGTTGATTGCTAAAAGTAATGCGGCCTTCTTTTCCGAAAGGGATGGCATCATTTTTTTGATCGTTGCCAATTCTTGGTTTGCAACTTCCATTACCGCATTCATGTGTTCAGGGGTACTCTTCCCAATAATCGTAAATTCTTCGCCGTCAATTTGAACCTTAAACCGGCGTTTTCCCTCTGCCATATCAATTCCGTCCTTTCAATCACTTAATATTGATATTTTAGCATATTTCGCCATTAAAAGACGGGCGAAGTTCCTTAATAAATCGCCAAGATTTCGATTTAATGGTTGCAACAATTGAAATATGCTTTATTATTTACAGTAATAGCGATATAATTCGTTCATATATAAGAAAGGAATTTGATTATGTGTGGAATTACAGGATTCATAAATGATTCAATGGGTGCTGATGAAAAACGCCCCATTTTAACTAAAATGATGGATGCAATCAAACACCGTGGTCCCGATAGCGGCGGTCAAGTCGTTGACGAAAATGTTGCCATCGGAATGCGGCGGTTAAGCATCATCGATGTCCACGAAGGAAAGCAACCAATCTTTAACGAAGACAAATCAAAGGTCATCACATTTAATGGTGAAATTTACAACTTCCAAGAACTCCGTGAAGCCCTGGTTGCTGCCGGGCATAAATTTACAACGCATACTGATACGGAAGTTATTCTTCATGGATACGAAGAATACGGAACAGACATTTTAAAGAAATTACGCGGAATGTTTGCATTCGTCATTTACGATTTCAAGACAAAGGAACTTTTTGGTGCGCGTGATCCATTCGGAATCAAGCCATTTTACTACACTCAAATGGGTGATACCTTCATGTATGGTTCTGAAATCAAGAGTTTTTTACGTCACCCAGGCTTTAAGAAGGAACTTAATAAGCAAGCCTTGAAACCGTTCATGACATTCCAATACTCAGCATTGAACGAAACATTCTTCAAAGGTGTATATAAATTAAAGGAAGGTCATTACTTCATCTATCGTGATGGGACAATGGACATTCACCAATACTTCGATTACAAGGCTCAACCTTCAAACGAATCATTAGGTGAAATTACTGATGAAATCGACAATGCCGTTGTTGAATCAGTAAAGGCCCACTCAATCACTGATAAGGAAGTTAAAACTGGGGCTTTCCTTTCAAGTGGGGTCGACTCAAGTTACGTTGCTTCGGTTCTTAAGCCGCATACAACGTACTCAGTTGGCTTTGATCGCGGAAAAGTTAACGAAATCAATGACGCTGAGGACTTGGCAAAGGAATTAGGAACAAACATGAAGTCCGAAACAATTGATGCCAATGACGCATTCAGTCACTTTGCTCAAATTCAATACTTCCTTGATGAACCAGATTCAAACTTCTCATGCATTCCATTGTTCTTCTTGTCAAAACTTGCTGCCAAGGATGTTAAGGTTGTCATGAGTGGTGAAGGTGCTGACGAATTATTCGGTGGTTACCAAGCATACGGTTTCTGGACCAAGTCACGGATGATCCGGTTGATTGCTGAAGCATTGAAGAAGTTGCCACGCAAGACCCGGAAGAAAATTGCTGATTCAATTCGGGACAAGGACTTCCACGGCAAGGCTCACTTGTACACATCAATCGCCCCTGCTGAAGATTTCTTCATCGGTGATTCACGGGTCTTTGAACCGGAAGAAGCAACCGAATTCTTGCAAGACGATTATCAAGACGCACCAACGATTCAACAAATCATTGGGCCAACATACGAAAAAGTTGAAGACCAAACTGCTGAAATTCGGAAGATGCAATACCTTGACTTGCACCACTTCATGCCTGGCGATATCTTATTAAAGGCTGATAAGATGACGATGGCCGCTTCCCTTGAAGCCCGAGTTCCGATTCTTGATGTCGAAGTTGCTAAGGTTTCAGAAAAGGTTCCAACCAAGTACATGATCAACTCAAAGAACACGAAGTATGCATTCCGGCAAGCTGCTAAACGCCACTTACCAAAAGAATGGTATAACCGTGAAAAACTTGGTTTCCCAACCCCTATTCGGGACTGGTTACACGAAGAAAAGTACTACAAGATCGTGCGGGATGAATTCTCACAAGATTACGTTAAGGAATTCTTCAAACAAGACAAATTGCTTAAGATGCTCGATGATTACTATGATGGTAAGAACGACAGCCGGAAGCAAATTTGGAATGTTTACACGTTCTTAACATGGTATAAGGTATACTTCATCAATGATGGTGAAAAACCAGCTGTTGAAGAATTTTAATTGAATTAAGAAGGTGTGACAAAACGCTAAAAACGGGCGTGGTGGAAGCAGAAAAGCGAACGAATCGCGTCAGCGTAGATTCGGAGGTTTTCGAACTTTCACTCAGCTCGTTTGTTTTGGAACCCGATTATGCAGATATAGCAAAGAGGCTGTGATTTATGTCACAACCTCTAAATTTTTATGTTTGATTTATTTCCAAATCAAAGACAACAAAAAAAAGCCGCGATTTAAAATCGCAGCTTTTTTATTTATGTCAATTAATAATCGGTTATTTAATTGATGGTGTACCAAGCCAGCCGATGATTTCCTTAACTGTATCAACGATTGCTTGTGTACCAGGAGCAAGTAACTTACGAGGGTCGTAACCTTTACCTTCTTCATCCTTACCTGCTTCGATGTATTTACGAGTTGCAGCAGCAAAGGCAAGTTGGTTTTCTGTGTTGATGTTAACCTTTGAAATACCCATGCTGATTGCTTTTTCGATTTGTTCTTGAGGGATACCTGAACCACCGTGTAATACTAATGGTGTATCAACAGCGTCAGCAATTTCCTTCAAACGGTCGAAGTTAAGACCTTGCCAGTTTTCTGGGTACTTGCCGTGGATGTTACCAATTCCACATGCTAAGTAGTCAACGCCTGTTGCAGCCATTGTCTTAGCTTCTTCAACACTAGCTAATTCACCGGCACCTGTGATACCGTCTTCTGTACCACCGATTGAACCAACTTCGGCTTCAACAGAAATGCCGCGTTCGTGAGCTAACTTAACAATTTCCTTTGTCTTTTCTAAGTTTTCTTCAAATGGTAAGTCGTGGCCATCAAACATAACTGATGAGTAACCAGCCTTAATGCATTCCTTAGCAGCTTCATAGTTACCGTGGTCTAAGTGCATGATAACTGGAACTGTGATGTTCATAACACGCATTTCGTTTTCTACTAAGTTCTTAACTAACTTGTAGTCACCCATGTACTTAGCAGCACCCATTGAGCATTGAATTAAAACAGGTGTGTTTGTTTCTTGGGCAGCTTGAAGAATAGCACGTGTCCATTCCAAGTTATTTGTGTTGAACGCACCAACAGCGTAGTGACCCTTACGAGCATCGTTGTAGATTGCGTTACCGTTTACGAATACTGACATAAAACAGCCTCCTAAAAATATACATGTAATTACTCTTACGAGTACGCCATTATTTTACCACACATTTAAGCGGTTGCGAAACCGTCATTTTGTGTTTTTCGGAAAAACACCCTTGCTTTTTAAGCAACATGATTTTCATGCAGGATATTTTCAACAACTTCTTCCATTTCCGGTGTTCGTTTCCACTCTTCAAAATGGTCAAAATTTTCTTCTGGCATTTCAAAATTTTCATTAATGTAATTTTCGTATGCAATCACGTTTTTTGAACGCGGAATGTTTAACTGAACAATTCGCACTTCTTTAATAAAACCGCGAATCGCCGCTAATTCTGCCCGGCCATTTTGAACAATGTTTGAAATTTCAAAATACCGCGAACCATCATTGCGCGTAATTTCTTCAATCAACGTTAACGTTTCATGACTCTTCATGGCGATCCCTCCATTTAAATTCCTAGTTCCAGTGTACAAAAAAATGAAGCAATAAAAAAGAGGCTATGACAACTGTCACAACCTCGGCATAAGAGAGAAAGAGAATTGATTAGAAGGTAAATTATTAAATACCTTACACTGATAATATATATCACTATGTAAGCGTTGTCAATAATATAATCAAAAATTTTTGATTTTAAAATTCGGTTGCGTTTTTGAATTTGATATTCTCTTTCAAACCCTTTCATATTATAATGAAACTCGTGAGGGAGGGATCATATTGATTAACCATAAACAATTCAAACTCAGCGTTATTCTTGGGGTCATCATTTTTGGAATTCAGCTTTTGATCGGGTTAAATCCGCACACTGGAACTTACCACCGAATCCACCCCGTTTTCGCGCTTTTTAAAACTGAATTATGGTACATTCCGATCCTGTACATTATTTTAAAACTCTTCGTAATTTGTGCGATTATTTACCTGATTTTTCGGGTTATTAATTACTTTTTAAATTATTTTCGAGGTTAAAAATAAGACTGCGTCGCAACTAAGACGCAGCCTTTTTATTATATTCACATAATCGGGTTCCAAAACAAACGAGCTATGTGGAAGTTCGAAAACCTCCGAATCTATGCTCCGCGATTCGTTCGCTTTTCTGCTTCCACCACGCTCGTTTTTAACGTTTTGTCACACCTTCGCTTTACGCTTTCTTCTTTCCCATTTCTTTTAATCCAGGAATCAGCAGCATTACAATAAAACTTAAAAGATACATTACTGATAAGAAGCCCATTACGACATTCATTGAGTACTTGCTCATCAAAAAGCCGATTACAATTGTTGAAAAACTTCCGACCGTTTTTCCGACATTCATGATCAAGTTATTCGCAGTTGCTGAAATGTCAGCTGGGTACAGGTATGTCATAATAGCGCCATAGCCACCGTACATTCCGTTTGCGAAGAAACCAACAATCGCTCCTAAAATAACCAACTCGATCATGTTGCGGGCTTGAATCAACGCATAAATCACAAATGCAGCCCCAATCAAGAAGCAGCCAAATGACTTCCGCGGACCAAAGTAATCTAAGATATTTCCGAAAACAAGCATTCCAATGCACATTCCGATAATCGTCGCTACCATCCATAATGATGATCCACGAACAGTAATGCCGAGTTGCTTTTGCACGATGGTTGGAAGCCAGTTCATCAGGCCGTAGTAACCACCCGTTTGCACGATCAGCATGAAAATCAAACCAATCGTTTGCCCGGCAAGTTGAGGAGTTTCAAACAACCGTGAGAATGAAACTTTCGGCTTGTCTGCTTTCTTTTGGTTATTCAAGAACGTCGGACTTTCCTTTAAATTCCGCCGAATAAAGAACGCTAAGATCACTGGGAAGACCCCGACTAAGAACAAGACGTGCCAACCAAAGTGCGGTAAGATCAATGCTGATAAAATCGCAGCAATGATGCCCCCAAGTTGGCCGCCGATACTTGCAATCGCCGTTATCCGGCCATACCGCTTAGCTGAGAAATACTCACCAATCATTGCCATTCCGGCACCGTATTCCCCACCTTCACCAAAGCCGACGAGGAAGCGCAAAATGCAAACCATCGTAAAGCTATTTGCAAAGTACATTAACGCTGTTGCGCCGGCAAAAATAAAGATCGTATATGAGAAAATCTTTACCCGGCCATACTTATCGCTCAGGATTCCAAAAATCAATCCCCCAAGCAACATTCCAAGGTTGGTGATCGTGTTGATCATCCCGGCTTGAGTCGTCGTAATTCCCAAACTGGCAATTACGGAAGTCAAAGCGAAAGACATGAAGTTAAAGTCCATGTTTTCAAAAGAAAAACCAGTCGCAGTAGACGCAATTACACGCTTTTGATCCTTACTGAGACTGGTTGGTTTTGAATTATCCATAAATATCTTCCTCCAAAATTAATGCTCACAGGCATTGTTTATTTTGACTTAAGTCATATCAGGAAGATATTTTACGCTAATTATTAAAAAAATCAAGGTGTGACAAAACGTTAGAAACGAGCGTGGTGGAAGCAGAAAGGCGAACGAATCGCGCAGCATAGATTCGGAGGTTTTCGAACTTCCACTCAGCTCGTTTGTTTTGGAACCCGATTATGCACAAAATAAAGAGGCCGTGATATAAATCACAACCCCACCTTTTCTAAGCTTCCTGTTCTTCTTTTTTCTCCGCTTGTTCTTCTTGCTTACGTTCGATTTTTTCTTCTTCAGATTCCTTTTCCATGATTCGGTTGTATTTCTTCTTTAAAATCAAGAGAAGAATACATGCCACGACGTAGAATCCAGCTGCGATGTAATATGCAATCGCATAGCCTGATGGATCTTTCAGTAAGAATAATGACGTAAATAATCCAACCCCGATTCCGACAACCGCATTGACGATCGTTGTTAATGAACTAAATGCGGGCCGTAAGTTTTTCGGGACAAGCGCCATTTGCAATGACTGTTGAACCGGCATTGAAGCGTTGGCCAAGCCCGAACGGAGGAACAAAACAATTCCGATTGCAATTGCCACGTTGCTGCCGAAGATATTCCCCTTAGCCATCAGCAACATCAATGGCGTGCACGAAAGCGTCATAACTGAAATTGAAACAATTGAACCGAATTTCTTTTCCAACCACGGTGCAAATGTGTAACCAATCAGCATCGCAAAGGTTTGCAAAGTAATAATTGTTGAAACGGTTCCCCGTTGAATATGCAAGAAGTTATTCAGATAAATTGGGAAGTATGGTGTTACCAAGTATGCCCCTACCCGAATTAAAGCAAGGAACGTAACGAATAAGACAATGTCCTTTTGCGCCAACATCTTAAAGTTAACGGCCTTCTTAGCTTTCCGTTCAGCAAGTTCGGCTTCCGTTTCTGTGTAATCGCTTGGCCGTTCTTTCAAGAACAATGAGCAAATAAATGCTAAAACGGTAAAACCAATCGCAATGTAAATCACTGACTTGTATGATGTGATGTAGTTATGTAACATACTGCCTTTCATGTGAGCTTGGTTTCCTGACAAAACTGAAGCCCTGTCGTAACCGATCCCCATGATCTTACTGAAGACCCAAACAACAACTTTTCCACCAAAGAACGTTACGATTGCTTGGGTAACCAGGTTCGTGATCATGACAGCTGACATCATGAATGTCCGAATTTTCCGCGGAACATAAACTGAATACATTAACGGGTACATGAAGTCGTAAATTCCAACTCCGGCAGTCAATAATGCGTAGGAAATCGCAATAATTTGCGTATTTTCAGTAAAAATCATTGCTAACATCGTTGCAATCGTTAAAATTGGAGCAACGACCAAAACTTTTTTATATCCGGTCTTGTGAATGTAAATCAGCATAATTGCCATTAAAACTGATCCAATCGCAGTATAAATATTCAGTCCGGTAACAACTTTCGGCGCAGCAAGGTCAAGGTATGAAACCAAGGTATTATTGGTGATCCCTGTAACCGCACCTAATAAACCATAAATTACAATGTACACAAAACAGTTCCGTTTATACCGGCTTTCCCAATGAAGCGCCGGGTCATTTAACGCGGGCATTCCTGACATTTCGCCATCTCCTTTAATTAACGTTAAATTAAGTATACCATTCTTTTTAATCGTTTTATAATCTTTTTGACATATTTTTATCATATTCAGTTCATTATTTTATTAAAATCTTTTAATCACGGGCTTTGTTTCCTTTTAATTTATTATTTGACCTTTTTTGACCAAAGGGTTAGAATGTAATCAATCAGTTTTGTGTGCTAAACTCAAACTAGTTACTTTATTTTAAGGAGGCAAATTCTCATGAATTTAGTTCCAACAGTTATTGAACAATCTGGTCAAGGCGAACGTGCTTATGACATTTACTCCCGTTTGTTAAAGGACCGGATCATTATGGTATCAGGTGAAATCAACGACGACATGGCAAATGCCATTATCGCCCAATTACTTTTCCTTGATGCCCAAGATTCAGAAAAAGATATTTACATGTACATTAACTCACCCGGTGGTTCTGTTTCAGCTGGGCTTGCAATTTACGACACCATGAACTTCGTTAACGCTGACGTTCAAACAATCGTAATGGGCATGGCTGCATCAATGGCATCAATTCTTGCAACCGCTGGAGCAAAGGGCAAACGGTTTGCATTGCCAAACTCAGAAATTATGATTCACCAACCACTTGGCGGTGCTCAAGGTCAATCAACTGAAATTCAAATTGCAGCTGAACACATTCTTAAGACCCGCAAGTTGATCAACCAAATTCTTGCTGATCACACTGGTCAATCAATCAAAAAGATCAACGCCGACACCGATCGGGATAACTTCATGACTGCTCAAGAAGCCGTTGATTATGGTTTGATCGATGGAATTATGGAAAACAAGAAGAAAATGAAATAGTCGATTGCCTAACAAAAAGGCATCTTTTCGGAAATTGTCCGAAAAGATGCCTTTATTTTTTCCTAATTTTCACATTCCACAAATATTTACAATACGCAATCATGCTTTCAACAACGATACAAAAGAAATAAATTGTAAAAAGAATTACCAAGAAAACCGTGAACACGTCGCTTAGCCCTAAATTGGGAAACGGATAATCCGAATCGCTGTATATTATCCAAATGAAAAAACAGTCAAACAACAGCATAACGAGAAACATAAAAACGTAATCCTTATTAGAATCAGCAACGTCTTTTAGCCCGACTGGATCCTCGAATTCATTCGAATCAACATGGCGGTTAAACAAATACCATCCAACGGCAAGCACTCCCGCAAGGATTCCCAGCCACCAATGAAACTTCCATTCAAATGAGTTTAACCATTGCATCAGCGCCGTCTCTTTGGTGTTAATTGAATAATAGTATGGGGTAACCCACGAAATTAATTCATCCCAACAAATCAAAATCAAAACAATTCCCAGGATAATCATATTGTAAATCAGCATTTTTCTGGAAGTTTTTGCTGACGCGTGAAATTTTACAAAGCGATGTTCTTGCGTATCATAGTAAATCAAAATTGAATGTTTCTTCTTCTCGCCCTGAACACTCATGCGCCCGTATTTTAAATAGCGGGTAAATTTTGAATCTTTGGATTTCATACATTTTCCCCCCCTTTTTCTTAATTTTACCATTAATTTCCAACCAATATTTTCTAAAAAAGCAGTTGACAATCATTCACGGCCTATGTTAACTTACTAATAATAAGTTAACGAGGAGGTGTTTTTAATGCAGTCATGTTTATTCCCATTATCAATTTAAAATAATGGGAGGTTTAATAATTGAAGACACAAAATCAAAATTTAAAATGGTATAACATTTCATTCATTGCATTTACTTCAATGTGGAGTATCAACAATATCTTTAACAACTATTCGCAACAGGGAATTCATGCAATTTTTTCATGGATTCTTACAATTCTTTTTTACTTGTTTCCGTATTTATTCATCGTTAACCGGCTTGGAACAGCTTTTCCTAACAGCGATGGTGGGGTTAACACCTGGGTCAATCAAACGATCAACGCCAAAACTGCATACCTTGCATCATGGACTTACTGGGCAGTTAACATTGCATACCTTGCCCAAAAGCCCCAAACAATTCTTGTTTCCTTAATGTGGCTGTTTACCGGCAAAGCAAATGCAGTTAATCAACTTCCATCAACGATGATTGCTGGATTCTCCATTGGAATTTTACTTTTCTTCGTTTGGCTCGCTTTAAAAGGAATCCATGTTTTAAGTCTGATCGGAAATATTGCTGGAATTACGTTGCTGCTGATTTCAATCATCTTGATTGGGCTTTCATTTGCGGCCATTTTTATCCTGCATCTACCAGCGGCATCTCCGCATCTCAATAACGTTCAAACTTACTTTCCGCGATTTACGCCTGCATATTTCACTACACTTTCAATGCTGATTTTTGCAGTTGGCGGAACAGAAAAAATTTCGCCGTATATCGGTAATCTTAAAAATGGAAAACGTGAATTTCCTAAAAGCATGCTTTTGCTCGCCCTTTTGGTTGGTGGATCAGCAATTCTTGGAACGTTTTCGTTAAGTTTTCTGTTTAATGACCAAGCGATTCCTCAAGATTTGATGATGAACGGCGCATACATGGCTTTTCAAAAATTAGGCCGCATTTTCCATTTAGGAAATTCACTCATGATTTTATATGCAATTTCAAATGTTCTTTCGCAAATTGCAGCATTGATTATTTCCATTGATGCGCCCGCAAGAATTCTTTTTGCCAAAAATAATCAACGGTTCATCCCACGTATCTTAATGAAACGAAACGCTCACGGCGCACCGATAGGCGGATATTTTCTAACCGTTATTCTAAGCGCAATTTTAGTTATTATTCCAACGTTAAAAATTAAAAATGCCAGTAATTTTTATAACTGGTTACTGAATTTAAACTCGGTTGTGATTCCGTTTAAATTCTTATTTATTTTTCTAGCATTTATTTTTCTCATTAAACACCTTTCAATCCATCGTTGGAAAAAATTTTCTCAATTATTCCTTGGAATTTGGATTTTTTCCATAACCTTGATTGTCAGTATTCTTGGAATGCTTCCTAAAAATATTGAAACTTTTTCTTCTAACTGGTGGTTCCAATTTGCTTTAAATCTTGCTACCCCAATTATCCTAGGCGGATTAGGAATCATCCTGCCAGTAATCAAAAAAAGAATAAAATAAAAAAATTTCCTTCTGGTTATTCCAGAAGGAAGTTTTTGTTATTGATTCCATGCACTCTTTAATTTCTGTGCATTTTGTTTGATCAACTGATTTCGATTACTATTTGGATGAGTCAAAATATCTTGCATAATTTGATTCAATTGAACGAATGCCGTATTTGAATTCTTAACGACTGGCATCGTAAACATGTTTTCAGTTGAATTTGACAAGATTTGTGGAACCTTTGTCCCTGCAAGGTTCTTATAACTGTCACTCTTTAAAACTTGATTGTTGACCGGCATGTAACCCGTTGTTTTTGCCCAGTACAACTGTTGTTTTGGTTCGGTTAAGAACTTCATGTATTCAAATGCCGCTGTCCGTTGAGCCTTGCTGGCATTCTTGAACATGTAAATGTCTGTCCCTTGTTGCAAGTTACTCTTGCTTGGACGGGCAGCCACCGCATAATTAACATGCGTTGGTTTAATGTATTGTTCAGATGATGAAGCGCCGACAAACATTGCAACTTTCCCGTTCGTAAATGGAAGATACATGTACTTTTGAGCGCCGGCAATTTGGAAGTAGCCATCCTTGACCCCATCAGCATAGTAGTTGATGACTTTCTTTGAATCTTTTGAATCAAAGTTCAATTTCGATGTGAATGAATCGCCGTAGCCTTTCATTCCAATGACGTAATAGTTATTCAACGCATCAAAGCCCGCCCCAACAACTTTATGATTTGACTTTTCATAGATTTCCTTTGAGGCTTGCTTTAATTGAGCCATCGTCTTGGGAACCTTAACCCCGTACTTCTTCAAAAGATCCGGGTTGTAAAACAAGACTTCCGTCGACTTGTTAAATGGAACCCCATATTGTTTTCCTTTAATGGTTGCCCCTTCAAGGAATGGTTTGGCAATGTTTGACCGTTGGATTGAACCAAAACCAATCTTCGAATTATCAAAATATGGCTTTAAGTCAACTAATTGGCCGTTAGTTGCAGCCGTGTACAACCATTGCGGATAAGCCTGCGTAATCGTTGGCAAGTTTGAAGGATTTTGCATGGTTGAATTTAATTTGCCTTGCAAATCAGAATAATCGCCTTGATTTTCAAGCTTGACTTCGATATTCGGGTGAGCTTTTTCAAAGTCAGCCGTCATCTGCTTCAATGCAGTCGAAGCACTTCCGCTCATTGCATTCCAAAACGTGATCGTTGTCTTCTTTCCCGTTTTGGTAGAAACATCATCTGCATGGACTGCGAAAGTCCCCTGTTTTGGTCGGTTAGAACCAAGTGCAAAAACAGTTAACATCGCAACTGCTAACCCAAGAATGGTTCCCAGCCGCCAATTTCTCTTTTTCATAGCTTATGTATTAATCTCCTTATATAAAGAATACATAGTTAAGTATACAACTTATTTCATTTAAAAGGGAATTTTCAAAAAAGACTTTAACAAAAAAGAAGGTGTGACAAAACGTTCAAAACGATCGTGGTGGAAGCAGAAAAGCGAACGAATCGCGCCAGCATCGATTCGGAGGTTTTCGAACTTCACTAGCTTCGCGTCGTAGCTCGTTTGTTTTGGAACCCAATTATGCGGGAATAACAAAGAGACCGCAACTTATGTCACAGTCTCTTAGTCATATTAACTATGCTTTTTCACCCGGTTCTGATGCAATAATCTGCATCTTCCCGCGAATTGTCCATTCCTTAACGTCATACGGCAAGATAAAGTGCATGCCCTTCTTCAAATCATACAGTTTGCCGTCAACTTCGATCTGGCCGTCGCCGTCAAGAACTGAAACTAATGTGTATGGCGCATTGCCGCGACTAAACGTTCCTTGACCGCCGTCAACCTTCCATTCATAAACTGCAAAAAATTCAGTTGAAACGAATTGGGTAACTGCTACGTCACCAACTTGATAATGCTTTTGATTCAATTTTGGATCCTTGTGCGGAATCATTGCGCAATCAATTGATTGTTGAATGTGCAAATCACGTTTTTTGCCGGTTGAAGCATCCACCCGGTCAAAATCATACATCCGGTATGTGGTGTCAGAACTTTGTTGGGTTTCAAGCACCATGATGCCCTTACCAACCGCGTGAACGGTCCCGCTTGGAACGTACAGAAAATCACCGGCATGCACTGGAATTTTCCGCAATAACTTATCCCATTCGCCTTTTTGAATCATTTCCGCAAATTCTTCACGACTTTGAGCATTATGCCCATAGTACATCATTGCGCCTTCATCAGCCTCGATCACGTACCAGCATTCCGCCTTGCCCAATTCATGTTCGTGTTCTTCAGCATACGCATCATCTGGATGAACCTGCACTGATAAATCAATTTTAGCATCTAAAATTTTTGTCAATAACGGGAAAACATCTCCTTGAGCATTCCCGAAAACTTCCCGGTGGTCTTTCCAAACTTGGTCAAGCGTCATTCCCTTATACTTCCCGTTTTCAACCGTTGCGGGCCCATGCGGATGAGCAGAGATCGCCCAGCATTCCCCGGTATGGTCACTTGGAATTTGATAGCTAAATTCTGTTGCTAATTTGTCACCGCCCCACATTTTTTCTTGAAAATATGGTTTCAAAAACATTGGTTCTGCCATTCATAATTCCTTCTTCACTGATCAGATTTACCTTAATTCTATCAGGAAGAGCGCTAAATGTAAACGCTATCTATTTGATAAAATCCGCAACTAATTGATCCCGGAAGTCAAGAAATGCCTGGTTATCCGCGGTTGGATGAACCCGGTTCGTCAAGACGATCAATCCTTCTTGGCGTGCTTTGCTTAGTAAAATGTACGTTCCGGTATATCCCGTATGATAGATCCACGGCGTTTGATCCGGTGAAATGCGGAGGTCCCATCCAAGCGATCTCCCTAAATAATGCGTTGTCCAATCTTTGAAAAGGGAATCAATCGTTGAACATTGTAAAAGATCATTCTCAGTAATCCCTAAGATCCACTGCGCAAACTTGATCAAATCATTAAGCGACATAAAAAGACCGGCGGAACCACAATGCTCCTTCAGGATAAATGCCTTGGGATCATGGACTTCACCTTGGATCAACCCCCGATCAGCCGTCATCTCCGTGGGAACACAATTTTCTTTAACCGGATCAAAGGTACTTTCAGTTAATCCGAGCGGAATCAAAACTTCATTTTGAATTGCCGTCTGAACCGGTGCTTGGTAAAATTTCTCAATTATTTGTCCAAGCATGATCAGGCCGACATCAGTATACACAACTTTTTGATCAAACCAATCGCCCACCGAAAGTGAATCAAGAGCGGCAAGTAACTTGTCCGGCGGTAACTGGTTACGGTGCGGAATGTATCCTGAAATTGCGGATGTATGCGTTAATAAATGGCGCACCGTTACCCGCTGATCGTTAAAAAGCGGAATATGATCTGCGATCCGGTCATCAAGGGTGATCATTCCCTGCTCGATCATTTTCAAAATCACCGTTGTTGTTCCAACGACTTTAGTTAATGAGGCCATGTCATACAACATTCCCCATCGAAGCGGCTGAACTTGCGGAACCAAGGCAGCATTGCCGTAGACCATCGTTTCTACTTGTCCATCGTGCAAATGAGCGTAGGATACCCCAGGAACGATCTGTTCATCAACCATCTGCATCATTCGCGCCTTAACTTTGTCTGCCTTCATCTGGATCCTCCTGTCTCAACTGATTTACATATCTGATTTTAAATTCGCCGTTTTGATAATCAACTAGACTTGCCCGGGAATTATCAACCAAAAATAACGGCACTTCCCCATAAAGACTTTCGATAAAATTCGATAGGATCAACCCATGAGTAACGATCAAAATATTGCACTCCTGGTCTTGATATTCATCGCCGATCATGCGCAATGCCCTGCGAAAGCGAGTATTTAACTGCGCTGCATTTTCAATCTCTTCCGTTCCATCCATTGTCCGAAACAGCCGAATCAATTCGCCAACGTGCTCTTCATTCAAGAAGGCCCGGATAATTTTCTTCAATCCGAGGGTCCGTAATGCTTGTGGGATCAATTTCATGTTCTTGGCTTCTTCAAACTGGCCGAAACTCATTTCACGTAGATCCGGATCACGATAAATTGGCGGGATCTTGCGTTGATTTTCCTCTAAAATATACTTGGCCGTTGCTTGAGTCCGTTTCAAATCACTGGTGTAAACTGCCCGAAACTCGAGGTTGCGCAGTTCATATCCTAAGCGTTTGGCCATCCGAATTCCCTTTGCCGTTAAAGGAGAGTCGGTAATCCCCTGCAACCTTGCAGCGCGATTTAGTTTTGTTTGTCCATGCCGAACAAGGTAAAAGTGAACCGTTGCCATTTAAACTCTCCTTTCATATCATCTACTTTTAATTATACCGATTAAAAGCGTTTTTATGAATAAACTTAATTATCTTTTTTTGGACTTTCCTGTTAAAATGAAAATATATCATTGAGAGAAGGTTTCATGTTGATCGAGTTTGAATTTGAACCAATTTATGATGTGTTAAAACGAATTGAAACGCATCCCGAACTAATCATCGCAATCAAATCACCGTATAAAAACGTTGTCCAGGTTTTCATCCCTGACACAACGCCGGTTGAACACGCTGATTTTTACTTCCCATCAAATAAATTGATGGTTAACCGTCTCCCGAATGAATTTATTAAATCGCATCCTAATTTATTTGCTGATTATTGGGAAGCAACCGGTAAGCCACGTCCAAGTTTTGATGAGGTTTGGGCAACGACCGCTCATTTGTTAAAGGAAAAGGCTTATTTGGTTGAATTGTCATTTGAATAGTAAGAAACGAAACGCATCTGCGACCATCTCGCAGCTGCGCTTTTTAATCATCTAAATTTTCTTCAATATTTAATCCGTATAAATCGTTGACCGGTAATTCTTTCTCAACTTGATGAACGACAACGAGTGCCACTGCACCCTTGCTTGATACGTAACCGGCAAAATTCGTAACTTCTTCGACCTGATAAACTAACCCGTCAGTATTATAAAGATACTGCCCAACGGCTGGAAGAGTTTCAAACTCAACCTTATTCATTCGATAGTAATCATCATGGGCGTGATCATGCATCACGATCAAAACCTTATGCATCTTTCAATCCCCTTTTCATCTTTTGAATTCATTATACCGGATCGTGGCGGTTTTTAAAGAAAAATTTTATTTCAAATTTACTTTGTTGGTTCTTGACATTCATTTTAAAGTTTAATAAGATAAGAAAGTCAGGTTTTATTGGGTATTAGCCAAATTGGTAAGGCAGAGGACTCTGAATCCTTAATGTACTGGTTCGAATCCAGTATACCCAATTAATATTTATTCGTTCCGTTATGTCAGGTTGGCATGGCGGTTTTTTTATTACTTTAATCATTTCATATGTTTTCATAGAATATCACAATTTTTCACCATAAACCTAGCCAAAAGATCTTAGTCAAAGGCGTAACTGTTAACTTAATTGCTAGCAGTTTTTTATTTATCCTTTAGTATTACTAATTAGTTATTTTCTGACTTTCAAATTATGTTTTTTTACCTTTATCCTAGTTGAATAATTATATATAATTGGGAATAATCATTTTATTTTAAAGGGGTCTTGTAATGAAAAAAGTAAAACTTGGAAAAGACATTGATAAGTTAATTGAGCATATCAATAATAATCATCAAATTCAACTTAAAAGTGAGCGACAGAAAAAAGAATTACTAAATATGGGATATTTTCATTCACATAAAGCATACTTATTCCAAAAAAATCCAGTGAATAAGTTACCCATTCAAAATTTCGATGAAATTGAGAAAATCTACCGTTTAGATAATAACTTAAAAGCGCTAATTTATTCTAAAATTATGATGCTTGAAACTGCTATTAAGGCAAGAGTAATAACATGTATTGTATCAAATAATGAATCGTCAATTTACTCGATTATAAATAATGAAAAAAATAATATTTACAAATCGTATAATTCAAAGAACGTGGAATTAAAATTAAAGAAACAAGGTTTTGAAAATAAATTAAATACTCATGAATTTGATAACGGAGAGGACGCTTCTATAAAACATAATATTCAAAACATCGAAAAAAGCATAAAAATTTTAAATACCAATTATAAAAAACAAAATAAGTCAATTTTAGAGCTACAAAACAGAATTGATTCCATTATTTCAAGAGATTATAGTCAATCTGGCATAACACAACACTATATGCACAAAAACGAATCCATTCCTTTGTGGGCCTATTTTGAATTGATTACTTTTGGCGATTTAGGCAAATTTCTATCCTGTTTAACAGAAGAAACGAGAATTAACATTTGTAAAGCCGTAAAAATATATGATTCAAGATTTAGCCCCAATATATTAACTGAAGTGCAAGACAAAAGTTAGACAAAATTAAATTATCAAGCTACTAAGGCGTGATTTCGGTATTCAACCGGAGTCATGCCTTTTGTTTTTAAAGTCGTTCTAACGTTATTAAAATATTGAACATAATTTTGAGAAAGTTTCCCTAATTCTGTAATATCTTTACATGGCGGAAAGCCGGCCAGTAATTCCGTTTTGTACAGGTGAAAGAAACTTTCTACTGGAGCGTTATCTAAGCAGTTTCCCTTACGGGACATACTTTGAACAAAGTGATAATCCGCTAGCTTTTGGGTATAGTAAGCTAACTGATAATGCCAGCCTTGGTCGGAATGAATGATTGGCTGGACACTATCAGGTAAGTTATCAATTAATTCTTCAAGGGTGCGCATAATTAGTTCTTTATTCGGACTAGAACTAAGCTGGAAGGCTAGAATCTCTTGACTGGCTTCATCAATCATTACTGAAATATAAGCCCATTGATGGTTAGCCAACCGGACTTGCGTAACATCTGTATGAATAACTTGGTAAGGTTGGTGCGCATTAAATTCTTGGTTCAATTTATTATCTGCAATCTTACCCACCGTGCCATGATAGGACGAATATTTACCGTTACGGTGACGGTTATAGAGACTTACTTGAATGTTTAGTTCACCCATTAGCTTACGAATTGTATCACCAGACAAATGTAATTCCATTTTATCTAATTCGGCTTGAATCCGGCGATAGCCCGCAGTCCAACGTCCTCGGACCTTAAAGCGTTGTGCGATTTGAAGAATCATTTTCTTCGCTTTTGCGTATTTATCATGAGGATTGGCAATCCGTTTACGCTCATCGTGATAAGTTGCCTTGGGAAGCATAATAGCCTTGAGTAGATCACCAATCTTATAACGTTGCTTTTTAGGTAATGATTCTTGATCGTCCCTGATCTGATCCACTATTTGCGTTTTCTTCCGGGCTTTGAGGGTCCGAACAGGGTCAGCGATTTTTTTAAGATGTCACGCTCCATTTTGGTTTCATAAAGTTCCTGATTTTTCTTCGCTAGTTCTTCTTTTAAGCGGTCAAGCTCACTTTGATGTGCGAGCTGACGACGTTGTTTTTTAGGATGGTTCACTTTCGGTGGCCTACCTTTCGGTTGAGGATTCAAGGCAGTAATTCCTTCCCGTTCAAACCTTGAACGCCAGACAGAAATCTGTGGCGGTGAAACGTTAAAGCGTGCCGCTACTTCAGCCATCGAATCCTCGTGAGTTTGGTAATAGTTTATCACATTTATTTTGAAATCAGCAGTAAAATTCCGTTTATGTCGCCGCCGCTTGAGGACGTCAGGACCATTCAACCGGTATCCTTGAATCCACTTAGCGATTTGCCTTTTTCCAATATGGTATTTCTTACTTAAATCATAGGTACTCTGCGCAGTTGAAAGATATTCATGAACAATCTGCGCTTTTAATTCAGGTTTATATTTAACCATACAAAAAGTGCCTCACAATCATTAGTTTTCTGTCTAACAATTGTAGGGCACTTCATAACTAACAGTGTTTATTTGCTTAAAGATTTAAGAAATGCCGTTGCACATAATAAAGTTATATTTGATTGTCGGTTTAAAACTAACAGGCTGAATAAAGAACTCAGACAGTTCTTTAATCGACATTTATTAGTTGATGTAGATATAACGTTTCAATCTATTACAGATTATATCTTAACAATATGCTACTTTCTAAAGTCATTAGAATTCGCTAATTGCGAAATATCAAGCTTCTTTAATGAATATAAAAAAATTATCTTTGAGCTCAAAAATGATAATTCATTTAACAAACAAATCTTTGATAAACTTTTTAATGACATCGAAATTACTAAAATTAATAAGTTTAGTATTGACAACTTATAAATCAACAATTAGGATATGAGTATAATCTAATTGCGGTGTGATCTTGCGGGACACACCTTTTTTATTATCCTTTATTAATTTTAAAAATGAAAAAAGAAGCGATCACAACATCGCTTCTCAATTCAGT
Organism: Ligilactobacillus aviarius; assembly: GCF_001654615.1. Lineage (GTDB taxonomy): Bacteria > Bacillota > Bacilli > Lactobacillales > Lactobacillaceae > Ligilactobacillus > Ligilactobacillus aviarius_B. The sequence goes on from NZ_LWUD01000005.1 coordinate 49,940, forward strand.
ATTCTTTTTGTTACTTCTCATCCATTAATCCAATTTTGACTCCGACCGCTTATACAAAATCCAGCCAACAACCCCAAAGAAGATCGGACCGAATGCTGTCCAGAAAGCAGTCATATAATCATGACTTAAAATTGGTTCAACGCAAGTAAAGACAATTCCGGCAGCAACAACAAGCCACACAATGCTTGTAACCGTCCAAACCACCTTTTTATTCTTGTAGAAGACAAACGGCCGGTCGAGATTTTGCTTTTGCTTAAAGAACGGGAAGGCAGCAATCAAAAACAGATACGGAGCTGAAGATGAAACGTTCATCATGTCCGTTAAAATCGTATAGAACTGAGTTGCAGCTTTTCCACCGAATGCTACAAATAACATGATCAGGCTGACAACAAGAGCTTGCAGCCACATTGCGTTGGCGGGCATTCCCTTATCGTTCAGTTTCGTAATCTTCTTTGGCAAAAGGCGCGAATCGCTTCCCAGTACAAATGACTTAACTGGTGAATAAATCATCACAAAGGCGGCCCCTAATCCCGTAAGAACGTCTGACAATGCAGTGATATGGGAGAAAAGTTTTCCAATTCCAAGCGCTGCTGTTCCGAATAATCCAAAGGCCTTTCCAACTTCGATCCCCAGATTATTGATCAAAACATATTCGCAGTTTGCCAAGTCAACTGAACTCTTTCCTAAAACCGAATGCCAGTTAGTTGAAATTCCACACATTGTAATCAAAATCAGATAGAACAACGTCATTAAAATCATTACCGTGATCAAAGCTTTCGGATACGTCTTTTCCGGCTTATCAACCGAATCAATCACGCCAGACGTTGTTTCCAGGCCGCCATAAGCAAAAATTGCATATACTAAGAACGAAATAATAGCAATTGGTGACTGAAAATTACGGTTCGGCGACTTCGTAAAGCTCTTGATTCCCGTAATCCCTTGGGCTAAAACTCCATGATGAGCAATTAAAACCACGATACTGAACAAACTGAATAACAGCGTAATTCCAAAAGCAAAGATTCCACCGAATGTAGCGACCTTCGCAATTTTATCAATTCCCCGGCTGGCCAAGAATGTAACTAGCAAAATAAAAAGCACGCCTAAGATTCCGACAACCTGGTTCGAATTAAACGGACCAAAGCCCCACGTTTGGGTTTTATCTGAGCCAAACAGTGCAGTTGAAACTGCCACGATGAAGAACTGGGTCGATGATACCAACCAAACAACCCAAGCAGCAAGCCAAATAAAAGTTCCAATAAAAGCAAACTTTTCATTGGTTGAACCCTTTAACCATGAATAGATTCCCCCCTTGGCTTCCTTAAATGTTGCTCCGTATTCAGCAAACATCAATGCTGACGGCAAAAAGAATGCCACGGCGGCAACGATATACCAAATAATACTTGAGTATCCCATTTGATAAAAGGCAGTCATCGAATTACTAAATCCAAAAATTGCTGAAAAAATCATCAAAACCAAACTGCCATATGTAATCTTTCTCGACTGAGAATTCATAAAACCATCCCTCTTATGATTAATTTTTAATTAGCTAATAATTAAAATATATTAATTTTAATGATAACATTTTAATCTGTCAAGGATAGATTTTAAATTAGCTCCTAAATTATCGGTATTTTAACAAAGCATTAAGTTTGATCGGTTTGCTTAATTTATGAGAATTTTATAATAAAAAGCCCTGAATTGGCATTTAAGAGCCAGTTCAGGACTTTCGTCTATTCACTTAATTATTCAAATTTTGCTGATTCTGCCAATTGGTCCATGATTTCATAGAACCGATCTTCATACGCTTTCGTTACCAATGTGATTTCGCGGCCATCGTCAGTTGGGTATGTTCGCCCATCAGCTGGTCCGCCAACCATTACATCGCTTTTGACCTTCTTCGTTTCAATCGTTTCAGGATACAAACTCGAAATTGTGGTTAAAACATCCCAAAGATAGTAGACTGAATTAGCTTCATAGTTGAGCACTAACGCATATCCTTGGCCAATCAAATCCATTGCTGGATATTTCCGCAAACTTGCCCAGTGATCACGTAATTGAACGTTCAATGGCAACTCCTCGGTACTTTCCAAACCAACCATTTGAATATCTAATGATGAATCCCAAACTGTTTTAACGGCTTCCGGATCCCAAAAAGCATTCCATTCAGCCGTTCCATCATAACTCGGTTCAAGAACATTGCCGTGACCATCAAGGCATCCGCCCATCCAGTATAACTTTTCGATTTTATCCTGAATCCGGGGTTCAATTTCCAATGCACGGGCTAAATCAGATAACGGACCGGTCATGATCAACGTTGTCTTTTCGTCTTGAGCCATAATTTTATCGATCATGTCTAAATGAGCAGGCTTTGCAGCTTGCGGGGTTTTAATTGTTCCCTTTTCATTTAAAATCGGGAAAGAATTAAATGCGTATGAACTTAACCGCCATTCTTTCGGGAACGGGTGCTTTGGTCGCGAATTTGAAAGCGCCACTTCAACATCTTGATGATGCGTATTGAAACGGTCGATCATTTTCCGCGATGCTTCAGCAGCCGGTTCAACGAAGCAGTCGGCATCCGTTACGCCGATCCCAATCAATCGAATATCAGGGACTTGCAACAAAAGCAAAAGCGAAGTTAAATCATCAATATTGCCATCATGATTAAAATAAACGTTTTTCATAATAATTCTCCTCAAAAAATAGTAGTGATGAAACACGTATTATTTTAGCATATTTCAATTTTAAAATTAATATATTTTTAAACGATAACAGAGATTACCACTCGTAACATTCACTTTAAATAGAAATTATAACTCCTTTCTTTTAAGAAAACTGATCAATAAAGTTACTCCAATTAAAATCAATGTAACTAAATATCCTGTTTTGATTCCCAAATATTCACTTTTTCCAAATTCATACATGATAATTGAACCAATCGAACTTCCAAGAGCAATCGCAACGTTTTGAGTCATTCGTTGCAGGGCACTCATTTCCCCTTGCTCAGCTAAACCAACAGCTCCCATTAAGGCTGCAACATTTGAAGGCTGAAAGAATCCTCCACCAACTCCATATAAGAATAGCAATCCCGTTATCCATAAAGGAGACAGTTTTGGTGGAATCATTGCTAGTCCAACAAACGAAAGCAGCATTAAAAGTATCCCAATAAGGCTAAACTTTACGTTTTTTGTTCCATCGTTTAAATTACCAGCAACCTTTGAAAAGATTGCAATTCCAACTGGAGCTCCAAGAACCAATAACCCCGTCATTCCAGTACCTACATGTAAAATATTTTCAAAGAAAAATGGCGGTAACAGGAAGATAACAGCAGAAGCAAAACCAAATAACATTGTTTGAATTAGTAAAATTAATGTCTTGGAAGTTTTTAAAATCTTAATATCAATGATTGCATCGTTTTTACGCTTTTCAATGTTATATAAAATAAAGGCAATCACAACCGCTGCCGCGATAAATATTAATCCTAAGTTTCGCGTATCGTTCTTCTCAAGTTGATTTAATCCAATTAATAGTCCTGAAATCATCAATGCGTTCAAAACAAATCCTTGATAGTCAATTTTCTTTTCATATAGTTGTTCTGAAACGTTTCTTAATAACAATCCTTCGCAAATTATCCCAATTAAAGTAAACGGAATATTAATTAAAAAGATTAACCTCCATGACCCTAACGACAACAATAAACCACCAAGTGAAGGTCCAAGAACCGGACCAAGACCAATCATTATTCCAATCGTTCCAATTGCTTTATTTTGATTTTGTGGCCGAATAAGAGTCGTAATCAATGAAACTGACGTTGCTTGCAATGCAGCTGCCCCAATTCCTTGAACAATTCTAAAAACGATAATTTCTGAAATTTGGGTTGAGATTCCACACAGAAGCGACGCTCCCATAAAAATTATCATTCCCCAAAGCGCAATTTTTAATTTTCCTTTTTGATCACTTAAAATTCCAAATAACATAATAAAAATTGCAAGGCTCGTGGTGTATCCAATAACCGTTAATGCAACCGTATTTGGACTGGTGTGAAAATAACTTCTGAAAAAAGGCAATGCGACGTTGATAATTCCCGTATCTAAAGTCGACAAAAACATTCCAATCGCCGCGACAATAACGACTAATCTTTCTTGGCTTCGATTTAACATATTTACAACTCCTTCAATTATTTTCTTTTAAAGAAGACATCATTATGTTAAAATTCCACCGAAATATATTCCAACAATTCTAAGAATATCGAATTGAAACGTAAAGAGGGATTTTTATGAGTGTTCATATTAAATTTGGAAATTATAGCAAACTTTCAAGTGATACCCTTACTCAACGAGTTCAATTTACATTGTCACCAGTCAATGAACTTTTTCGAAGCTTGCATGTTCTGCTAAATCCTAAACATCATGGTCAAAACTTAAACTGGGTTTTACAAATCAAACATAAAATTTCCGATGAAATGTATGTCGATCTCCAGTACTTTAAGATCTTATATGAATTGGGAACACCTTCATTTTTAATTCCCAATCTCCAGTCATTTTCTACCGACCTTGATAGTGAATTTAATCAATTACTAGCTAATTTAGATCACCTTGATTTAGAATGGGTTATTCAACAAGTTGAGCAACTATCCCATGAACGCCAAAATGATTTTATTCCAACTCTTGCAAAGGGAGTTGAGTGGGCAGATTTTAAACCAACACCTGCAACAAATTTGATTCAAGATTTAAAAGCTAATCCACAAAAAGTATTTGATCGTTTCAAATGTTTTTTAATAAACTATCGTCAAACCATTTTTGATGAATTTTTTTATCAAAATAAAATTGTTTCAAAATTGACTGCCGAAATTGAAAGAGAAACTCAATTACTTCAAACTGGGTTTCAGACTTTAATTAATGATCTTCAAAACGACCGAATCTTTTGGAATAATGATGAAATTACAATTACCAAACCTTTTGATCAAACATTTAACTTGGAAAATACTGGGGCAATCCTTCTTCTGCCAAGTACATTTACATGGCCTCACCTTTTTGTTTCGCCATATAAAAATAACGTTGTTATTAACTATGGCTTTGAAAATCAACATTATGCCTCGTTCAAATTTGATACGCTTCAAAAGGTTTTCAGTGCTTTAAGCGACCCGATTCGATTAAAAATTTTAATCCAGCTTTTTAACCAACATCAGACCACCCCAACACTTACGAGCATTATGAATATTGGAATGTCTACCGTGTCACGACACTTACAAATTTTAAAGGAAGCTGGCTTAATTAAATCCCACCGCCAAGGAAAATTTGTTCTCTATGAACCAACAAATTTAATTACAAATTTGATACCAGACTTTTTTGAATATCTTTTATAACATCCCAAGGAGGCTTTTAGTAATGAAAGACGATATCATCAGTATTTTGTCATGTAATCAATTTTTAACAGAAAAAGAAATTCAAAAATTTTTGCCATCAGTTTCTTCAAAAAAGGAAATTCAAGAAATTCTTTTACAATTACAAAGCGAAGATAAAGTCGCTAAATATAATTTTTCGAATCGAAATTACTGGATCAGTGCCCGAGGTGTGCATCCTTCTTCACTTGGAACCCAAGTCCAAAAATATCTTTCTAATCGAAAAATTGCCCAAAAGCTCCATTTGGCACGAACGTGTTACCATCATTTAGGTGGAAAGTTGGCAGTTCAAATTTTCACGAATTTTTATAATTCAAATAAAATCAGTCTTACTAATTTTACCAACTGTAAGTTAACAGATTCCGGGATCAAATTTATTAGTTCAGTTCTTCCAAAAACGAATTCTCAAAAGGTTAAAATTGATGTCGACTTTTCAGAACAAAAGCCGCACATCGCTGGAGTTCTTGGAAAAATATCATGAACTATCTTATTGAAACCAATCAAATTAGTTTAACCAGTACGCGATTAGTAGAAATTAATAACCAGGAGGTCTTCAACTTTGGCAGATAAACCACGTTGTCAGTGGGCAACTCAGAATCAGCTTGCACAAGAATATCACGATCATGAATGGGGAGTTCCATGTCATGATGATCAAAAATTATTTGAACTTCTAACCCTTGAAATCTTTCAAGCCGGATTAAGCTGGAATACGATTTTGAAAAAGCGTCTTGCTTTTAAAGCAGCATTCGATAACTTTGATGTTACTAAAATCAGTCAGTATTCTGATGAAAAAGTTGAAACGCTCTTGCATGATGCAACGATTATCCGCAACCGCAAAAAAATCGAAGCGACGATCAACAACGCCAAAATTGTTCTAAAGCTCCCAACATCACTGAATGAGTATTTATGGCAATTTACTGATTTCAAAACGATCAAGCATCATTATCAAAGCTATCGTGAAATTCCCGCTAAAACAGAACTCTCAATCAAAATCAGCAAGCAAATGAAAAAGGACGGCTTCCAGTTCACCGGTCCAGTGACGATTCAATCGTTAATTCAGGCGATTGGCATGGTCGATGATCATGAAGTTAGCTGTTTTCGATATTAAAAAAAGACTCATGTTAGCGTTAGGCTAGCGTGAGTCTTCATTTTTTTATTCACAATCCTTAATATTAATCGAATTTGCAACATTCATGATTTCTTTAGCCATTGAATCGCTATTAGCTTGATTTACCATGTCTTGCAAAGTTACCGTCTCAATTGGCTGTTGAACATCGTCACTGCTATCTGAATCGCAAGCATAAATATAGACCGTCTTACCATCGTTACTCAAAGTATAGAAATTCAACGTTCCACCCTGATCAGTATATGAATAGATTTTGCCTGTTCCAGTCTTTGATATTTGAACTGGACATTGGTTAACAATAAAAAGTTCGTTTGTTGAACCTTGACCGTTCCCCATTGCACTTTCATAATTTGACCATGCTTGCCAATCATCATTATTCAAAGTTGATCCATGGTATGCTACTAACGCGGCAATCTGCTTCGGAGTTAACGTTGCCACATTCAGACCATCACTGGTCGATGAGGTATTCTTCGCGGTTTGTTGCGGCTGATTTGAATCATTTGCCGTCTGAGTCTTTGGAGCAGCCTTTTCGGTTTTAGCAGGAGCTGTGACCGGCTTAGCTGGCTTTGGTTTCTGATTCATTCCAAACACAAATGCAAGAGCCCCTAATAAGACAATCACTACAATAACTAAAATTAAAATAAGTTTTTTACCCTTCTTCTGCGGTTTTACAGCATCTTTTAATGATGCGCCGCAATTAACGCAAAACTTAGCATCCGTTTCGTTTGATGTTCCACACTTTGGACAAATTTTCATTAATCTTCACCCTTAAATTACCTAAAATAAAATCATTAATATAAAAATATTACCCCTTTCAGCTCTAAAAAATCAATTTAAAATTCCCATTTCTAAGTAAAAAATAAGGAAGCCATCCCTGACTTCCTTACCTTAATCATTCGGCTTTTATTTCTTTGCTAACCATTCAGCAGCGGCCTTCAATGCGTCTTGCATTCCAGCTGGTTTCTTTCCGCCGGCTTGAGCAAGGTTTGGCCGACCACCACCACCGCCACCAACTAATGGGGCGATCTCTTTGATCAAGTCGCCGGCCTTTAAGCCATCTTTCATTGCAGCATCGCTCATGGCAGCGATCAAGTTAACTTTACCGTCTTCAGTTGCCGTTCCAAGAACAAGAACGTCTGAAAGATCCTTGGCCTTCCATTGATCAGCCAATTGCCGTAATTGGTTCATTCCTGAAACATTGACTTGCGAAGCAATCAAGGTCTTGCCATTGATTGTTTGCACGTTCTTGAAGACGTCGGCAGCTTGTTGGCTGGCAAACTTATCTTCTAAGGCTTGCTTTTGTTGTTCAAGTTCCTTGATTTGAGCAAGCGTTTGATCGATCTTACTTGGAACATCCTTAACTTGGGCAACCTTTAATTTAGCAGCTGATTCGTTTAAAATGTTATTCCGTTGTTGCAAGAATTCGTATGCTTCCTTTGAAGTTACGGCTTCGATCCGGCGAACGCCAGCACCGACACCTGATTCAGAAACGATCTTGAACAAGCCAAGTTCACTGGTATTATCAGCATGGTTTCCACCGCAGAATTCCATTGAATAATCGCCGATCTTAACAACCCGGACAACGTCGCCGTACTTTTCACTGAACAAGGCAATTGCGCCCATCTTCTTTGCTGATTCAATATCAGTTTCAACGGTTTCAACTGGTAGCGCATCCCAAATCTTTTCGTTTACGATCCGTTCAACCTTATCAAGGTCTTCAGCGGTAACTGAGCCTAAGTTCGTGAAGTCAAACCGCAAGTATGTTGGTTCAACCAATGAACCGGCTTGATGCGTGTGTTCGCCTAAAACATCCCGTAATGCTTGGTCAAGCAAGTGGGTTGCGGTGTGGTTCTTTCGCACTTTATCGTGGAACTTCTTGTTAACAACCAATTCATATTCGTGTTCCTTGGTCATCTTTTTCAAAACCTTAACGGTGTGCATGTTTTGACCGTTGGGAGCGTGTTGAACATCTTCAACTTCCGCAACAACTTCGCCGTTTTCGTCCTTGATAACCCCCTGGTCAGCAACTTGGCCTCCCATTTCAGCATAAAATGGAGTAACTGAGAAGATCATCTTGGCTTCGCCATCAGCAACCTCATCAATTAATTGGTTGTCAACAATAATGTCCTTTAATACGCCTTGGGCATCAAGTTTTTCGTAACCAACGTATTCACTTGGAGTCTTAATATCCGTCAACAAGCCATTTTGAACACCCATTGATTTTTCGTTGCTCCGGGCGTTCCGGGCACGTTCCTTTTGCGCATCCATTTCACTTTGGAATTCGTCTTCGTTAACGCCTAGTCCGGCATCGTTCGCGTATTCCACCGTTAATTCCAATGGGAAACCGTAAGTATCATATAACTTGAAAGCAGTCTTACCGTCGATCTTATCTTGCTTATTTTCCTTGGCATCAGCGATCACTTGGTCAAGTAATTGCATTCCGTCTTTCAAAGTGTTGTTAAAGCGTTCTTCTTCCATCTTGATAACTTTTTGGATAAATTCAGCTTGTTCCAAAACTTCAGGGTAAGCAGACTTCATGATGTCCCCAACAACCGGAACTAACTTGTACAAGAATGCACCGTCAATCCCTAACTTTTGCCCGTGAAGTTCAGCGCGCCGAATCAACCGGCGAATAACATAGCCGCGGCCTTCGTTTGACGGCAAAGCCCCATCACCAATGGCAAACGTAATTGCCCGCGCGTGATCGGCAATCACCTTAAATGAAACGTCATTGTCGGCATTATCGCCATATTGCTTACCAGCTGACATTTGCACCGTTGCGTCAATGATCGGCATAAACAAGTCCGTTTCAAAGTTTGTTTTCGCATGTTGGAAAACGGAAACAACCCGTTCAAGCCCCATCCCCGTATCAATGTTTTTATGCGGAAGCGGTTCGTATGTGCCATCTGGCTTGTGGTTGTATTCTGAGAAGACAATGTTCCAGATTTCAAGGTAGCGTTCGTTTTCACCACCTGGATAATTTTCAGGATCATCTTCAGCAACGTTGTTGAATTCTTGGCCGCGATCGTAGAAAATTTCTGAGTCCGGACCACATGGACCTTCCCCAATATCCCAGAAGTTGTCTTCAACTTGGTAAATGTGGTCTTCGGCAACGCCGGCCTTCATCCACACTTTCTTTGATTCCTTATCTTTTGGATAAACCGTGATGTAAAGTTTTTCAGGATCCATCCCGAACCATTCTGGACTGGTCAACAGTTCCCATGCCCACGGAATAACTTCATTCCGGAAGTAATCCCCAACTGAGAAGTTTCCGAGCATTTCAAATAATGTATGGTGGCGCGCAGTGTGACCTACGTTTTCAATATCGTTTGTCCGAATTGATTTTTGTGAACTTGTCATCCGGCGGTTCTTCGGGACAACTGTTCCATCAAAATACTTCTTCATCGTTGCAACCCCAGAGTTGATCCATAACAATGTCGGGTCATCTTGAGGAATCAATGGCGCACTCTTCAAAACATCGTGACCTTTTGATTTAAAGAAATCCAAATACATTTGCCGCACTTCGGCACTTGATAATTCTTTCATATTTTTCCTTTCCAATATACAAAAAGTACCATTGCCTGCAAGGACGCACATGCGCGGTACCACCCTGCTTGCAACGATACTTTATCGTAACCTCTTTAAGTTTATTAATTTCAATGTCATCATAGGGAGCATTGCTTTACGGTTTTCAAGTTTTCGCACCACCCAAACTCTCGCTGAGAAAACCAATAAAACAACATATCCTAATCTTCCAAAAGTATATTTAAAAATTGAGCGTTTGTCAATCCGTTACCGTGATTTACGTGCTTTGCGCCGGGCTTGCCGTTGAGCGATTCGCCGTTTTTGCTGCTGATCACGTTTGATTGCCCGTTGAATCTTCTTTTTATACCCTGGTTTGTGTTTTTTCTTTTGCTTATTGACCATCCCTTGCAGTTGCGGATCCATTTTTTCATGGATTTTCTTCCGCTTCTGCCGCCGGTTTCGGTCATATGAATCAACGATCTCGCCATTCCGAATTGCTTTCGGTTCAAACTTGATACCCATTTTTTCAAGTTCTTCGATTTTACTTTCATCGTTTGGTTCATAAAGCGTAATTGCCGTTCCGCTCATTCCGTTTCGACCTGTCCGGCCAACCCGGTGAACAAAGAATTCAAGATCCGCTGGCAAATCATCATTGATAACGTGGGAAACGCCCTGAATGTCAATCCCCCGCGCTGCCAAATCGGTTGCTACCACGTATTGGTATTCAAGATTTTGAACGGCCTTCATGATTCGTTTCCGTTCCCGCGGTTGTAATCCACCATGAATCTTCGCAACCTTCAATCCTTGTGAACGCAAGTAATCTGTCAGTTCATCGGCGCGTTCCTTCGTGTTGGTGAAAACCAATGCTAAGTATGGCTCACCCATTGTCAGCAACTTGTAGATGATTTGGTTCCGGTCGCGGCCCTTCGTTGAAATCAGCCAGTTATCGATCGTATCACTGATGATCGTTTGATTTTTAACAACTTCAACGACTGGATTTTCCATGTATTTGTGAAGGAATGGTTGTAACTTTTCCGGGATCGTTGCTGAAAAGACCATCATCTGCAGATCTTGCGGCAATGATGATGCGATTGCATCCGTATCATCCAAAAATCCCATGTCCAACGTCATATCCGCTTCATCAACAACAAATTGCCGAACTTCGTGAACATCAAGTGCCTGGGCCCGGATCAGATCTAAAATTCGGCCGGGAGTCCCAATCACGATTTGCGGCTGATTATGGCTTAATTTCTCAATTTGCCGCTGTTTATCCGTTCCGCCAACATAATTGTGAACGATCATCGGTTCTGGAGCGAACTTCGCAATTTGCTTTGCTGCTTCATAAATCTGATATGCCAGTTCCCGACTTGGCGTTGTGATAACCGCTTGAGCAGGACCATTGGGATCAACTTTTTGGAAAATCGGCAAAAGGAACGTGTGTGTCTTCCCGCTCCCGGTTTGGGATTGGCCAACCACACTTTTGCCTTTCAGGATCGTTGGAATCAAGCGTTCCTGAACCGGCGTTGGTTTCCGGAAGCCCATCGCCTTCAATGCCTTATTAATAAAGGGTTTAAAATCAAAATCCTTAAATTCTTTAGTCATTCTTTTCTCCTGTGTATGTTGCGGCAATTTGATCTAATTTCGCAACGTATTCTTTCAACTGGTCATCAGTTAAGGTGTCCATCATTGCTCCGCTTGCTAATGGGTGGCCGCCACCGCCGTATTCCTTGGCAAGTTCGTTAATTACCGGACCCTTTGAACGAATATTCAACCGGTACTTGCCGTCTTCACCTTCAACAAAGAGGGTCCAGCAAACGACCTTGTCGATTTTACCGATCACAGAAACGATTGGCGCTGTTCCTTGAGCTCCAAGGTCAAAACTCTTAACCAAATCATGTTTCAGTACAATGTATGCTGCATTGTGTTCCGTCATAACCATGTTGTCCCAAACATATGCTGACAATTTGGCAACTCCTTGACTGATATCGTCCATTTTGCGGTTCATTTCAGAAGCGTTGATATCAAATCCAAACAACTGAGCCGTTACACGCAATGTGTGGGCTGTAGTATTGTCGTACATAAACCGGCCAGTGTCACCTGCAATGCCGGCATATAACATCCGGGCAGCCTTTTGATTCAACACTAATTGTCCTTCTGACTTGTTAACTAAATCAACAACCATTTCAGATGAGCTTGAAGCACTTGTGTTTACCAAACTAATGTCACCGTAGTGATCGTCATCCGGGTGGTGGTCAATTTTAATCAGATAATCGCCTTGATCATAACGTTGATCATCGACCCGTGGCCGGTTAGCAGTGTCGATTGCGATCACTAAAGCGCCCTTGAACATGTCATCAGTCAATTCATCTTCAGTTGTGATCCACGTTAAACTGCCGTCATTTTCACCTGCTTGGTAAACGGTCTTATTCGGGAAGCTGTTCCGAATTACTTCCGCCAAGCCGCCTTGAGAACCGAATGCGTCTGGATCCGGATCGGTATGCCGGTGAATGATAATTTTGTCATATTCTTTGATTTTTTCAATAATTTGTTGTTCGATTGTCATTTTCTGACCTCTTTCAATTAATCTCCAATTATCAAGTATACAAATAAGTCCCGGCTTTTTCAAAGATTGAGCCGGATATTCTCAAACTCCAGCGGATCAAGATTAGTGATCGTTAATCCCAATAGCCGGACGTCAATTGGATTATCTTGAATCTCATCAAAGAGCTGCCGGCCGTAATACGCGAAGTTATCCACCTGATTATCAAGATAATCATCAAAGGTCAGGCGTTTCGTGACCGTTTCAAAATGACTGTCCCGGACTTTGATCACGATCGTTTTGCCATGTTTTTGCTGGCGCTTTAACTCGGCGACTAACCGTTCAGCCGTTAGTTTTAACTGTTCGTCGACCTGTTCGATCGAATTTAACGGTTGGTCAAACGTCCGCTGACTGCCGACTGATTTTCGTTCCCGCTGCCATTCAACCGGCCGGTCATCGATTCCACGAACCCGTTGATATAAAATATGACCCATCTTGCCGAATTTTGAAATGAGATCAATTTCCTTCCAGTGATAGAGATCTTCACCGGTATTGATCCCCAATTCCCGCATTTTGGGTGCCGTTTTCTTTCCAATTCCGCGAAACTTTTCGATCGGTAACGGAAAAAGAAAATCAAGCGCATCTTCCGGATTAATGACCGTCATCCCAACCGGTTTGTGATAATCCGACGCGAGCTTCGCTAAGAACTTGTTATACGAAACGCCCGTGGAACACGTCAAATGCAATTGATCATATATTTCCTGCTGAATTCGATGCGCAAGGGCCACCGCCGATTCAATTCCCGGCTTATTTTCCGTGACATCCAAATAGGCTTCATCAAAGGCCACCGGTTCGATTTTGTCAGTGTATTCGTGAAAAATCGTATGGATCTGATGCGAAACGCGCTTGTATTTAGGAAAATCCGGCTTTTTAAAGTAGGCTTGCGGACACCGTTTCAACGCTTCCTGAGCACTCATCGCTGAATGGATCCCGTATGAACGAGCAATGTAATTCGCCGTTGCGACAACGCCCCGGCCACCGGTGTGCTGTGGATTGCGTGAAATCACGAGCGGCTTGGTCCGGAGTTCCGGATGATCCCGCATCTCAACTGATGCATAAAACGCGTCCATATCAACATGCACGATTTTCCGCTGCTTTGCCACGATCTTCCACCTCACCTTCAAAGTTTCGCTAATATTTTAAACGAATGTATGTTCGAAATCAAGAGATGAATAAAGAGGTTGTAACACAAATTACAACCTCTTCACTACTTTCGCATCATCGGGCTCCAAAACAAACGAGCTGAGTGGAAGTTCGAAAACCTCCGAATCTATGCTCCGCGATTCGTTCGCTTTTCTGCTTCCACCACGCTCGTTTTTAATGTTTTGTCGCACCTTTTTTATCTTAACGGATTAAATTCCCAATAATTTCCATCGCGAATCAACAATTCATCCGCTTCACGTGGTCCCATTGAACCGCAATCATAGTTTGGAAAAATTGCTGGATCCGCATCCGATTCATTCCATGCTTTTCGAATGGCATCCACAAACCGCCATGAATAGCGGACTTCATCCCAATGAACAAAGTTGGTTGAATCGCCTTTAATTACATCAAGCAATAGCTTTTCATATGCTTCCGGGGTCTTTGCCCGCAAAGCGGAGTTATGCTTGAACTTCATCGTAACGTTGCTTACTGGATAATTTTCTTCGCTGACTTCCTTTTCATTCAACCGCAAACTGGTTTCTGGAGTCGGTTCAACATTGATCGTCAAGACGTTCGGATCAAGTTTTTCGTTTGAGAAAATGTTATTCGGCATGTCTTTGAACACAACATCGATTCGCGTTCCTTTGACAGCCATCCGCTTTCCGGTCCGAATATAGATTGGAACCCCGGCAAAGTTCATATTATTTACAAAAATCCGCCCTGCAACAAAGGTTTCGGTCATCGAATCGGATGGTACCTGACTTTCTTCGCGGTAAGCCGGCATTCCTGCCGTTGCACCATATTGACCACGAACAAAGTTTTGCCGGACTTCATCTGGTTCATAAACCTTCAATGCCTTCAATGCACTGATCTTTTCACGTTCAATATCAGTATCTTTGTATGAGACTGGCGCATTCATCGTCAGCAAAGAAACAAGTTGCAAAATATGATTTTGAACCATATCCCGCAATGCTCCAGCATGTTCATAATAGCCGGCCCGTTCTTCAACCCCTAAAATTTCGCCAAGCGTAATTTGAATATTCGAGATATAGCGGTTATTCCATAAAGCATTGAAAATCGGGTTGGCAAACCGAATCGCATAAATACTTTGAGCCATTTCCTTTCCCAGATAATGGTCAATTCGGAAAATATCTTTTTCTTCAAAATAACGGGCAATATCGTTATTTAAGGCTTCCGCACTCTTCAAATCATGACCGAATGGCTTTTCAATGACCAACCGGTTATAGCCGTTTTCAGTCACAAGATTTTGTGACCGTAAATGCTTGGCAATCGTTCCAAAGAACGTTGGTGACATTGCAAGGTAAAAGATACGGTTGCCACCGATTTGATAACGTTCATCTAACTTGGCTGCCAAGTTCTTTAAAGTTATATAGTGCTCAGTATCATTAACGTTATGTGATTGATAATAAAAGTGGCTAGCAAACTGATTAATTTCAAGGGCGTTATTTTCCATATCAGCAACGCTGTTTCGAACGACTTCCTGCAACCGTTCGTTTGTCCACGGCCGCCGGGCAGTTCCGATAACAGCAAATTTATTCTTTAAAAATCCTTTTTGGTAAAGGTGAAACAAAGCCGGATACAGTTTGCGTTGGGCTAAATCGCCAGTTGCGCCGAATATAATAAAGAGTGCTTTTCGTTCTTTCAAGACATTCCCCGTCACTTTCGTCAAGATTTTACACTTTCATTGTACTATAACTCAGAATTGCGACAAGGGATTTTTAAATCAAATGAACTCCTTTATCCGCGTAAATTACGTCACCCACAACGCCGGTTGCCAAATCGCTCATCAAAAAAGCACACACACCGCCGATTTCTTCTAAGGTCACGGAATGCTGATCAACCGTCCGGCGTTCAGATTCAGCCAACAAAGCGGAATGATCCGCAACGCCGGTAACTGCCAACGTCTTCATTGCGCCGGCCGAAATGGCATTTACCCGAATGTTGTCTTTTCCCATGTCGCGGGCTAAATACCGGACTGCCGATTCAAGGGCTGCCTTCGCAATTCCCATCGCATTATAATTTGGAATCGCCCGTACCGAACCCATGTAAGTCAAGGTTACAATGCTGCCCGGATGGTTCAGAATTTTTTGTCCATACCGCGCAACCGCGATCAATGAATATGCTGAAATATCCTGGGCTAAATTGTAACCTTCACGGGTCGTCTTCATCACGTCGCCTTGAAGTTCATTGCGATCAGCATATGCGATTGCATGCACGATCCCGTCGATTTTACCAAACCGGTTTTGAATCTCAGTGAATGCCTTTTCGATGTTTTCATCAGCCGCGACGTCGCATTCAATTAAGCGGTCATCATCGTTGACCAGTTTGGCCAAGCTTTTTTTCATTCGTTCGTTTTGGTATGTAAAAATAAGCGTTGCTCCCTGTTGCGCCATTACCTGAGCACATCCCCAGGCAATTGAACGCTTGTTTGCAACGCCCATTACTAAAATCTTTTTGCCTTCAAGCAAGCCGTTCATTCGTTAATCATCCCCTATTAAAATTTTCTGAAGCGCGCATGCCGCTGTGCAAGCAATTCTTCAAGCGAAAGCTTTTGCAACCGTTGAATTTCAGTTTGAAGCACATCGGCAATTGCCGTACACGTTTCAGTATGATCGTCACTTTCCGGAATAATTCCTTCAATTATCTGCCGTTTTAATAATTCTGCCGGTGAAATTTTCAGTGTTTCAGCGGCTTCATCAGCCCGAGAACTATCCTTCCACAGAATTGAAGCAAATGCTTCTGGTGAAATGACGGAATAAATACTCTTTTCAAGCATCCATACCGCATCGCCGCCGGCTAACGCCAATGCACCGCCGCTGCCGCCTTCACCGGTAATAACGGTGATCAGGGGCGTCTTTAATTCACTCATCACCATCAAGTTTTGGGCAATCATGTAACCTTGCCCCTGTTCTTCCGCCTCAGCGCCGGCATATGCCCCGGCAGTGTTCACAAACACGACTACTGGGCGGTTAAACTTTGCCGCTTGGGTCATTAACCGTTGGGCTTTACGGTAACCGGCAGGTGTCGGGCAGCCAAAGTGGCGGGCGATCCGTTCTTGCGGCGTCGTTCCCTTATCGGTTGCAATGACCGTCACCGGTTGCCCGTTGAACAAGGCAATTCCGCCAATCATTGCCGGATCATCTTCCATTACCCGATCGCCATGCAGTTCATAAAAATCGTCGAAAACATTGGCGATCAATTCACGAGCGCTGATTTTATTTTTATCCCGGGCAGCCTTTACAATTTCAGCTGCTGTTTGTTCTTTTTTAGTCATTTGCTGCCTCCGTCCGGTTTAACCGCAATAACTTTGCAATTACCTGCTTTTGCCGATCCCGCGGAACAATGTCATCGATCAACCCGTTTTTCATTAAGGTTTCCGCTGACTGCAAGTCATCCGCAATTTTTTGATGCATTGTTTGTTCGATCACCCGCCGACCGGCAAACCCGATCAACGCTTTCGGCTCGGCCAAAATAATGTCGCTTTGGTTCGCAAAACTGGCCGTCACCCCGCCAGTTGTCGGATCAGTCAAAACTGTCAAGTAAAACAAGCCGGCATTTGAATGTTCCATGACTGCTTGGGTAACCTTTTGCATCTGCATCAACGAATAAATTCCTTCTTGCATCCGGGCCCCGCCAGAAAGAGCAAACAAGACGACCGGCAACCGTTTTTGCGTTGCCATTTCAAATAACCGGGTCAACTTTTCACCCGTAACGCTTCCTAATGAACCCATAATGAAATCCGGATCCATAATCGCCAACGCGCATTTTTCATGATCGATTTCGGCAATCCCTGTCAGGACTGACTCATCAATTCCGCTTTTTTCACGGCATTGTTCGACCTTTTGATCAAAGCCTTCAAAGTCAATTGGATTCGATTCTTCAATATCCGTCAAAATTTCTTTAAAATCATCAGCGACCCATTCAACCCGTTGCCGGGCACCTGTTCGAAAACCGTAGCCGCATTCGGGACATGTCCGGAACTTTCCGAGCTTTTCACGTAAAAATACTTGGTGACATTTTGGACATGTGATCCACAAACCGTCCGGAACCCGATCCATCGCTTGGTGATCAGCCTTCACGTGCCGCTCACTGATTCGTGATTTATTTTTGTAAAGTTTCATGATTTAAACCTTTCTTCCATTCCGGCAAAAAATGCTTTTCAAGATAATCCGTCGTTACCGTTCCCTTGGCAAATTGACCATCACGTTCAAGGAATGCCTGGTGAAATTCAATGTTCGTCTGAACTCCTTTGATAACCGCCTCATCTAAGACGCGTTTCATCTTAGCAATTGCCTCTTGCCGGTTCGGTCCCCACGATACAAACTTAGCGACCATCGAATCGTAAAACGGCGAGATCGTCCATTGCGGATACAATTCCGTATCGATCCGTACACCGAGGTTCCCAGTTGGAAGGTAAAGATAGTCAACCTTTCCCGATTGCGGCATAAAATCGCGGGCCGGATCTTCCGCATTGATTCGGCATTCAATCGATACCCCGTGCGGAGTAAGATCAGCTTGCGTAATATCAAGTTCTAATCCAGCAGCGATCCGCACCTGTTCGCGCACAATATCGACCCCGGTAATCATTTCACTGACCGTATGTTCAACTTGGATCCGGGTATTCATTTCCATAAAGTAGAAATGATGAGCTTGATCCATTAAGCATTCGATCGTTCCGGTGTTGACATAGTTAAGGGCATCGGTTGCTTTGATTGCAATTGATTGCAACTCTTGCCGTTCTTTTCCCGTTAAGATCGGGCAAGGACTTTCTTCGATCATCTTTTGCTTATTGCGTTGAACTGAACAATCCCGTTCTGGAAATGCCAAGGTATGGCCGGCTTGATCCCGGAAAACTTGAATTTCAAGGTGCTTAACATCTTGCATCACCTTTTCAAGGTACATCCGGTCATCATTAAATGCATGCTGGGCTTCCTGTTTCGCCCGCGCAAACGCCGTCTTCATTTCCTGCCGGTCTTGAACCACCCGGATTCCTTTGCCACCGCCACCTGCAGCTGCTTTAAGCAAAACCGGATAACCGACCCGCTTCGCAATCTCAAGTGCTTCAGCAGTGTCCTGAATAAAGCCTTTGCTTCCTGGAATTACCGGAACATCACTTTCCATCATCCGCATCCGGGCATTGGCCTTATTGCCCATCAGTTCAATGGTTTCTGACCGGGGGCCAATAAATTTCACGTGACATTCTTCACATAACCGTGCAAATTCACTGTTTTCTGATAAAAAGCCAAATCCAGGATGAATTGCTTCCGCCCCGGTTCCGACTGCAGCGGCTAGAATCGATTTCATATTCAAATAAGAATCTTTAAGTTGCGGGCCGCCAATGCAGACCGCTTCATCAGCAATCTGAACATGGAGACTTTCGCGGTCAGTCGTTGAATACACTGCAACCGTCTTGATTCCCATTTCTTTCAATGTTCGAATGACGCGCACCGCAATTTCACCACGATTTGCAACTAAAACTTTCTTAAACATCAGCTACTCTCCAATCATAAATGTCAGTTCAGCTGTGCATGCTTTTTTGTCGCCGACATACGCAATTCCTTTTCCGCTCCCAATGTGTTCGCGCAACTTCGTTAATTCAACTTCCAGCCGCAAAGAATCGCCGGGACGAACCATCTGGTGGAACCGTGCTTTCTTGATTCCGCCAAAGTATGCTGTTTTCCCCTTAAAATCCGCCATTGAAAGTAAGGCGACCGTGCCGGTTTGGGCAAGGGCTTCAACAATCAGGACTCCCGGCATTACGGGATTTCCCGGAAAGTGGCCGTTAAAAATTTCTTCATGGGCCGTTACGTTATGGATCGCAGTGGCTTTCTTTCCCGGTTCAAGGTCGGTTACCTTATCGATCAGCAGCATTGGATAGCGGTGCGGAATAATTTTTTGAATTTCCGTAACATCCAATTCCATTTACTTTTCCTCGATTTCAAATAATGGTTGGTCGTATTCGACCAAATCTTCATTTTCAACCAAAATATTTTTCACCTGACCAGTAACGTTGCTTTTAACTTCCGTCAGCATCTTCATTGCTTCGATCACGCAAACAACATCGCCGGCATGCACCATTTTCCCTGATTCAACGTATGGTTTTGCTCCCGGTTCCGGTTGCAAGTAAACCGTGCCAACCATTGGCGCAACAATTTGATTTGAACTTGAAACTGAGTTCCTTGAAGCCGCTTCAACTTTGGTTGCCGGTTCATTTGCCTGAACTGGTTGTTGGGCCGGTTGAACCGGTGATTCCGGCGCATTTTCATTTTTACTCAAATGAAGGTGAAACTCACCATCATTAATGTCCAATTCTCTTACTGAGGATTGATTAAATTTATCAATAATTTTATTTATTTCATCAAAATTCAATCTCATTCACTCCATCTTTTGAATGCAAGGACCGCATTGTGCCCGCCAAATCCCAACGAATTGCTGATCGCATACTCTAACGTTGGATCCGGGGTTGCGGTTTTAACTACATTAATATCGCACTCTTCGTCCTGTTCCGTCAAACCAACATTCGGCGGCAAAACTTGACGTTGGAGTGCATCGACCGTCAGCACTGCTTCAATGGCACCGGCTGCCCCCAAAAGGTGCCCGGTCATTGACTTTGAACTGCTGACTTGCACGTTATTATTTTCGCCAAACACCTTGCGAATAGCAAGTGATTCGCTGGCATCATTTGCATGCGTTGACGTTCCATGGGCATTAATGTATCCAACCTGGTCAGCGGTAATTCCCGCTTCAACGATTGCTTCCTGCATTGCCCGGGCCGCTGGTTGGCCTGTCGGGTCCGGCGCCGTAATGTGATAAGCATCACAGTTACTGCCGTAGCCGACAACCTCGCCTAAAATTTTTGCCCCGTGACTTTGAGCATGTTCAAGACTTTCAAGCACCAGTGTCCCAGCACCTTCGCCTAAAACGAATCCCGAGCGTTTCTTATCAAATGGAATCGATGCTTTGGCCGGATCCTTTTCCTTTGATAACGAATTTAAGGCAGCAAATCCGGCAATCCCAATTTCATTGACCGATGCTTCGGAACCGCCGCAAATCATTGCCTGCGCGCGGCCTTCTTTGATCTGCCGGTAAGCTTCACCAATTGAATTCGTCCCGGTTGCACAGGCAGTAACAATTGCTGTACAAATATTTTGCGCATGGAACCGAATCGCAATGTTTCCGGCCGCCATGTTCGCAATCGCCGTCGGGACAAACATTGGTGAAACGCGTTGCGGTCCCTTTTCATGCATTTTAATAATTTGTTCCTGAATGGTTGTTAAGCCGCCGATTCCGGAACCATAAATTACGCCCAGATCCTCGCTGCGGGTATTTTCTTCCGTTAAACCGGCTTGTTCAACGGCTTCAACTGCCGAAGCAACTGCATATTGCGAAAACAGATCCATTCGCTTCGCAGCCTTCTTGCCAACCTTTTCAGCCGGATCAAAACCTTTAACTTCACCGGCAACCGCAATGCCCGTTTCCTCAGCGTCAAATTTTGTAATCGGACCAATTCCAACCTTGCCGGCATATGCGTTCGCAGTAAACGTTTGAACGTCATTTCCTAAAGGTGTAACTGTCCCCATTCCAGTAATCACAACTCTTGTCATCTTTTTCTCCCTTACATTGCCATTCCGCCGTCAACGTTAATTATTTCACCGGTCAAATAATCATTTTGAGCAAGGAAAAGTGCCGTTTGCGCAACTTCTTCTGCCGTTCCTAACCGTTTAAGCGGAATTCGTTCCTTAATTTCTTTTTGCCGTTTTTCATCAATTGCGGCGGTCATTGAACTGGCGATCATTCCCGGAGCGATTGCATTACACCGCACTCCCCGTAATGCCCCTTCCTGAGCGACCGCCTTCGTAAATCCGATCACCCCGGCTTTACTTGCTGCATAATTGGCCTGCCCGATATTTCCGTGTTCGCCGACAACGCTTGCCATGTTGATGATGACTCCAGAACGTCGTTTCAACATCCGTTTAAAAAGCGGCTGGGTTACCCGAAACGTTCCTATCAAGTTCGTATTCACAACATCGTCGAAGTCTTTTTCCCGCATGCCGATCATCAGCTTATCCCGGTTAATTCCAGCATTGTTGACTAAAACATCAACGGCGATTTGATGATCATCAAGTTGGTGGACCATTTCCTCAATGTCGCGCGGACTTGAAATATCTGCTTGAATAAACCACACCTGAACACCGAGGTTCTTAATTTGTTGAATCAATTCTGTTGGTTCATGGCGGGCATTTAAAATTACGTTTGCTCCATGCTCAGCAAACTTAACCGCAATGGCGGCTCCCAGTCCGCGTGATGAACCCGTTACTAAAACATTCTTCCCCGTTAGATCCATTCCTTTTCTCCCGCTTTCTCAATAAATCGTTGATAGTTTCGGTAATTTGTGATGCGTTCCCGTTGCAGTTGCGGATCAACTTGACGCGCAAACGATGATAAAGCTTTGCCCGCCCCAATTTCAAGGGTCGCATTGACCTGATTTTCATCGATCATTCGCTGTAAACAATCACCAAAGTGCGTCGGCCGCACAACTTGATCAACCAACGTTTTTGCAATTGAATCCGGCTCAAAGTTCTTTCCGGTCGTATTACTTAACACGCATTTTGAATTGGCAACAAAATCATCATCTTGAATCACCCGTGCCAATTCATGATGGGTCCCAGTATACAACGGCGTGTGAAACGCACCTTCGACCCGAAGTTCAATCACCTTAGCTGCCAATTGCTGATCCTGAATCGTCTTGGCAACTTGAGCGGTTGCCGCTGCGTTGCCGCCAATCACAATTTGATGCGGCGAGTTGTAATTTGCAATCTGGACGACTTGATCCGGTGAACAATGTTGCTGACAAATCGTTAAAATTTGAACAACATCTTGCGGATCAACGATTGCGTACATTTTTCCTTTAGCGGCTTGGCTGTCCCGTTCCATTGCAAGTGCCCGGGCTTTCAAAATCCGCATTCCAGCTTGAAAAGGCAGCTTTCCGCTGGCGATCAACGCTGAGTATTCACCAAGTGATAAGCCAACACTGGCGCGAATATCAAGTTGCGGCAGATCGTGCTGCAACATCGCATAAAAGCCAAGACTGACCGCAACCAATGCCGGTTGAACGTTGCGCGTAAGGTCAAGTTCCCCGTTTTCGTTTCGCAACACCTTTAGCAGATCCATTTGCAATTCCTGACTGCTAGCATCAATTACCTGCCGAAACACATTACTTTGCTTATAGCAATCAAGACCCATCCCCGTTTTTTGCGCGCCTTGACCGCTAAATAAAATTCCCCATTGAAGTGTCATCTGAATTTCCTATTTATTATCAAGTTGTTTCTTAACGTACTTAACAACGTCATCAATCGTTGCAACATCTTCATCTGATTCTAATTTGATATCAAATGCGTCTTCCAATTCATTCATGATTTCAAAGAAATCTAAACTGTCGGCATCCAGATCATCCTTGATGTTGGATGTCAATTTAATATCATTTTGATCAACTTCTAATTGGTCGGCTGCAATTTCACGTACTTTTTCAAAAATTTGTTCTTCTGTCATTGTTCATTTCTCCCTTGTTATAACTTTATAATTTGGCTGCCAATTGTCAGGCCGCCACCGAAACCAGACAACACGATCGTTTGTCCAGCATGTAATTCTCCATTCTCATTCATCTCCGCTAAGAGAAGCGGAACGCTTGCCGCCGAGGTGTTTCCGTAACGTTCCATGTTATTCGGAAACTTCATGAGCGGTTGGTTTAGTTTTTTGGCAATCGATTTAATGATTCGAATATTTGCCTGGTGCAGGATAAAGTAATCAACGTCATCAAGTGCAACGTGATTTTGATCACATACCCGCTCAATTGAATTCGGAACTTCCGTTGTTGCAAATTTATAAACCGCCCGGCCGTCCATTTTAAACGGATGGAAAGTCGTGAATTTAGCAGGCGGAAATTCGCCAATTGGATTGGTTTCGCCGGCAACTAACCGATCACCGAGATCGCCAAGTGTTTTCAAATCGGTGCCTGCAAAGGCTTCAACATTGTCATTGGCTTCAAGCAAAGCCCCGGCAGCTCCATCACCAAAAAGCACGGCGGATGTCCGGTCCGTCCAATCAACTTCCTTTGAAAGGACTTCGCCGCCAATGACGATTGCATACTTAAAATCGCTCATCCGCATCATCTTTTGGGCAATTTCCATGCCATAGATGAATCCCGAACACGCTGCTGAAATATCAAACGCCACTGCATTCGGGGCTTTGATCTGTCCCTGGACTAATGCGGCCGTTGATGGCGTGCATGCATCCGGTGACATTGTCGCAACAATGATCAAGCCAATTTCATCGACTGAAATTTGGGCTTTAGTAATCAGCTGCTGTGCCACCTTGGTACATAAAACCGATGTATTTTCATTTAAACTTATTCTGCGTTCCCTGATTCCGGTCCGCGTGCTGATCCACTCGTCAGATGTATCCATGATCTGACTTAGATCATCATTTGAAACCGTGTATGCTGGTGCATATCCAGCAATTTGATTGATTTTTACCTTTTTCACAATTCAGCCTTCCCGTTAATCAGAGTGAGCCTCCAAAAATGCCTCTAAATTGCGAATCGCTTTTTCAATCGTTTTAACTTCCTCCGGGTCAAGATCCTTCAAAAAGCTGCGAACCATCTGCCGGTGAAAGGCATCATGCGCGCGGTAAACTAACCGCCCTTTTTTGGTTAACCCTAACCGAATGATTCGCCGATCATCTTCGCCCCGGATCCGCCGAACGTACCCTTTCTTTACCAGCCGGTCAACCGTCGTTGTTAAGGTTCCCGGGGTCAAATGTAATTTGCGGGCCACTTCCGACGCCGTCTGATGATCATACATTGTGATCGCGATAATCGCGTGAATTTCCTTAATGCTTAAATCATTAAAACTGCTTTTGCGAAGTTCATTTTCTTCGATCCACACAATATCGGCATAAACTCTTTTCATCGCTTCATCGATGTATTTTTCTCGCTCATTCATTCTATTCTCACCTTATCGTTTGCTATTCAAATATTTTGTCTATCAAAATAATATCAAAAAATAAGGCATTTCGCTATTTTGCTTGCTGTTCATCCTTTAAAGAAACAATAAACATTAATTCTGCCGAACACGCAACTTTACCGTCAACCCGGGCCTTCGCATTCACGATTCCGATGTTGCCCCGTTGCTTTGTGATTTCGACTTCAATTTTCAACACATCTCCTGGGCGAACCATCCGTTTAAATTTCGCCTTTTGGACTCCACCAAGGTATGCCGTTTTATTTCGAAACTCCTTTGATTTTAAAATCAGGATCGATGCAATCTGCGCCATCGTTTCGATAATTAAAACTCCCGGCATCACTGGATTCCCAGGAAAATGACCGCGAAAATAAGATTCATTGATCGTCACGTTTTTCGTTGCAGCGATCCGCTTCCCCGGCTCAAGTTCATCAACGTAGTCAACATAGCAAATCGGAAACCGGTTTGGAATGATCTCCATGATTTCTTGAGCATCCATGACTTTCATAAAATCACCCCTTGATTTATTTCGAATATCAAAATATTCGATGTACAAACCATACTTCATAAAAAAAGCACTGTCAAGCAAAGGAAAGTGGCCCAATAACCAAATTCATTAATTTATTTAACTTTCTTAACAAAAAGAACCGGATACTTTGATGTTTCAAAGTATCCGGTTCAAAAGCGCCCTGATTACTAATTGATCTTTTAACTTTCAAATTTTTAATAATTGATTTTCTTATCGTTAAGTAACCATAAACTAATTTTAAAAAATATAAATTTCTTTTGAAAATCAAATTAATTTTGCTGGTTTTTGAGGAATTCCAAAACTTGATCATAATTTGGTTCACGACTTAATTCTTCAACCAATTCGCGATAAATAATCTTTCCATTTGGATCAACGACCCAAACACTGCGGGCATCAATGCCGGCATCTTTGATCCATAATCCCATCTTTTCACCAAAATCATGCTCACGATCTGATAGCATCTGCATTTGACTGACATCCGATAATGCACACCACCTTTGCTGCTCATCAGCTGAATTCGTTGAAATTGTGTAAAAATCGATGTTTTGGTAATTGCCAACTTCATCATTAAACTTTCGCGTTGATAGGCTGCATACCGGAGTATTAATATTGGGAACAACGCTGATGAACGTCATCCGGTTGATCAGCCCATCTTCAGTCACTGTTTGACCTGCTCGATTTTGAACTTGAAATGCTGGAAGCTGGTCGCCAACTTGAAGTGGCGTCCCATTAGTTTCCAAAACGGTTCCTTTCTTGGTAAATTGCATAATTATTCCTCCAATCAAAAAGGCTGGATTTTCATCCAACCTTTTTTAATAATTATTTTGTTTCTTTATCTTCAGCTTGTGAATCTGCCTTTTCTTCTTTAGCAGGTTCAGCTGCTTTTTCTTCCTTAGCAGCTGGTTGGGTTTGTTGTGCAGCCGGTGCACTTTGAACGTTTCCAATTGCGTTCAAACTGAATGTCAAGAAAATGCCATCGCAATCAAGCGTTACGGTCTTGTTGGCCTTGTCGATGCTGTCGATCACACCGTGCAAACCGCCGCGCGTAACCACATGATCACCCTTCTTCAAGTTGTTGATCATGTTTTGCCATTGTTGCTGTTGTTTCTTTTGTGGACGAATCATCATGAAGTACATCAATCCGAATAAGACGACGATCATGATAATTGAGTAAAGTCCTCCGCCTTTCATCTTTGTCACTCCTTAAATTATCGTTACAGGTAACACTGTATCAAAAAAATTGCTTAGTTACTAGCAAAATCGAACAAAATCCTAGAAATTCTTAGGATTTTTAACATTTAATCCGTATTGGTCAAAGAAATCTTCCCGGAATTCAAGCAAGTTATCATCTAAAATTGCCTGCCGGATCTTTTGCATCAAGTGCGTCAAGAAGTACAGGTTGTGGTAACTTGTTAAACGAATTCCCATCGTTTCGTTGACTTTTAGCAAATGCCGGACATAGGCCCGCGTATAGTTCCGGCATGCATAACAGTCGCACTGATCATCGATCGGGCCAAAATCGTGCTCATACTGGGCATTTTTGACGACTAAGCGGCCATGGGAGGTCATACATGTTCCATTCCGCGCGATCCGGGTCGGCAAAACGCAGTCAAACATGTCTACCCCGCGAATAACGCCATCAATCAGCGCATCTGGTGAGCCAACGCCCATTAAGTACCGTGGTTTATTTTCCGGCAATAACGGGGTCGTAAAGTCCAGAACATGGTTCATTTCCGCCTTTGATTCGCCAACCGACAACCCGCCGATCGAGTATCCCGGAAAGTCCATTGCGACCAGATCACGGGCGCTTTGTTGCCGTAAATCTTTGTGACCGCCGCCTTGAACGATTCCGAATAAAGCTTGGGTCTCCGGATTTTGGTGCGCCTTTAATCCTCTTTCAGCCCACCGACTGGTCCGTTCAACGGATTTTTTGATGTAGTCGTAACTTTCAAAAAACGGTGGACATTCATCAAAGCTCATCATGATATCGGCACCTAGCGCGTTTTCAATGTGGATTGCCTTTTCTGGTGAAAGAAACATTTGGTGCCCATTCAGGTGATTCTTGAAATGAACCCCTTCTTCGGTAATATTCCGCAATTCAGCCAATGAAAAGACTTGAAAACCGCCTGAATCCGTTAAGATTCCCTTGTGCCAATTCATAAATTTGTGCAGGCCGCCTGCTTCCCGGACGAGGTCTTCACCGGGCCGCAACCATAAGTGATAGGTGTTTGACAAAATAATGTCGGCACCTAATTCCTCCAGTTCTTCCGGTGACATCGCTTTAACCGTTGCTTGGGTCCCAACCGGCATAAAAATCGGGGTTGGAAAGGTTCCGTGCGGCGTAATGATTTCACCAAGCCGTGCGCCAGTATGTTTTTCTTTTTTGATTAACCGGTATTTGATTGCTGGTTCGCTCATAGATCCTCCTAATTATTTGTGAATAAACATCGCATCGCCGAAGCTGAAGAAGCGGTATTTTTCTTGAACGGCATGCTTGTATGCATTCAAAATGTTTTCCCGGCCGGTAAAGGCAGCAACCAACATTACCAATGTTGATTTCGGCAAGTGGAAGTTTGTAATAAAGGCATCCACAACTTGCCACTTGTAACCTGGTTTGATAAAGATATCTGTCCAGCCGCTGTCAGCCTTTAATTCGCCGTTAAATTTGGTTCCGATCGTTTCCAATGTCCGAATTGAGGTTGTGCCGGTTGCAACGATCCGGCCACCGTTTTTGCGAACTTCATTCAATGTGTCCGCTGCTTCTTGCGACATGCTGTAAAATTCGCTGTGCATTTTATGATCGTCAATGTTTTCTTCGTTAACTGGCCGGAATGTTCCCAATCCAACGTGTAACGTTAAGTAAACTAACTTAACGCCCTTTTCTTCAACCTTTTTCAACAGTTCCTTTGTCCAGTGGAAGCCAGCTGTTGGTGCAGCTGCTGAACCGATTTCCTTTGAGTAAACTGTTTGGTACATTTCAGGATCATCAAGTTTTTCCTTAATGTATGGCGGAAGCGGCATTTCGCCTAACTTATCAAGAATTTCCATGAAAATTCCGTCATATTCAAATTTGATCATCCGGCCGCCGTGTTCAAGTTCCTTAGTAACCGTAGCCGTTAATTCACCATTCCCAAATACGATCTTCGTGCCGACTTTTGCACGCCGAGCAGGCTTAACCAATGTTTCCCAGTTATCGCCTTCAGTATTGTTTAATAACAAGACTTCCAAGTGGCCGCCAGTATCTGGCTTAACGCCGTAAATTCGTGCCGGCATGACCCGGGAATCGTTCATCACAACCGCATCGCCTGGATTTAAGTAGTCGATAATGTCATAGAAATAATCATCCTTGTATTCGCCGGTCTTGGCATTCAAAACCAGCATCCGGGCTTCGTCCCGTTCCTTTAATGGAGTTTGGGCAATTAATTCATGGGGTAAATCATAATCAAAATCTTCTGTCTTTAATGGTTTATCTGTCATTTTAAATTTCACCTTTCCTATTTTTCTGTGCGTGCTAATCCTAAATGCTGATAAGCAGCGTCTGTTACCACTCTACCACGCGGCGTCCGCTTTATAAAGCCAATTTGGAGCAAATACGGTTCGATTACATCTTCAATCGTGTCCGTTTCCTCACCAACATTGGCGGCAATCGTCGATAAACCGACCGGGCCGCCGTTATAAAGCAAAATCATTGTCCGCAAAAGTTTGCGGTCGTTATCATCCAAGCCCTTTTCATCGACCCGTAACAGTTTAAGCGCATAATCAACGATTTCCTTATCAATCGTTTCCTTTTGCGAAACTTGTGAAAAGTCCCGCACCCGTTTTAATAAGCGGTTCGCGATTCGAGGAGTTCCCCGCGAACGCCGGGCAATTTCATGGGCTCCCTGGTCATCGATCTGCGTATCAAAAACTTCAGCGGAACGCTTAACGATCGCGGTCAATTCCGCTTCCGTATAGTAGCTCATATGCCCAAGAATTCCGAACCGGGCCCGTAACGGTGCTGAAAGCATTCCTGCTCGGGTGGTTGCGCCAATCAATGTAAATGGCGGCAACGGGAAGTGGACGGGATGCGCCGTCGTATCCTGGCCCACAATGATGTCGATGTAAAAATCTTCCATTGCCGAATATAAAATTTCTTCAACGTTTTTCGGCAACCGGTGAATTTCATCGATGAATAAAACATCGCCCGGTTCAAGCTCATTTAAAATCGCAACCAGATCCCCCGGCTTTTCAATCGCCGGCCCCGTGGTTGTTTTAATATTGACCTGCAACTCATTGGCAATTACCGTTGCCAGCGTTGTTTTCCCTAATCCTGGCGGGCCGTACAACAAAACATGGTCAAGGGACTCTTCCCGTTGCTTAGCCGCCTGAATATAGACCGCAATCTCGTCTTTGATCTTCGTTTGCCCGATATATTGATTTAAAAACTGCGGCCGTAAACTTAACTGCCCAAATTCGTCATTCGCATCAAGTGCTTCTCCCGAAACAATCCGGTCATCGTCTGCCATCGGTCTGCTCCTTTCTATTCATAATTCAATCAATCAGTTATTTCTTTAAAACCAATTTCAATGCGGCACTCAAGTAGGCATCCGTTGAGTCTGCCTGAAAATCTTTAAGTTTTTGGCTGACTTTTTTAACTTCCGTTTTAGTATAACCAAGGCTTAACATTGCTTCAAGCGCCTCTTTGAGGTATGGTTGTTCGTTATCAAAATCAAGGGCCAGATTTTGCTGGTCAACCATTGGTGTCGGCGTTTCAATGTCATCCATTTTGCCTTTCAAATCAAGGATAATTTGCTTGGCCGTCTTCTTCCCGATACTTGGAAACTTTGTCAGATAGGCTTCGTCATCCGCATTGATTGCCGCAACAAAGCCCCCCTGATCATTCGTTGCCAAAATCGCAAGCGCACTTTTCGGTCCGATTCCGGAAACGCTAATCAATTTCAAGAATAGTTGCTTTTCAGCAAGGTCGTAAAAACCGTATAACGTCACGTCATTTTCCCGGACTGCTTGATAGACATATACCTTTTGGGTGGCATTTTCTTCGTACCGGAATGGGTTGGCCACCTGCAACTGATAACCGATCCCGTTGACCTCAACCACAATGTAATGCGGATTGATGGCCGTAATTTTTCCAATTAAATATTCGTACATGTTAATCTCCTGCGTTTTTTGTTTCCCGTAATGAACGGTGTGAATCTTGGATCCGTTTAAACATCCGTTCCAAATCTTGATTACTGAATTTAACCACCGTTGGCCGCCCGTGCGGACAGTTAAACGGATTTTCACATTGCTTTAACTGCTGTAACAGTGAAACTGCCTGTTGCCGTTCCAAGTGGTGGTTTGCTTTGATCGATTGCTTACAACTGATCATGATCGCGGTTGCCTCCCGAAACTTAGCAACTGTCAATTGTGGGTCAGCTAAACATTCCTCAATTAAATTCCGAATCGTTTCTTCCTCTTTTCCAGCTGGGATCCACGCTGGATGTTCATGGATAATATAAGTATTTTGCCCGAAATCTTCGAGATTGATTCCCAGTTGCGCTAACTTATCGCGGTTTTGTTCAACCTTCAGCGCATCGCTGACCGAGTACGTTAAAACAAGTGGAACAAGCATTTTTTGTTCTGCCGGGTTGTCATTCCCGATTTCTTCCCGATAAAACTCATATTTGACACGTTCCTGCGCAGCATGCTGATCAAGCAGGTAAAACCCATCATCCGCTTCGGCAAGCAAATAGGTACCATGCAATTGCCCGATATATTTCAAATCTGGAAAACGGCGCGGTGACGGTTCATTAACCTTTTCTGTTGCCTGCTCTTCATGGATCTCAAATGAAGGATTTGGCTGTTCAGCCGCCGATTGAAGGTGATATTTTTGGTCCCATTGCTGAACCGCCGGACTCTTCAAGTCATTCCGGGTCGCAATCATTACCGGATGAGTAATCGTTTGCGGTTTGAACGGTTCGTTATCCGCTACCGGTTCTGTCGTTGAATCCGCTGGTTGCTTTTCATTTTTGGAAGTTGGCAACGGCTTTTCACCTAAAAGCGCCGCTAAAACTTCTTGCTGCTTTTCAACATGATGCTGGTGTTCAACTGCTTGCGGATTCAATCCAATATCAAATTGTTCTGCTTTTTTCGCCTTTGGTTGATGCGAATTTAAATTGCCAACTGCACTCGGAATCAAATTTTGCTGGCCGATTCGATTAGCAACACTTGTCGTGATCAAGTCCGCCAGTTGATTTTCCTTACTGATTCGAACTTCCTGCTTGGTCGGATGGACGTTGACGTCTACCAGTAACGGATCAAGTTGAATCGCTAACACGGCGATTGGATAGCGACCAACCATTAATTTGGAGCCGTATCCTTTAATAATTGCTTTTGAAAGCTGATTATTTTTAATGTACCGGCCATTCAATAAAATACTGATATAATTTTTCGACGCCCGGGTCAATTTAGGAAGCGAAACTAATCCACTAACTTGAAAGTCACGGTCTTCACCCGCAAAATCGATCATTTGATGCGCGTTTTTTACCCCGTAAATCGCACTGATCACCTGAACCAGATTTCCATTACCGGAAGTCCGAAGCAGCGTTCGCCCGTTATTTGTTAGTGAAAATGCCACTTCCGGGTGACTCATTGCAAGGTGATCGACCCAGTCAGTAATCGCTGCTAATTCCGTTTGCGGCGAACTTAAGTATTTTAAACGGGCCGGAGTGTTATAGAACAACTGGTTGACGGTGATGCGAGTTCCCTGCCGCCCGGCGTATGGTTGCTGGGCAATTCGCTTTCCGCCTTTAAAATGAATCATTGATCCGATTGAGGCATCCTGCGGCATGGTTTCTAAAACCACATCTGCAATTGATGCAATACTCGGAAGCGCCTCTCCCCGAAAACCAAGGGTGCGGACGCGAAACAAATCATCCCGACTGGTAATTTTGCTGGTTGCATGCCGCTGAAAGGCAATTTGAACATCATCGGCTACAATTCCAATCCCATTATCAATTACCTGGATCGACTTCAGGCCGGCATCTTCGACTAAAATATCAATGCGCGTACTTTGCGCATCAATTGAATTTTCAGTCAATTCCTTTACAACCGATGCGGGCCGTTCGATCACCTCACCCGCCGCAATCTGATCAGCAAGGACTTCCGGCAATTCATGGATTTTTCCCATTATTTTCGCTTACCTTTCTTTGTTAATCGTTGCTGCCACTCAAAAACCTTGTTCATTACTTCTAATGGCGTTAATGACATTAAATTCGTCGTCTTGATATCTTCAAGCAATTCGTTTTCCTGCGAATCAAGTTTAACCGTTTCTGGTTGGAAAAGTGAAAGCTGTTCGTCAACTTGGCTTGCTGATGATTTGTCCTCTTTGATCACCGGTGTTACCTGAGGTTCTTCATCAGCCTCATGATGCGTAACCTTCTTTGAATCATTTTCCAACCGTTTCAAAATCACATCTGCCCGCTGCAACAGTGAATCTGGCATGCCTGCCAGTTTAGCAACGTGAATCCCGTACGACTTGTCAGCCGGTCCAGGTTGCATTTTGTGCAAGAAAATCAACTCGCCGTTCTTTTCAACTGCTCCAACGTGAACATTTGTGAGATGTTTCAATTTCTTATCAAGAACCGTTAATTCATGGTAGTGCGTTGAAAACAGCGTCTTCGCATGGACATGGTCATGGATAAATTCAATAATTGCTTGTGCAAGGGCCATTCCATCATACGTTGCAGTTCCACGACCGATTTCATCAAAAAGGATCAGGCTGTTCTCACTTGCGTTTTCAAGCGCTTCATTCGCTTCTTTCATTTCCACCATAAACGTTGATTCTCCGGAAATTAAATCATCAGCAGCCCCGATCCGGGTAAAAATCTGATCAAAAATCGGCATCCGCGCCTGCGTTGCCGGAACAAAACACCCGATTTGCGCCATAATAACCGTTAATGCCAGTTGCCGCATATAAGTACTCTTACCTGACATATTCGGCCCGGTAATCAGTAGAATCGTTTGGTCATCATCCATTTTAATGTCATTTGGAACGTAGCTTTGACGTCCCATAACTTCTTCAACGACCGGGTGCCATCCATCTTTGATTTCAAGCGAATGGCCTTGCGTTGTTAATTCTGGTTTCACAAATTGGTGATTTTCGCTCACAACCGCAAATCCTTGCAACACGTCCAACTTTGCGAGGGCATGGGCAAGTTTTTGAATTCTTTTGATCTGGTCTTTGATTTGCTCCCGAACATCGACAAAGAGTTTGTATTGCAAATCATATGCTTTACTTTCTGAACCAAGGATCAGTGATTCCTTTTCCTTTAATTCAGGCGTAATAAATCGTTCGGCGTTAACAAGGGTCTGCTTGCGTTGATAACGATCTTGGGGGACTTTATTAGCATTGCCCTTTGAAACCTCAATGTAGTACCCGAAAACCTTGTTAAATCCAATCTTTAAGTTATGAATTCCGGTCTTTTCACGTTCCTGTTCTTCAAGATCAGCAAGCCATTGCTTCCCGTTTTTCATCGCATCAACGTACTGATCAAGTTCATCGTTATAACCTTCACGGATCAAATTTCCATCCGTCACTGAAATTGGCGGATCATCAACAATTGCCTGCTCGATCAAATCGGCAACTTCTTCAACCGGATCAAGTTCAGCAAGCAAGTCGTTATAAATTCCATCCGTATTTAATTGCGAAAGCAGATACCGGATTTGAGGAACGTGGGATAATGAAGTTTTTAATTGAATCAAATCCCGCCCGTTCGCACTGCCAAAGGCAATTTTTCCGGCCAACCGTTCCAAATCATAAACATTTGTTAATTCATCTTGTAAATTATTCCGTTCAAAGAAATTATCCATCAAGTTTTGAACAATTCCTTGACGTTGTTCAATTTCATCCTTTGACAACAACGGGCGCGATAACCATTGTTTTAACAACCGGCCCCCCATCGCCGTTTTGGTTGCATCCAGAATCCAAAGCAACGTCCCGGATTTTTTCCCGGTCCGCGAGTTTTGCAAAAGTTCCAAGTTCCGTTTGGCAAACCGGTCCAGTTTCAAATATGCTGACGGTTCATAGTGGATCGCCCGTTGAAGGTGGGCAAGGGCCCGCTTCTGCGTCACGGTTAAATACATCAACAGGTGTTTAACAACCTGAACTTCAAGATCAGATGTTAGATCCTGCACCGCATATGAAAATTCTGCTTTTTCCTCATATGAATTTTGAGTTGAAATTAAAATTTTCAGCTTTTTAATTACGGCTAAAATATCCTGGTTTACAGAATCATCAACCACAATTTCCTTTGTCCGCAAACTGGTTAATTCGTTGACCAACGCATCCGTCGATTGCAGTTCCGTAACTTTCAATTCACCAGTCGAAAGGTCGGCGTAAGCAAAGCCCATTTTACCGTTTTGATCTTGGTGAAGAGCGGTTAAATAGTTATTTTCCTTTGCATCACCGGCGGACTCATCCATTAACGTCCCTGGCGTAACCAACTGGATAACTTCCCGTTTAACCATTCCTTTGGCCTGCTTCGGGTCTTCCATCTGTTCACAAATGGCGACCTTATAGCCTTTATCAACCAAAATATCGATATAGTTTTGAACGGCATGGTGCGGAACACCACACATTGGAACGGGATTTTTTGAACTATGATTACGTTGAGTCAGGGTCAATTCAAGCAACTGCGATCCCTTAACTGCATCATCATAAAACATTTCATAAAAGTCGCCTAAGCGGTAAAACAAAAAAGCATCCGGATATTGCTTTTTGATTGCCAAGTACTGTTCCATCATCGGGGTTGGCTTGATTTTTTGGGCCACGCTTCTCATTCCTTCCTTGTGGTTTGCTTTTCTTATTTTAACATTTTTCAATTATCAACGGTTTCAAATTCGATAATAAACAGACTAAGATAGTGATAGAAAATTTGATCCGACGGGATCTTGTTTTCTATCA
>NZ_LWUD01000006.1 GCF_001654615.1 Ligilactobacillus aviarius
AGATGTGTATAAGAAACAGGTACCACACAGTACTAAAACAAAAAGATTATTTTTAAGGAAAATCATCGTGAGATGATTACAAAACATATATTACGAGGGAGGATTCAAAATGAAAAAGCAAACAGCCGGTCATGATCAGTTAGGCGACTTCGCTCCCCAATTTGCTGAATTAAATGATGATGTTTTATTTGGTCAGGTTTGGGCGCGTGAGGACCAACTTAGTCCGCGTGATCGCAGCCTGATTACAATTGCAGCATTAATGACAAATGGTGATTATGAACAACTCAAGCATCATTTGCAACTTGGAAAAGACAACGGAATTACAAAGAATGAAATTGTTGAAACGGTCACCCAATTAGCATTTTATGTAGGATGGCCTAAAGCTTGGACTGTTTTGAAAATGGCCAAGGAAATTTGGAAATAAAGTAAAAAAAATGGAAGTCAATTTAAAATTGAAAGTTGACTTTTAAACAAGCTAAATAACGCTTTTAAGAAGATTGTAAGTAAATTCATAATGAAGGTCGGGGAAATCCCGATCTTCTTTTTGCATTAAAATAAAAAAATATCCAGATAAACGTTCACGTTATTCTATTCCATCGATATAATAGAAGATACAAAACAAGATAAGTTATAAGAGGGATTAGAATGACAAAAAGACAGCGAAATTGGGTAATGGCATCGTTGCTTTTGGCAAGTATCATGTCCGGCTTGGACGCAACGATCATTAATACAGCGTTGCCAGCGATTATCTCGGATTTACACGGAATTCAGTATATGGGCTGGATCGTGGCCGTTTTTCTTTTAGGGATGGCCGTTTTTTCACCGCTTTGGGGGAAACTCGGCGATCGAATCGGAAATAAGAAGGCTTTTGGATTATCGATCTTAATTTTTATCGTTTCATCAATGATTGAAGGAACGGCCGGTAATATCTGGGTATTTATTATTGCCCGGACTTTTATGGGAATTGGTGCTGGCGGCATGGGTTCGATCCCGTATATTATTTTGGCCCAATTATACCGGAACATTCACCGACGGTCGCAGGGCTTAGCTTATATTTCGGCTGCATGGAGCGGAGCCACAATTATTGGACCGTTAGTCGGCGGTTGGATCGTTGATACGTTAAGCTGGCACTGGGTATTTTACATTAACCTTCCAATTGGAATCGTTACGATCTTAATTTTGAATGTCTTCTTTAAGGAACAGGTTGAAGTAATTCAAACGCCATTTGATTATCGGGGGTCAGTCTTTTTGATCATCGGTTTAGCATTTGCATTAATGGGGATTCAACTTCTCGGAATGGTTGCGTGGTATTGGATTGCCGGTTTACTTTTGATTGGCGGAATGTTATTGATTCTATTTTGGAAAAACGAGCGCCGGGTCAATGATCCAATTATTCCAACCCATCTTTTTAAATCTTCGAAATTGGTCAAAGACTTAGTAATTTTTGCGCTGGCATGGGGCGGAACAATTTCGTTCAGTATCTATGCCCCAATGTGGGCTCAAGGGTTGCTTGCAATGACTGCGCTGGTTGGGGGAATGACCCAAATTCCAGGCTCGATTTTTGACTTTGTTGGTTCTCAGTTAACGCATTCGTTTCGGAGAAAGATTGGCGATCAAAATACAATTACCTTGGCATTAGTGATTGCCTTTCTTGCGCCGCTTGGAATGTTGTGCAGTAAAGTTAACGCCGGCATTGGATGGATCTGCTTCTTCAGTATTTTCTATGGCTTTGGCGTTGGGGTGATTTTCAATATTCTTCAGATCAAAGTACAACAAGATGTTGATCACCGGGATGTGGGAATTGCAACGTCAGTGAGTTATTTGATTCGGATTCTTGCGCAAACATTTATGTCATCAATTTACGGCGTGATTATGAATATGGCGCTTGCTCGGGGTGTTCGGCCGACCCATGGGAAAATTACGGTCGCAATGATGGATAAACTAAGCGACAGTGCAACGGTGTATGAATTACCAGCTCATCTGCTTCCGCAAATGCGAATGATTTTACATAGCGGGCTGCAAGACATTATGCTCGTTTCATGTGGATTGCTGGTTATTGCAATCGGATATAATCTTTTGAAAAAAACGGATTAAAATTTTTGGCATGTTTCACATGAAACATGCCAAATTTGTTTGTAAAATACGGTATAATTAAACTAATCTCGAAAATAATGGAGCGATTAGAGAATGGAAGAGAATAAACTTGCACGCAAACTATCTTCGCGGCACGTTCAAATGATTGCCCTTGGCGGGGCAATCGGGACCGGATTGTTTTTGGGTTCAGGAAATGCAATTCATCAAGCCGGTCCGATTTTGTTAGTTTTGTATTTAGTAGCTGGAATCTTTTGTTTCTTTATGATGCGGGCAATCGGTGAACTTGTTCTTTCAGATACAAGTAAATCATCATTCATTGAATTTGTTCGCGCTTATCTTGGAGATCGATTTGAATTTGTAATTGGGTGGACATACTGGCTTTGCTGGGAAAGCATTGCAATGGCTGATCTAACAGCCAGTGGAATTTATATTAAATTCTGGTTCCCGCATGTACCGCAATGGCTAACGGCATTGATTATTGTCTTTGTCCTTTTGGCATTTAACTTATTAAGTGTTGAACTTTTCGGTGAACTTGAATCGTGGTTCTCAAGTATTAAGGTTTTTGCAATTATTGCATTGATTGTTACGGGGATCATCTTGTTAGTGTGTCACACGAAGGTTGCGGGACATGCAGTTTCAGTCAACAACCTTGTAAACTATGGCGGTTTTATGCCGAAGGGAATCAAAGGAGCATTGTCGGCGTTCCCGATGGTAATTTTTGCCTTTACCGGGATTGAAATGGTCGGTTTGACCTCGGGTGAAACGGCCAATCCAAAGCGTGATTTACCCAAAGCAATCAACACGTTGCTTTTCCGAATCGCTTTATTCTACGTTGGGGCGATGTTTGTTTTGATGTGCATCTATCCGTGGAATAAGGTTACAACTTCGGCTAGTCCGTTTGTTCAAGTCTTCAGCGCATTAGGGGTGAAGATTGCTGCCGGGGTGATTAACTTTGTTGTTTTGACGGCGGCCTTATCGGCATGCAATAGTGCGTTGTTTAGTACCAGCCGGACACTGTTCGTTCTTTCACACAGCAAATTTGCACCGCGAAAAATGGGCGAAGTCAACAACCGGAGTGTACCAGTCACATCGTTAGTTTTCTCATCATTAACGTTATTGATTATTGTTGTTTTAAACTTTATTCTTCCAGCCAAAATTTTTGAAATTATTTCAGACATTTCAACGGTCTGCTTCATTTTTGTCTGGTTAACGTTGATTTGGTGTCATTATAAATACCGGCAACAAAATCCAGAAGGAACAAGTTTTAAAATGCCGCTTTATCCAGTTTCTAATTTTATTACAATGGCATTCTTCATTGGAATTTTAGGACTATTGTTATTACAAAAGGAAATGGCATTTGCATTGCTTTTTGCGTGCGGATGGGTCGTTTTAATGTTTATCGCGTATGGAATTTATCGAAGAAAAGCGTAATAAAAGAACCCGGGAATTTTCCCGGGTTCTTTTATTTAATAATTCGAATAACTTTTGCCGGATTTCCGACGACCACGGCGTTATCGGGAACATCATGGTCAACAACGCTGCCAGCGCCAATAATTGCATTGTTGCCAATGGTGACGCCGCCAAGAATACAGACGTTGCCGCCAATCCAGACATTGTTTTTGATGGTAATTGGCCGCGCAATCATAATATGATGTTCACGCTTTTGTGGATCAAGGACAGGTTGGGCGGTATACATGCCAACTTTCGGGGCAATGTTTGCTTGGTTGCCGATTGTGATTGGGGCATAATCCATTAGGGTACAATCATGATTTAAGAAAATCTCATTTCCCATTGTAATGTTAAATCCAAATTGGCAATGAAAATCTGGTTCAATATAAGGATCAGTTCCAATTTGATGGAAAAGGGTTGTTAGTAATTCTAAATTGTAACCGTGATTTTGATCAACTTGCTGGTTATATTTAAAACACAGATTAAATGCTTTTTGATGGGCAGCCATGATGCGGGAATCACGGGCATCAAATGCTTGGTTATTGATCAACTGGTTAACTTCTTCAATTTTTTGTTTCATGTGAAACTCCTCTTTAAAGGTTTATAATTATCTTAAGTATACCGCATTGAAGGTGAAATTTTGGACTTAGAAATCCACCAGGCGTTAACGGCTGAAGAAATTGAGCATGTTAAGCAAATTACAAATACAGGAAATTTGTACTATGATTATGACCCGCTAATCGAACAGGCGCGCAACCATGCTTTTTATGTTTGTCGCCAATTTAATCAAACGTTTGCGCAAACCGGTCATGGTGAAATGCAGCTGATGATGGATCTTTTTGGTGATTTAGGGAACCATGCTGAAATTGGCAAAGGATTTATTACTGAATTTGGGTTTAATCTGCACGTTGGGGATCATTTTTATGCCGGGCAGAATTTAAAGGTGATTGATTGCAATGTGATCAAAATCGGCGATTACGTTCAGGTAGGCGATAACTGTGGTATTTATACTTCAAATCATGCATTTGATCCGCAAAAGAGGGCAGATCATTGGTGCAGTGATCATCCAATTACGATTGGCAGTCATGTTTCAATTGGAAATGACGTTACGGTTTTACCGGGAATCACGATTGGTGCCAATACGGTCATTCGTTCAGGAAGCATTGTAACGCATGATCTTCCGGCAGATGTGGTTGCAGCCGGGACGCCATGTACAGTGATTGAAAATCTTTCTGATAAAGCAGAGTAATCATTTGCAAGTTGGAACCTCTTTAAGTATTCTTAAAGTGAAATTACATATAAAGAGGTGCTGACAAATGAAAATCAGTATTATTGGTGCAACCCACGCAGGAACATTTGCAACGATGCAAATTTTAAAAGATCATCCTGATTACGATGTCACGGTTTTTGAAAGAAACGACAACGTCTCATTCCTTTCATGCGGAATCGCATTATGGGTGGGCAATCACATTGCAGACCCGAATAAAATGTTCTATTCAAGTCCGAAAGAGCTTGAAAAAATCGGGGCGCACATGAAAATGCAACATGAAGTTTTGAACATCGATCCTAACGCTAAGCAACTAAAGGTTAAGGATTTGAATAGCGGGAAAGAATTCGTTCAAGACTATGACAAACTGATTATCACCACCGGTTCATTACCGGTCGTACCTCCAATCAAGGGCATTGATAATCCTAAAGTTTACCTTTGCAAGGATTATGGCGATGCTCAAGTTTTACGTGAAAAGTTTGCGGGAATTGACAAGGCCGTGATCATTGGGGCCGGCTACATTGGCGCTGAACTTTCAGAACAGGCAACGACAGCCGGAAAAGATGTAACCTTGATCGATGCATTCCCACGGGTTTTATATAAGAACTTTGATAAGGAAATCAGTGACCGAATTGAACAAGAATATCGGGATCACGGTACAAAGTTAGCATTAGGACAAAAGGTTCAATCCTTTGAAGATGCGGGTGACCAGGTCATCGTGAAAACCGATAAGGGCGAGTATGAAGCTGACATTGCGGTTTGGTGTGCCGGCTTCAAACCGAATACCAAGTTAGCAGAAGGCAAGCTCGACATGCTTCCGAACAAAGCTATTCGGACAAATGAATACATGCAAACCAGCGATCCGGATATTTATGCTGCCGGTGATGCAACTAACGTTCATTACAATCCAACGGGTAAAGCAGATTACATTCCATTGGCAACTAATGCGATCCACCAAGGAATTTTAATTGGGCAAAATATTGATAAGCCAACCGTCAAATACATGGGAACGCAAGCGACCTCAGCCGTTGAATTATTCGGCACATGTATGGCAGCTTCTGGTTTAACGGTTGAAGGTGCCGAAGCACGGGGGCTAACAGTTGATTCAGTGACGACTGAAGAAAATTACCGGCCGGAATTCATGCTTACAACGACGCCAGTTGTTTCCCGGTTAGTTTGGGATCCAGCGACGCACCGAATCTTAGGTGGAGCCGTTTATAGCAAACATGATGTATCACAATCGGCCAACGTATTATCACTTGCAATTCAAAACAAAATGACAATTGAAGACCTTGCCGGTGTTGATATGTTATTCCAACCAAACTTTGACCAGCCATTAAACTGGTTAAATAAGGTTGCGATGGCAGCCGTCGATAAGGCAAATGAAACGAAATAGTTAATGGTAAGAATAGAAGAAAGAAATTTCTTCTATTCTTTATTTTTAATATTGACAGCGCTTACAATTATATGTAATATAATCTTTGTAAAGGACGTGTTACTGATTCGATCAGGCATAAGTCTACAAGTTAAGGGTAGCTGATAAACTAATTTGATGTACTCTTAGGTTGTAGACTTTTTGTGTATTGAGGAGAAAAAGTTATGAGATATCTCAAGAATTTCAATAACAACGCAGCATTAGTTGAAGATGATTCCGGAAAAGAATATGTAATTATTGGGAATGGAATCGGATTTGGCAAACATCCGGGAGACTTAGTTGATGAAGGGAAGATTGAACGGCGGTTTGTTCCATCTGATTCAAATACGCCTGAAATTGAAGAATTCAAAAATATCCGGCCGCAAGCCATTGAAGTAACTTCAAAGGTGACAGCAATGCTTACTCAAAAGGGGAACCTTAATTTTTCCGATTATCAATACTTTGTGTTGGTCGATCACATTGATTTTGCATTGAAACGTTCTTTAGATGGAATTGAAATTCCGGATGGAACTGTCCGGTGGAACGTCAAGCATCTTTTTCCAAACGAATACAAATTAGCGTGTGAGGCAATTCAGCTGATTGAAAGCGAGTTTTCAGTCAAATTACCGGTAAGTGAGCAGATCTTTATGACTTATCATTTGCTTGATGCTGAAAGCGATGGAACCAAGTTGCAAGATACCGTTAAAATTACGCAGTTGATTGCGGGAATCGTTTCAATTGTCCAGTATGATTATCATATTGAACTTGATCATGATTCATTTAACTATAATCGGTTCGTGAACCATTTACGGTCACTAATGATTCAACATCTTAGTGGTAAATGGCATCAAGGACAGGAACTTGATCCTGCGGTTTTGGAAATTATGCGGCAACGTTACCCGCAAGCAGCCGAAACGGTTGAACGAATCAATACGTTTCTTACCAATAAAAATGGTTGGCAGTTAAATCCAGATGATAAAGTTTACTTAATATTACATGTTTGGCGGGTAACTCATCGTCAGACAGATGATTAAATTCGCGTGTAACTATTCAATTAGGCATTAGCTCAGATTTAATCAATTTATATGGAATGATCAGCATGATGATTCTATATAATGCGGTTAAATTTGGGCTTTTTGTTTTAAAAGGAGGAGTTTCAAATGGCATATCAAGATTTATGCAAAAAGATTATCGCCGGCGTTGGCGGTAAGGATAACGTAATCAGTGTGGTTCACTGTACGACCCGGCTACGGTTTAAGTTAAAGGATGAAAAGAAGGCCAATGATGAAGAGGTCAAAAACATTGATGGCGTCATCTCAGTCGTTAAAGCAGGCGGCCAATATCAGGTTGTAATTGGAAATAACGTTGCCGATGTTTATGATGAATTGATCAAAATCGGTGGCTTTTCCGGCGGTGGGGAAGTTCCGGATGACTATGAAGATACAAGTAACATGAGTTTGCTTGATCGTTTTATCGATATAATTTCAAGCATTTTCACCCCGGCCTTAGGTCCGTTGTGTGCTGCCGGAATGCTCAAAGGCTTTGCCGCGATGTTTGCTTCATTGGGATGGATTGCCAAAACTTCGGGGACATATCAAATTTTGTATGCGATTGGGGATAGTTTCTTCTACTTCCTGCCAATTGTTTTAGCATTAAGTGCATCAAAGAAATTTCACCTTGATAAGTACATTGGATTAACGATTGCGGCTGTCATGTGTTATCCATCGATTGTTGCCATGGCAAACAGTCATCATGTTCTCTTTACGTTATTTAAAGGAACATTCTTACAATCTGAAATTCACGCAACGTTCTTAGGAATTCCGGTGGTGGCTGCAAGCTATACTTCATCAGTTATTCCGATTATTTTAGCGGTTTGGTTTGCCGGTCATGTTCAAAAATGGATGAAGAAGATCATTCCAGAAACCGTTAAGTTATTCTTAGTTCCGTTCTTTACATTGTTAATTGCGGTTCCAGTTAGTTTGATCGTGATTGGACCAGTGGCTACTTGGTTAGGTGACATTATTGGCTTTGCATGTAAAGCAGTTTACGGCTTTAGTCCAATTTTAGCTGGATTATTATTAGCTGGTTTCTGGCAAGTCTTTGTTATGTTTGGCCTTCACTGGGGAATCGTTGCCGTTGCGATGGCTAATTTAGCAGCTTTAGGATACATGCCAATTTTACCTTTATCATACACGGTTTGCTTTGCCCAAATTGGAGTTGTTTTAGCAATTATTTTCCAAACTAAAGATCAAAAGTTGCGTTCCGTTGCGATTCCAGCGTTTGTTTCCGGAATCTTTGGGGTTACTGAACCTGCAATTTACGGGGTAACCCTTCCACGGAAAAAGCCATTTATTTTAAGTTGTATTGCCGGGGCTGTTACTGGTGGAATTATTGGTGCATTCCATGGACTTGGATATATGATGGGTGGAATGGGAATCTTTGTATATCCATCAATGATTAACCCAAAGGCTGGAATTGGCATGGGCTTCTGGGGAACAATTATTGCTTCCGTTGTTGGTTTTATTCTCGGGTTCCTTCTTCAAGTTCTCTTTGGTAAAAATGCGGTTGATGGCCCAGAAGTTGCTGCTGCCGTTGAAGCTCCAGCACCAGTGGTTGATGAAGTTTATGATCATGACGAAACTCAAGGTGCTCAACCGGAAAAGCAAAATGTTTGCTACAACCCAGCAACAACTTTGGCAAGTCCAATCAAAGGAAATGCCGTTCCGCTTGCAAGTATTAAAGATGAAGTGTTTGCATCAGGTGCGATGGGTAAGGGCGTTGCCGTTGAACCATCAGATAATGTAATCGCCGCTCCTGATGATGCCGAAGTTTTGATGACGTTCCCAACTGGACACGCAATTGGGTTACGGACGAAAGACGGTGCTGAAGTTTTGATCCACATTGGAATGGATACCGTTGAACTTCAAGGAAAAGGATTTGAAACATTGGTTAATAAAGGTGACCACGTAACCAAGGGACAACAGTTAATTAAATTTGATTTAGATGAAATTAAAAACGCCGGTTATGACACTACAATTCCGATGGTAATCACTAACTCAAAGAATTATCACGAAATCAAAGCCGTTAAGGAAGGTCAAGTGAATGCCGGCGACGAATTACTTAGCTTGAAATAGGAGGTTTGAGAGA
Source organism: Ligilactobacillus aviarius (assembly GCF_001654615.1). Taxonomy (GTDB): domain Bacteria; phylum Bacillota; class Bacilli; order Lactobacillales; family Lactobacillaceae; genus Ligilactobacillus; species Ligilactobacillus aviarius_B. The sequence continues at coordinate 9,372 of NZ_LWUD01000006.1, forward strand.
TGAGTTTTCCAAAGAATTTCTATTGGGGCGGCGCAACGGCTGCTAACCAAATTGAAGGTGCATATAATGTTGATGGTCGGGGACTGGCCCGGACGGATGTAACCACGGCCGGTTCGCTTCATCAAAACCGTCAAGTAACATATAAGTTTAAGGATGGGCGAACAGGAAAGGGGTCATTTATTCCGAGTGATGCAACTGGGGCCGTTTTGCCCGGCGAATATTACCCGAACCAGGAAGCAATTGATTTTTACCATCACTACAAAGAAGACATCAAACTTTTTGCTGAAATGGGCTTTAAAATGTTCCGGATGTCGATTTCATGGTCGCGGATTTTTCCAACGGGTGAGGAAGACAAGCCGAATCAAGCAGGACTTGATTTTTACCGGAAAGTCTTTGAAGAGTTGCATAAGTACAACATTGAACCGTTAGTTACAATTTCGCATTCCGACGATCCGCTTGCAATGGAAGAAAAGTACCATGACTGGGGTAACCGGAAAGTCATTGATTTATATGCTAAGTTTGCTGAAACATTATTTAAAGAATACAAGGGATTAGTTCACTATTGGTTAACGTTTAATGAAATCAACAGTACGGTCATGTTCATGCACTTTGGCGGTCATCAAGCTTCCGATGAAGAATACCAGCACGCATACCAAAAGTTGCATTATCAATTTGTTGCAAGTGCAAAAGCCGTTCAAATTGGACATCAAATCGATCCTGATAATCAGATTGGATGCATGATCTGCGGAATTGCAACTTATCCGTTGACACCGGATCCAAAGGACATCCTATTAAATGAACATGTGTGGGAACGTGACATCTATTATTGCGGCGATGTGCAATGCAAAGGAAAGTATCCAACGTTTGCTCACCGGTTATGGGATAAGCATCATGTTAAACTTGATATTACTGATGAAGATCGTGAGATTTTGAAAAACGGAACGGTTGATATGTATACTTTCTCGTATTATATGTCGAGTGCGGTTACGACCCATAAAGATCAGGAAGAAGTTGGCGGAAACCTTTCAACCGGCGCCCGGAATCCATACCTGAATTATTCCGAATGGGAATGGGCAGATGATCCAGACGGGTTGCAATACTACCTTGAAAAGATGTACGACCGGTATGAATTACCGATGATGATTGTCGAAAATGGATTAGGAGCAATCGACAAAATCGATGCTGATGGTAAAATCCATGATGACTACCGGATTCAATATTTGAAAGAACACATTGAAGCCATGGACCGCGCAATCCAAAATGGAGTTGATTTACGCGGATACACGACTTGGGGATGCATTGACTTAGTTTCAGCTGGAACAGGGCAAATGTCAAAGCGTTACGGATTCATTTATGTTGACTGCGATGATCAAGGTCATGGAACAATGAAACGGATGAAGAAAGATTCGTTTGATTGGTACCGGAAAGTAATTAAATCAAATGGTGAAGAATTATAATCATCAAGAAGGTTCTGGTGGAAGCCAGAACCTTTTTTATATAATGTTTCATGTGAAACACAAACGGAAAAGGGTGAAACATTGGAACGGCAGGAATTAATTGATTTGGTATTAGCTAATACAGATGGTTATGAATGTTATCCGTTTAACGGACCGAATAGTCATGAAAAAATCAAATGGACGGTTATCAAACATCAATCGAATAATAAAATCATGGCGCTGATTTTTGAAATTGACGGTCAATTATTGATTGATATTAAGCTTGATCCAGATAAAGGTGACATTTTAAGACAAAGTGAAACGGGATTTTATCCTGGATATCATATGAATAAAGTTCATTGGAATACGGTTGCGGTTAATTTGACTTCACTGACGGCAGATGAGCTCTTAGGACTTATCAAAGAAAGTGCAAAGTTAACAGCCAAGTAATTGTCAATTATTAACGGAATGATTAAGATTAAAAGTAAAGATCAAACTAAAGCGAGGGATTGAGATGCGAAAATTAGCATTGATCGGCGATAGTCATGGGAACTATCAAGCATTGAAGGCTGTATTGGAAGATGCCCAAAAACAAAACGTTGATGATTACATTGTTTTAGGTGACATTACGAATCGCGGGCCAGAGCCGTTGGAATGTGTTGAAGCCCTTCAACAGGTTAACCCGTTAACGTGGATCATTGGGAATCATGAGGCGGTTTATCGAAGTTTGATTGATCATCAATTCACGGATTTTGAAAATAATCCAAAAGCAATTATGGCGATCATTACTTCGACGTATGACCGGGAAAAACTTGGAAAAGCAAAATTTGATTGGTTATCCCAATTACCATTGAGACAGGAAATTAAAGTCGAAGAAATTACTTTTAATATTTTTCATTCGACTCCAACTAAATGCCGCGGCGGTTTCAGTTATCCAACAAATGAACAGGCTAATTTTGACGAATTGATGAGTCAAACTGATGCGGACGTTGGAATTTACGGCCATACGCATCGTTCAATTTTACGGATGACGAATGATGGCCGGTACATTTTCAATCCCGGAAGTGTTGGAATGCCAGTATCTGATCGGTTAGAAATCAGTGGAAAAGCCAGTTACGGCATTTTAACGATCGATCATCGAAGTGTTTTAAGTTGGGATCAGCGTAATGTTCCTTATGACTTAGAAAAGGAATTGCAAATTGCCCATGAACGGGAAATTCCATACTATGATCTATATGAAGAATTATTGCGGACCGGAAAGTTTACGTTCAATCAAGCAAAAGTTGCTGCTGAAAATCAAAAGTGCGATTACTTAACGCAAGCATTATCAAACGTGGAGAAGATTGAATGGTAAAAAAAGATAACTCATATGAAGAAAATGAAAGTGTGACGTGGGAAAAGTTGCAATCGGAACAATTCAAAAACTATCGCGTCGTTAAACGTAATTTGTTTTTTAATGTTCTGACGTATGTTTTAATTTTCCTGATCGAATATTGGCTTGCAATCCAGAGTGAGGCGGAGGTTTTAAAAGCGGATGCCTTTAATAACTTATCCGGGGTGATTTCGACGTTCCTATTGATTGTTGGAATTCACATTGCCAGTGATGAAGATGAAACGCGGCTGATTGGATTTCCGGTGAGTGATCAAAATGAGTTGAGTAACCAGAAAAGGGTGCGCTTATCACGCTTCCGTTTTGAAACGATTTTTACGCTTGTAACTTCGATTTTGATGATTGGAATTGCAGTCAATATTATTAGCGGCGGGATTCACGCATTAATGAATCTTAAGACACAAAAAATCCCGAATCCAATTGGAATTGTTGGAGCTGGGATTTCCGTTATTTTGATTCTTTTGATTTATATCATTAATTATTCAAGTGGCAAAAAAACGAATAGTGCGGCGTTACTTGCTTCGGCTCAGGATAGTTTGGGCGATATTTTAACAAGTGTTGGAACCGCCGTTTCGATTTTTGTGATGTGGAAGTTTGGCATTCGGTGGATCGATAGTGTTGCCAGTATTGTCATTGGCTGTTTCATTTTGTATTCCGGATTTAAGATTTTCCTTGAAAGCAGCTTGAACCTTGCTGATTACTTTAATCCGCGAAAAGAGGAAAAGTACAAGAATGTTATTTTGGATAATCCGCAAATTAAATCCGTCCCGGGCTTAACGGCACACTATAATGGAAGTTTGATAACCGTTGAAGCTGAAGTGACGGTCAGCGGGAAAATGACGGTTAAGGAGTCATTTATTCTTGCCGAACAGATTGAAGAAATTTTGAAGCAGCAGTGCGGGGTTTCTGATACGAAAATTATTTTTTATCCAAATGAAATTTAAAAAGCGATGGGCAAAATTTGCTCATCGCTTTTTGGGTGTTTCACATGAAACATTTACTGTTGATTTTCGAGTTCAATAATATACCGGATCGTCTTCCGAAGTTCTTCACGAATATCTTCGCGTTTCACGTGTAACTTTGGGAAAGTATCGGCCCAGTTTAAGTAACAGAATTTCTGTTGAACGTGGGCAATCATTTCCATGTGAATGCCGCTTTCGCGATTTTGGTCGGCGAGATTCCGATCAAGTTCTTTGTAGGTTGGTAAGCCTTCTTCAAGGGTGATGACTGGAATTTGGGTGTTTGTTCCAAGTTCATCTTTAATGATATTGGCGAATTCTTCGTAGGTCATGTTAATGTCACCGATGGCAAATGTTTCCCGGTGGTGACCATAGAGGAGAGCGCCGACCGCAGCTTCACCAACTTGGGTAGCAGTTACACATGCAGTTCCACCTTTAAAGACTGGATAAACATCATTGTCGCGAATCCGGTCAACAAACATTTGCCATAATGGCATGCGTTCCTTCATTGTTCCGAAGATGTATGGTAAGCGTAATCCGCAAACTTCCATCTTGCCTTCGCCTTCAGCAAAAGCAACTTGTTCCTGGAGAAGACGGGTATTGATGTACGGTGAATCTTTCAAACCGGTTTCAGGATAACGTTCAGCCATTTCAGCAAAGTATGAGCCAAAGACAACAAATTTTTTCAATCCTGCTTGACAGGCCAGGCGAACCATCCGTTGCGTTGGTAAAACATTTGCCTCATAGTAAAATCGTTTTGCTGGAATTTCAGCTTGAATTCGTTCATCGGCTCCGGCAGCATAAATAAAGCCATCACAATCGCTTAACATCTCAACGACTTCGTGGTCATTCATTTCATTGATATTTCCAACGAGACATTCAACATTGTCCATACCTTCAAGGGGATTATCTTCTTTGATTACCGTATCTTTTTTAGGTGGAAGTGAAAGGGTTTTGACTTTAATATCATTATTTAATAATTCTTTAATTGTATGGTATCCAAGAAAACCGGTTCCACCGAGAACAAAAACTTTATTAAATTTCATTGAAATCTCCTCCTTCATTCATTATTCCATATCGCTTGCGCTTAAATTATGGGCTAAATAACCTTCAGCACAGGCCTGAATGGCAGAAATGCAATCATCGAGCATGGTTGCAATTTGGCCGCCATTTTTTTGCGCGGTATCAAGCTTTTTGGCTGCATTTGATTTATGAACATCCAGGTAACCGAAGTTTGAAACGGCGATTGACCCGTAAAGTTGAGCAATTCCGTTAATGGCAAGCATTTCATCGACCCCAAAACAAGGATTGTCTTCAGCAATAATTGTCTGTAACGGCTCGGGCAATTGATGCGCGTTTGCAAGGTTGTCGATTGCGAGGGCCACCATAATAGCATTGCGAACTTCCCGTTTACTTAGAACTTTTCGTACGGCCATTTCGGCTTCGTCAATCGTCAATTCATGATTGAATTGACGTTGATGTTCCCAAGCATGGGTGGCAATTTCGTTAAGCGAGATATCGCGTTTTTCAAGTTCGGTTTGAATGTAATTCCATACTTCCTGATCAGGATAAACATCCTTTGACATAAATTTCACTTCCCTTAAACTTATTCAATCAGCATTATATTAAATAAGCGCTTCCAGAGCAATTATTTGAACTGGGAATTTCATTCAACAATTTAGTTATTATTGAGTTAATTTTTTATTGAAATTGGTATATACATTTAATCAAGAAAGCGTTATTATTTCGTTATAAGAAAGGAGGAATCTTAAATGGAAGATTTAGTTTTACAGCTGTCAGAGCGCGAATCGCTTTATCAACTTTATCTGTACGCTTTTAACCGCCAAGATTCACCCGCGCGGAAAGCGTTTTTTATGGATCGGGTTGAACATGGAAAAGTTTTTCGAATCAAAGATGGCGATCAGATTGTCAGTGGTTTGTATCGGCTGCCGTTTGAACTTCGAATTGGGGATCAGCTTTTTCAAATGGGCGGAATTGGCGATGTGATGACTTATCCGGAATACGGCGGACATGGGTACGCAACTACCTTATTAAAAACCGCTTTAGCGGACATGAACGCCGATGGATATGAATTGTCATTTTTAGCCCCATTCTCGCAACGTTATTATCGCCGGTTGGGTTATGAGCAGGCTGTCAGTGCGTTTACATACGAAATTGATGCGCAAAAGTTTCGGCCAGCCAAAGTAGAAGCTCAGCGCAAGGTCGAACGAACACCGCTTGCAAATTCCGTGGATGAGGTTGCTGAATATTATCGCCAAACGGTTGCAACGCAAGATGGAAAGATCAACCGGCAGCCATGGTGGTGGCATTACCTCACCTTGAAAAATAAATGGAATGTAGCGAAGGTCTATGATTCAACTCAAATGACGGGTTATGCAATTTATGAAATTCAGGGGACGAATATCGTTGTTTCTGAAATGAATTACCAAGATTGGGATACGTACCAAACGCTGTTGAATTTCATTGCGGCGCATTCAAGCATGGTTGAACGGTTCATTTTTAAGGATTACAGCAATTTTTACCAGGGACACTATTCACTTGAGCCAGGTGAAATGAATGTGCATGTCGAGCCGTATATGATGGGCCGAATTGTTAACTTTAAACGGTTTATTGCCAAATATCCGTTTGAAAATGAGTTTGGAACAATGTTCATCAAGATTGAAGATGATGTTCTTCAATCGAATAACGGCGTTTGGAAGGTAAGCAAAGCGGGAATCGAACAAGAGTTTCAGGAAGATCATTGGCAAATCAGGGGGAAGATTAATGATTTGTCAGCCTTTTTCTTTGGACAATTGTCTTTAAAACAAGCGGTTCAACTTCATCGAATTCAAGTGCAAGCAATTAATGACGAGCAATTAGCGCAGTTTGATTCGGCAGTGAAGAAGAATATTTTAGGGTTTAATGATTACTTTTAATTATTAAGAGATTGTTAGAAAACTCAGCAATCTCTTTTTTTTATGGTCGTAATTTAAAATTTTAAAGGGCTGTAATCCATTGCGACTGTAAGGATTAAGCGATGGAAGATAAGCTTACAGCGAAACGGTGATTGGGAATTAAGAATTCAATTAGAAATCGAGCTAAAGGCTGGGGTAGCTTAAGGTGCGGTGTTAGGATAAAGGTGAAATTAAAGGAAAGGTTGAAGGAGGGATTCCAATGAAAAAAGTATTAAATTTCTTTGTTAAGAAACATGATTTAGCTTCAATCACCGCATTGATGCAGAACTTAAAGTACAACCGTAATTTATAGAATTTGAAGGAATACAAAATGGATTCACATAAGTAAAAACACTCACGAGATATTTAAATCTGGTGAGTGTTTTTTTAATGCTGATGTTGTTTTTTGATAATTTGCTCAGCCCGGCGCTCTGGAATTATCCAAACGGCGGTTGCAAGGATCACCGTAATGATGATTGCTGGCGGGTAAAAATATCCGCAAATGAATCCTATAATTTGGATCAAAAAATAAATTGTAAATTTCCGTGGCCGGTAAATCACTTGGAAAAGCGCCTTATTGGATTTATCTGCCCAGTAAAGGGTAAAACAAAGTAAGACATACATCAGTGAAATCAGTAAAAAGACGATTCCAAAGAAGAATTCCGCAACCCGCGCAAAAAAGTGATCACTGACAAAAGTGGTTACGTATGGGAAAAACGAAATCATAAAAAGTAACAATGAGTTTGCCCACAAAACACCGCCGTTAATTTTACGAACGACTTGAAATGTGTTGTGCAGATTATGCCAAGTAATACATAAAACAAAAAATGAAGTTGCATATGTTAAGTATTCCTTATGCAATGCTAAAACGGCACTTAGCGTCGCAGCGGCTGGTTGCTTTAAGCTTAAAACTAAAACCGTCATAACGATCGCAAGCACAGCATCAAAAAACGCGGTCAACCGGTCCTTACTCATTTAACAAGTTTCCTTTCAGATTAAATTAACCAGTTTAGTTTAGCATAGTTAATTAACGTTTTTAAAATCGGGGGTTTCGTTATTCAACGGGAAACTCTTAACTTCCGTATTATTCAGTTCATGATTAAGGTCAACGCATTGAACCGTTGAATTTTTGTATGATTTCCAGTAAAACTTCAGTGATTCAGCGCACATTGCAGCCGAATAGATCGTTTCATCGTAATCTTGTTGATTTCCATGATCAGCGACTTTGACGATTCCAAGCGGCATGGCCACGTTATCGAGCAAATGGAATAGATATTGAATTCCTTCTTCTTCATTTTGACCCTTGATGCCATAATATTTAAGAAATGATGCCCGAATAAAACGCGATTGCGAAGTGAAATCACCAGGTAATCCGAGGGCACCGGTTCCCTTAAATGGTTTTTGAACTTCGATGCCATCCATGTTACGGTCAGGGAATTCATCGTTTTTAACGTTCAAGTAACTTAAAAGGTTTTGCTTGTGCCAACGATAATCGGGACTGTTGGTCATTACGCCAGCAGTATGCCGGTAAATGGTCATTTGTTGGTTATCAGGTTCGATAATGATCGTTTCCCCGGAACGGTCAGAAAAGACCCAGTGAACGGTTGCGGTTGAACCAGCAAGTGATTGGTTAACGCACGTTGCCTTTTTTGTAAGCAGGTCAACGACTTCATCAACGGTTGCACATTGAAGAAGCGCATGGGTAACAACATAACCCGGGTTAAGTTCTTGGCTATTTGGTCGCGGAACATCAGGAAATGATGCGAATCCAGCATAGAAAAGCTGACCGCCCATTAATCCTTTTTCGTTGATTCCTTCGTAAAAGACGGGTGTAACCTGCATGGCCATTGTTCCGACACCGACTGCCGCGTATTTTGACGTTACAATGTTTTCTTCACTTAAATTATGATCATAAGGCGTTCCGGCAGTATAGTATTTTAAGCCGCGCGGAACAACGGTTGTTGCTGATTCGGCAATCGAATTGAAATCATAATTCCGGCCCCAGATGTGTTTGCCGTCTTGGGTCTCCCACGCAATACTTGAACATCCGGCATTTAGTTGTTTTGCGACTTGACGAATCTTTGAATTCATATGATCAGCTCCTATCTAATTTCATCTTCGTTATAGCATAACGGACCCTAAAAGGTTATTAGTCCAACTTTTGGTAACCTTCTTTTAATAATTGAGCCAGACCATCATCATGAAAATCATAAATTTGGCATACGTCTTTAATGAACGCAAAGGTCGCTTTCAAGTAGTCTTTTGAGTCCGTTAGCTGCATGATTTGAATTGCTTCTTTAATGTTTTGCAGGCCAATTGATTGTCCTGAAAGAAGAAAAACAATTCCTGAAAAGAGCTTATAAAGGGTCTTTTCAAAGAGCATGTCTGCGTGAAGCGAAAAATTAGCCAACTTGCTGACGACCTTGATGGCAGCCATCAAATCTTGATGAGAAATATCAAACGCAAGAATTACGCATAAGCTGCGGAAACTTTCATTTCCATAAATATGCATTAATTCGTAGCTATCTAAATTGCGGATGATTCGCTTTTCCATGGCGTTAACGGCTGACGGTTCAAAAATAAAAATTACACTATTGAAAAGGGTGTGCTCGTAATGAGTCCACACGTCGCATTTCAAAAGGTAATTTAAAAGAATCTTCTTGGATTCCTGATCAAGTGGTTCATTTTGAAGCGAATTTAGAATAAGGGTCGTGACGCATTTAAGATGAAGGTAAGTCTGGTTATTTGGATTTTGTTGTGCATAAGTGGAAATTGTTGCATGAATTTCCTGCATTAATGGAATGTTTCTGGTAATCGTCGCGTCCCGAATCTGCATTGCAATTTCGTTGAAGTAGTCTGGTTTATACCCGCGTGAAATGTAGAGAAATTCCTCGAAACTGACATGCAAGTTTTGAAGCAAAGTCAAAAAACTGTTAACGGAAGGCTGCGTTTCACCATTCACGAACCGGTTATAAGAAGATTTAGTAATGGTGTTATTGGTAATTTGTTGGATTGAAATATGTTTGTTTCTTCGAATATTTGAAATGGCTTTTCCAAAATCCATTTGATCACATCCTTAAGGCAATTTTTCAATTTAATGATATCGTTTTCACAATTTAGTTGCAAATTTGACAACGAATTCCCAATAGTGGTTATCTCACCCATTTAAAGAAAATAATTTAGTTATACTTAAAGGGTAGGGAATAGCAAATAAAATTAATAATCACGGAGAAAGTAATTAATGTTTCGGTCTTTCGTAGAACGGATTATTGATATTCGGGTCTTGGGAAGCAGATCCGAGTTCAAAAATCGTTATTCCTGAGTACAAGTGTTATGGGGATAAAAATGGTCTGGATTAGTGGGATCCAGACCATTTTTTTAGTTGTTATTATTATCGTTATCATCACTCATAGTATGTTGACCGGGATAAGTTGTATCCTTTTGTTGCATTGCAAGGTCTTTTGATCTGTAATAGTTGGCGTCAACTGTAATATTAGCTCCGCCAGCATCAGCTAGAACTGGGACATTTTGGCCGTTAATATTTTGATTTGTAACCTTAAGGAAATCACCATCTCCAGCACCTTGATACCATCCATAGATATTTAACCAACCATCAATGTGATTAAAGTAAGCCCAGTTTTGTTTACTACTATCAGCCGCGCTTGGATTTGCATTTTGATTAGCCTGTTTTTCTGAATCCGTAATCTTATGAACTTCAGTAACATCATTAGGGTCTTCAGAATCAGTTAATTTATTGCCGCTGATTGTAATGGATGTAACTTTGTCATCGGTTTTATCATAGGTATACCATGTTCCTTGCATATTTGCCGGAAAGTTATCCGGAGCATCTAATTGTGAACTAGAATTTTGACTAGCATTATTGCTCGTCTTTTGGCCATTCAATTTAGGCGTCTTTCCATTTGCGATTGCCTTGAACCCGTTACTCAAATCTTGGTTAGCCGTTTCCTTGAAGTGTAACCCGTCATCTGGACCATTATTGGCAGATTTCGTTACATTTCCGTTAGTTTGTTGGGTAATTAAAACAACCGGATTACCATTATGGAAAGTAAAGAGGTAAAGGTGTTCGTCCATCGATTGAGCAGTATCACTATCACAGTAAATTGCGACCACATTGTAGTCTGCATTCCCTGTTCCGTCATTTGACCATTTCATTGAAACAGTTTGGTTATCAACCTTTAACAAAGTTTGATCGAACTGTTGCGGAAATGCGATGCCGTAAAAATTAGTATTATTTCCCGGGCCATAGCTCTTATATTGCTGGTTCATGGTTGCACCCCATTTTTGCATGAATGAAGCCAGCTTTTGATTTTTCGATTGATTCCACAATGACTGTTCTTGTTGGTCATTAGTTGTCGTTGCAGTCGTTGCTGATGACTGATTCTTTTGGTTATTTTGATCAGCGACCTTATTGGTTTTAACTGCATTGTTTTGATGCGTTGAGTGACTAACTTGTGAGTTCCCACAACCGCCAAGTAAAACAGTGGAAGTTAAAAGTGGAATAAGAAGGAATCCTTTTTTCATGTGATCCACACTCCTTAAAATTATTTACATTGTTAGTATATCAAAAATCAAAACAATTCAACGAGGTTATTTCTTTCTGATTTGGGCGGCGATCCGCGGGCCAATCAAAGCGGTTAAAATGGCTTTGATCGTATCTCCCGGAATGAAGACTAAACTCGAAATTAAAGTTGAGGTTAATTTGGCGTGAGTATACCATGCTAGCCATATTCCACCCGCAACGTCCATAAACAGAACACCCCATAACCAAACGATGACGAGGGTCAATGAGAATCGTTGGATGTGAAACCGCTGCAAACAAAAGCCAATTAGAAATGGGACAATTAACCAAGTATAAAGATAGCCGCTTGTTGGACTGAAAAATTGGGCGGGCCCACCGGTGATCAATGAGATGAGCAGGAACAGGGCAACACTGGCCGTTCCTTTTTTCGGCCCTAAAATAACCCCTGCAAGCATGATCCCAAGGTTTTGAACAATGATCGGAACGGGAAGGATCCCGGTCGGAATCGGTGGGATAAATCCTAAAACTAAAATACAGGCGGCCATTAAAGCGACCTGAGCAAGACTGATTGTTGATGAATGTTTCATAAAAAAACTCCTTAAAATATGATTTAAGGATAGTTTTACACATTGTTAACCATAAATCAATATTAGAGTTAACAATTATCGTAAAAACAAATTGCCTAAATTTGCAAAGCCATTCTCAGCAATGCGTTTTTGGGCAATTTGATTTGCAACTTGGTAAAGGTGTTTGACTTCAGGGGTAAACTTAATGTTTTTAATATGCTGGTCGATCAAAATATAGGTTGAAAAGTCATGGATCAGTCTTACGCAACAGGTAATTGAATCCATTCCATGATTTAAATTTTGAGCAGCTTTTAAAATCGCTTGTCCAAGTTGTCCGTTTTGGTCACGATCAGGAAGTGAGTTATATGCGGCATCAATCAGGCCGAACAATTCTTGATTACTTATTTTTTCCATGATGTTTCTCCTTAAAAATAAATTTTTTGAACTTCCCCTGAATAATATGTTTGAAGATGGTTTTGTTTGTCCTTAACGACTAAGCCGCCATCATTGCTAAGATCGACAACTTCGCCATGTGTCAGTTCCGGTCCGACTTGCATATCAATTTGCTTGCCCATTAGGTTTAACCGTTGGCGGTATTCTTGAAGGTAATGGCCGTCTTCATAATCGGTGAGAACACTGAGTAAGTTATTGATCAGTTCAGCAGCAATGAGGTTAAGGTCAGCTGGAAGACGATCACTGATGGCTTGGACCTTTGATTTTAATTCTTCAGGAAAATCCTGAGTTGTTAAATTGATGCCGACCCCAATCACTAATTCGGTTGGTGCTAAGGATTCAAGGTCAGCGGTTGCTTCCGTTAAGATCCCTGCGATTTTTTTATGATCAATGTAAAGGTCGTTGACCCACTTTACGCTGAAATTTTGTTCTGGAAAGAATTTTTGTAGGGCGTGAACGACCCCGATCGCAATGCTGGTTGTTATCAATGAAGGATTAAGCGGCTGATTGTTTAATGGAACGGCAAGACTTAAATAAATTCCACCATGGTCCGGCGAATAAAAGTCACGTTTAAACCGCCCGTATCCCTTTGTCTGTTTTTCGGCGATCACCGCTAACGGTTGGGTTAACGAGTGAACGCTGAGATATTCCTTGAGATACGTGTTAGTTGAATTGATTGTTTTAAAAGTCTGGACATCAACCGGTTGGTCAAGTTGGTGTTCAATCAGTTCATTATTTAATGCATACCCGATTTCAAGCTGGTAACCGGCACTGCGTTTACTTTTGATTTGAAAACCGTCATTTTCAAGGGCTTTAATATATTTCCAAACCATTGTGCGGCTGATATTGAACTTTTGGGCCAGTTCGTCGCCCGAGATCCAATTATTTTGTGAAGTAAAAAGCAAATTTAAAATTTCCTGTTTAAAATCCATGATCAAACTCCATATAGTTATTCTTGTAAACATTATACAGCGATTAAGGTTAATAAAAAACACCCGCGATCAGTCTGTGTCAAGATTAGAGGAAATTAAATGATCTTAGGTGTTTTAATGTGTAGGATTGAATTGTAATATGAGATGTAACTACCTCATCTCAAAGATAATGAAATCCGCATTGGAATTCAATTCTTTTTGAGCTCAAATTATTTGCATCAAAAATTAATTCTTTTTTCTTGATTCAGCTGACAAATGCGTTATAACGAAGGTGTAAGGAATCTTAATTCCGAAATTGGAAGAAGGCGAGTAGTTATGGCTAAGACTTTAAGTAAGGAAGAGCGGAAAGAACTTGCTCGGAAAGCAATGGAAGCTCGTGCTAAGGAACCAGCCAAGAAACAAGGAGCCGGGTTCGCACAATTGGATGCTGACGCCAAAAAGTTACAAAATTAGAATTTGAAAGTTAAATAAAAAACGGATCTCATTCGAGATTCGTTTTTTTACATTATCAGGTTATTTCTTTAGAAGATCAATTACCTTAGAAGCGACTCCTTGGTATTTAGAAACATTAGTAACGACAACAAGTGCTTTTTTATTCATAACTGAATTTCCTTTCTTTAATAAAACGATGGTTTATTGAATTCTGTATTCGGTTCGACAACAGCCAAACTTTGATTGATATAGTCTTGATTATTAGCAATGATTTTTACAATGACATCGGCAACTGCTTGGCGGGTAACTTGGACATCGTTGACCGTTTGACCTTGTGGAATTAATTTGAAGTGATGATTTTGAGGATCATTGTATAGCCAAGCAAGACGTAAAAGGGTATATTCAAGGCCTGACTGTTCGACGGCTTTCGCAGATCGAATTTCTTCATCAATGTAAGTAGAGCTCAAATTTTGCTTTGTCCATTTGCCAATTTTTTTGCCAAATTCATCATATATTCCAATAATTGTTGCACCAATAATTCGGTTAACGTGTTGCTTTTTTAAAGCGGCGATGATATTTAAAGTGCCTTTTTCTGAAGACATTGAATTTAAATAAACAATGTCGATGCCTTGGAGAGCATCTGAAAGACTTTGTGAGTCGTTAAAATCACCGTCGATAATTTTCTCACGATTTGGATCAGCGATTGTGATTCGTGAAGATAAGTTTCGACCATATAAAACAAGGTTTGCGTCTGTATTCGATAGCAAATTTTGCGTAACTATCCGTGCAATTTGACCTGCAGCACCTAAAATTAATACATTTTGAGCCATTAGTTTCATCTCCCATGTGATTTTGAATGTATAATATTACCTATAGTATGGTATAGGTCAAGCAAAAGAGGAAAAATTATGGAAAAAAGTTATACGATTGGGCAAGTTGCGGATAAGCTAGGAATTAATATCAAAACACTCTATTATTATGACCGTGAAGGACTACTTCCATTTGTTAAACGTGATGAAAAAGGGAATCGTCAATTTACGGTTGATGATTTGGAGATGGTTTTAACCATTCTACATTTGAAAAATGCAGGGGTGAAGTTGAAGGAAATTAAGAAGTTTATCGATTGGCGAATGGCGGGCGATTCAACTTTAACTCAAAGATTATCCTTTATTGAAAACCAGGAAAAGATATTAAAGAAAAATATTGAAAATTTACAGCGATCATTACAAATTTTAGAGTACAAAGAATGGTATTATAAAACGGCGGTCGATGCAGGGACAGAGCAGATTCATTTAATTCCTGGAACTTTTCGCTATAACCGTGAAGCTGCTCAGAAATTTATTACAAAAATTGATAAAATGTCTACAATGGAAAGAGAATTGTTTGAAATCGAAAAATCAAATTCAAATAATTCTGATTAAGGTTGTTTTTTGAGATAAAAACATATAATCATAAGAAAATTTACTAACCAAATTAAAGAAAGAATATTATGAAGAACGCATTTATAATTGAAGATTTATCAAGTTTAAACAGCATTTCAATGAATGTTGCCGGACCAATTATCGCAAGTTACGGTTTGCGGGCGTTGCAGATTCCAGTGCAAGATTTCATTACCCAAACTGAAATGGACGGTGCAATTCAAACGAATTATTCCGCTGAATGGTTAAAAGCAATGTTTGAAACCGCCCATCATCAGTTTAAAAATACCGAAAATATTGGATTGATTGGTTACTTAGGAAAGATGGAAATCATTGATTTAATTGCGAAAAGCGCGTTAATAAATGATTTTCGGTTTCTTTTAGTTGACCCGGTAATGGCTGATAACGGGCATTATTACCCATTGTTGGATGCAACCTATTGTCGGCAATTAAAACAACTATTACCATTTGCCGACGTGATTACACCAAATGTAACTGAATTGGCGTTTCTAACAGGAAATCAATATTCAACTGCATTTACAGAAGATCAAATTGCGGCAATGGCCAGTCAACTACGCACGCTTTTGAAAAAGGACGCAACGGTGGTGGTAACCGGAATCGAGACTCAAGATCAAGTCGGCTGTTATTGGGACGATGGCGTTTCATGTGGAATAAATTATTTGCGCAAAGTTGATGGTCATTTTTATGGAACGGGGGATGCGTTTGCAGCTGCACTCCTTGGGGAACTCAGTGAACATGCTCAGTTGAGCGATTGTTTACCGCAAATCATGGAACGGCTTCAAGCAAGCATTCGCAATACCCTTTTAAGTGAAAATGATTTAAAATTAGGGATAGATATTATGCCATTGCTTCGGCGGAATGATTAATTGTTTTAAGGAGGATTATCATGATTGATTTAGCAGATATCAAGGAAAACTTGTCAGATGTACTAACTGATTATTTTAATAATGAAAAATTTGATTTGAAACCTGGATCACTATTTGTTGTTGGATGCAGTACAAGTATGATTCGGGGCGAATGGATGGGAACCGATTCTGCATTATCAATAGGGAAAGCTGTTTATGAAACTTTGCAGGCATTCTTAAAACCACGGAAGATCGATTTAGCAATTCAAGGTTGTGAACACATCAACCGGGCATTATTAATGGAACGGGAAGTTGCTGAAAAGCATAATTTCGAAATCGTTTCAGTTTGCCCATCAATGCATGCGGGTGGCGGTACCCAAGTTGCAGCTTATGAAGAAATGAATGATCCCGTTGAAGTTGAACACATCGTTGCCGATGGCGGAATTGACATCGGGGGAACGGATATTGGAATGCACGTTAAATTTGTTCAGGTTCCAGTTCGGTTAAAGCACCACACGATTGGAGCAGCCAACGTTACTGGTTTATACACCCGGCCAAAATTGATTGGTGGGCAACGTGCATTGTACACATTTTCAGATAAGAACAAAATCGATACATGGGATAATTTAAATGAAAAGTAATAAATTAAAATTAATGACCGTGACCGCCTTATTGACGGCATTGAACATTGTAATTAGTCGAATTTTGATTATTCCGATTCCGTTTACCCATGGAAACATTAACCTGTGCGATGCAGGAATTTTTATCATCGCAATGTTATACGGACCGTGGCCGGGGTTATTTGCCGGTGCCGTATCAGGATTTTTATTGGATTTGATTTCAGGATATAGTCAGTATATGTTCTTCTCGTTAATTGTGCATGGGCTTGAAGGATTGATCGTTGGCCTCCTATTCCAACGGCTGCATGCGGAGAAGTCAAAGATGAAGCAAATTGGGATCATGCTTGTTGGAACGATCATTATGGTGGCCGGGTATTTCTGTTCGGATTCGATTTTATACAACGTTCAAACCGGATTACTTGGAATTCCGATGAACTGCATTCAAGGCGTTGTCGGATTGATTGTTGCGTTGTTATTGACACCGCAGTTACGGAAGATAATTAAATACTAAAATATGAAATCTAACTGGGAATTAACCTGGTTAGATTTTTCTTATTAAGATAGATCGGAAAAATCGTAATTAAAACAGTTTAATTGCCATTGATTTGGCGCGATTGGGAATTGAATTTGGTTAAATTTGTCATATGATATAAATAGATTTTGGTACGAACCTTTTACTAAAAAGGTTGCTTTATCAAAAAACATATTCTAGAATAGGTGCAACCATAAAATTATTGGAGATGAAAGAGTTATGAGTAAGAAGTTAGAAAATAAAGTTGCCATTGTTACGGCGGCAAGTCGCGGCATTGGTCTTGAAATTACACATAAGTTGGTTGAAGAAGGCGCAACGGTTTACATGGCAGTCCGGGACAGTGAAAAGAACCGGAAGTTAACTGAAGAATTAACCGCCGAAAATAAACAATACCAGTCAGTTTTCTACGACGCATTTGACTACCCTTCATACAAAGAAGCCGTTAAAAACGTTGTCGCTGATGCCGGCCGATTGGATATTTTAGTAAATAATTTTGGCTGGACTGATGTCAAAGCAGATACAACGTTAACGGATGGCGATCCGGATGCTTTTAAGAAGATCGTTGATGTTAACATTATGAGCACGTATTACATGTCAAAATATGCGGTTCAACAAATGAAGACGCAAAAGACGGGCGGCAACATTGTTAATATCTCATCTGTTGCCGGAAACACGCCTGATATTGCCCGCTTAGCTTACGGGGTTTCAAAGGCAGCAATTAATTCATTGACCCAACAAACAGCGGTTGAATACGCTCGTGATAATATTCGCGTAAATGCTATTTTACCAGGATTAGTTGCAACTGATGGGGCATTGGACAACATGTCAGATACATTCTTAGATACATTCTTGAAGCATGTTCCGTTGAACCGGATTGCTAAACCGCGGGACATTGCGAATGCAGTTGCATTCTTGTTAAGCGACGAAGCCAGCTTTATTACTGGTGAATTGATCCCAGTTGCCGGTGGTTTTGGCTTGCCAACTCCAATTTACGGTGACTTCCAAGGAATGCAACATCAATCACAAACAAAATAATTGATTTAATCTGATAACAGCTGGGCTTTGAGGCTCAGCTGTTTTTTTTGTATTTTATTAAAACAATGTTCGTGTTAATCAATTTATAACTAAAGACGATAATTATAAGTTAATTAATAATTAAATAATTGGTTTTTATTTCAAATAATATTCGTATTTTTATTGACGGTTATTACTTAAAATTGGTAAACTTACATCGTAATCATTGATTTAGGAGAAACAAGGAGATTTTTATATGTCATCGATTGTAATTATGGGAAGCCAATGGGGCGATGAAGGAAAAGGGAAAATGACCGATTGGCTGGCACAAAAGGCGGATATGATCGTCCGTTATCAGGGCGGAAATAATGCTGGCCATACAATTGCATTTAACGGGAAGACGTATAAATTGCAATTGATCCCATCTGGAATTTTTGAACCGCAAAAAATCAATGTGATTGGGAACGGTGTGGTGGTTAACCCGAAGGCACTTTTAAGTGAATTACAGATGCTTAAGGACGCCGGGGTGACCCCTTCAAACCTTAAAATTTCAAGTCGGGCTCATTTGATTTTGCCATATCATATTCAACTTGATATTGCCCAGGAAAAGCAACGGGGTGATCAAAAGGTTGGAACGACTCACAATGGGATTGGCCCAGCATACATGGATAAGGCCGCTCGAATTGGGATTCGGATGTGTGATCTGCTTGAAAAAGATACATTTGCAACAAAGTTGAAAGAAAACTTAGCACAGAAGAATGCGCTTTTTGAAAAGATCTATGATGAAGAACCATTTGATTTTGATTCATTATTTGATGAGTATTACGAATATGGTCAGCAACTGAAAGACTACGTTACAGATACATCGGTTCTTGTAAACGAAGCAATCAGTGCAGGCAAGAATGTCTTATTTGAAGGTGCTCAAGGCATCATGCTTGATTTGGACCACGGAACATATCCGTATGTAACATCTTCAAACCCGGTTGTTGGCGGAGCCCTTGCCGGAGCAGGAGTTGGTCCCCAATCACTTACGAAAATGGTCGGAGTTTGCAAGGCATATTCAACCCGGGTCGGTGAAGGACCATTTCCAACTGAATTGACAAACGAAACGGGCGATTGGATTCGGGAAAAGGCCCATGAATACGGAACAGTGACGGGCCGACCACGCCGAATCGGTTGGTTTGACGCGGTTGCAATGCGCCACGCTAAACGAGTTTCCGGAATGAATTGTCTCAGTTTGAATCTGTTAGACATCTTTACCGGATTAAAAAAGGTTAAAATTTGTACAGCTTATATGCTTGATGGCAAACAAATCGACTACTATCCAGCAAGTTTGAAAGAACTTGAACGGTGTGAACCGGTGTATGAAGAATTTGACGGCTGGACAGAAGATATTTCCACGGTGACGGAATATGATCAATTACCAGCAAACGCCAAGAAGTATTTGAAACGAATTGAAGAATTAACGGGCTTACAATTGATGACGATCTCAGTTGGCCCAAGTCGGGAACAAACGATCACGTTGAAGGATGCATGGGAGGATCGGTAATGTTAGCAAGATATTCACGCCCAGAGATGGCAAAAATTTGGACAGATGAAAGTAAATACGGTGCTTGGTTAAAGGTTGAAATTGCGGTTACAAATGCATGGGCAAAACTTGGAGTTGTGCCGCAAGAAGACGCCGAAAAGATTGCCAAAAACGCTTCGTTTACGGCAGAACGGGTGGCTGAAATGGAAGAGGTTACCCACCACGACGTTGTTGCGTTTACCCGGACGGTTTCAGAATCCCTTGGCGAAGAAAAAAAGTGGGTCCACTACGGTCTTACAAGTACTGATGTGGTTGATACTGCACAAGGTTATTTGTTAAAACAGGCTGACCAAATTTTGCGACAAGACTTAGAAGAGTTAAAAGAAACGATCAAACAGATGGCATTGAAATATAAAAATACCGTTATGATTGGCCGGACCCATGGTGTTCAAGCCGAACCAATGACCTTTGGCTTGAAGATGTGCCGGTGGTATACCGAAATTCAACGCGATATTGAACGGTTTGAACATGCTGCTGCCGGCGTTGAATGTGGTGAAATCAGCGGAGCAGTCGGAACCTACGCGAACGTTCCGCCGGAGGTTGAAAAGAGCGTTACGGAAGAACTTGGATTAAACCAGCAACCGGTAACAAGCCAAGTATTGCCCCGGGATCTCCATGCGGAATACATTGCTACATTGGGCTTGATTGCAACCAGTTTAGAGGAATTTGCAACTGAAATTCGCGGCTTACAGCGGTCTGAGATCCATGAAGTGGAAGAACACTTCAACCCGGGTCAAAAGGGCTCATCTGCAATGCCGCACAAGCGGAATCCGATTGGATCAGAAAACATCTGCGGAATGGCACGGGTTTTACGCGGCAACATTGTAACGGCATACGAAAACGTTGCGTTGTGGCACGAACGTGATATTTCGCATTCATCAGCCGAACGGGTAATTTTACCAGACTCAACAATTGGCTTGGATTACATGTTGCACCGGTTCAACAAGATCCTTTCAAGTTTGGATGTATTCCCTGAAACGATGAAGGAAAACATGAATAAGACTTACGGTTTAATTTACAGTCAACGGCTATTGCTGAAGCTGATCAATACGGGAATGTCCCGGGAAAAGGCCTATGACATGGTTCAAAAGTTAACTGCTAAATCATGGAATGAACATGTTCAATTCCGTGAATTAGTTGATCAAAGCGAAATCGCAAATATTTTGCCGAAAACTGAGATTGATGATGCGTTTGATTACAGTTATCATTTACGTCATCTTGATGAGATTTACCGGCAAGTTGGAATTGAATAGAAAATGATAAACAGCATCTGTAATTTTTGCAGATGCTGTTTATTTGGCATCAATTGCATATTAGATGACGCCGATTGTTATTAAAATTACGTGAATTGTTATTTAGGGTAAATATATAAATTGTTTAAGGAGCGACGATAACATGGCAAAGGTAATTTTAGTAACAGGTGCAACGGATGGGATTGGACGGCAAGCAGCAATCATGCTTGCAAAGCAAGGGTATACGGTTTATGGTGGCGGCCGGAATCCGCAAAAATTGGAAACATTAAAGGACGAGAAAATTATTCCGATTAAATTGGATTTAACCCAAAATACAACGTTAATTGATGCAGTTCAAATGATTTTAAGTAAAGAAAATCGGATTGATGCATTGGTCAACTGTGCGGGCTACGGGTCATATGGTGCAATCGAGAATGTTACAATGAAAGAGGCAAGACGGCAATTTGACGTCAATCTTTTTGGACTTGCTGAATTAGTAAAACTTATTCTTCCGCAGATGCGTAAACAACATTCGGGAAGAATAATTAATGTTTCATCAATGGGCGGGCGATTAACAACGTATTTTGGAGCATGGTACCACGCTACAAAATATGCTTTGGAAGCTTTTAGTGATGCATTACGAATGGAAACCCATCAGTTTGGAATTGACGTATCAATCATTGAACCCGGCGGAATTAAGACAAATTGGGGAATTATTGCGGCAGACCATTTGCAAGAATCTTCACGAGGAACGGTTTATGAACAAGAAGCCGATCGAACTGCTAAAATGATGAAAGCAGAATATAATTCAAATATGCTTTCGAATCCGAAGATAATTGCAAAGGCAATTAGTAAAGCTGTTAATTCAGGTCATCCGAAAGCGCGTTATCTTATTGGCTTTGGAGCTAAGCCGCTTGTTTTGATGCATTCAATTATGCCAACTAAGGTATTTGATTGGCTAATGAGAAAAATCGGTTAGGAGATTTTAAAATGAAGATCACGATTACTCGTCAATTCCAACAGTTTTTGAAAGAAATCGGCTTGCCGTTAGGAGACTTACTAGAAAAGACAGGAATTCCAAATTTACTGTGGAAAGAAGAGCTTAAATTAACCCTTGATCAGTACTATCAACTTTTAAAAGCATTTGATGAAGAAATTACTGATCGGCAGTTATTACAGTTCAGCCAAATTGATAACTTGAAAACCTTTATTCCGCCATTTTTTGCAGCATTATGTTCGGCTAATGGAATGAGTGCAATAATGCGAATACAGAAATATAAAAGTTTGGTTGGCCCGGTGAAAATTAAATTTACTGAAACTCAGCAGACGATAAGTGTCCACTACGAATTTGCAGATTCTCAGCGAGATCTTCCCCGATTCGCAGTTATTAATGAACAGTTATTATTAATCAGTACTTTAAGAAAAGGGACAGGAAAGAAAATTATTCCCCGGGAAATAACCGTTCCATTCAATTACAGTGATTGTTTAACGCAATATGTCGGGAATAAAGTTCAAAGCGGAAATGAGAATCAAATTGAATTTTATAAATCAGATTTAGCCCTTCCATTTTTAACGCAAAATAATAGTATGTTACAGTATCTTGAGCCTGAAATGCAGCGACGGATAAAAGAAAATGAAGATCGAAGCAACCGGGGGATTGTTAGACAGTTATTATTAAAAGCAATTCCAAGCGGTCGGTATAGTATTAGTGAAATTGCTCATCAAATGGGGCAAAGCGTTCGCAGTTTACAACGGAATTTGAAAAAAGAGGCAACGACATATAATCGCGAGGTTAAGGATGTTCAATTCGATTTAGCCAAAAATTACTTAAGGGATGAACAAATGACAATAACCGATATTTCATATTTGGTTGGGTATAATGATCCTAGTTCATTTTTAAGAGCATTTAAACGATGGACAGGCATGACATCGTCTGAATATCGCGAATTAAATAGCTAGTTGAAGATTCAAGAGCAGAAACGCGGCTCTTGGATTTTTTATTTTTTAAGGTCTTAATAAAAATTTAACCTTTTTCATGAATTCAGATTGCGATGATACCGGCTATTCTCAGTGATTATTAAAGATCCTTTGCAAAAAATTAAGGTTAATTTATAAGATTTAAAGCAAAGGATAACATTTTGTAAAGCTGTGTATTAAAATATCTCAATTGTGGGGTCAAAAATGGGATAAGTGAGAAAACGTTAAACTAGTTCAGGTGAGAGGATGATTTTTATGGGTAAGATAGTTCAACGTTTTTCACGAGTGTTTATCATGATGCTGATGATCATGAGCGTTCCTTTCTTTTTTAACTCATCAGTATCAGCGGCAACAATTCAGGTAAATGGTCTGAATGGGAATCAGGCAATTGTTACGGATAGCAGCGGAAAAAGAGTTTCGGATACCCAGGGGCTAAACGAGTATAACTACTATCAAGTGAAATATAACTGGTCGATTCCTGATTCAGTAACCATCAAACCGGGCGATACAGCTCAATTTACATTACCATCTAATATCCGGGTTCGCAGTACGGAAACGTTCAATATTACGGCTAGCCAGGGCGAAGTTGTTGGACACGCAACAGTCAATGCTGTAGCGTCGACTGGAACGATTACCTTTACTAATATTCCAGCGTCATTTCGCTATAATCGCCATGGAACATTAACTTTTTATGGTCAGGGGAAAGTGGTTCCCAAGACGGACGTTAATTCATGGATGATCAATAAAGGCGGCTGGGTCGATAATAAGACCTTAAACTCAAAGGGCAACCCAACTCAGTTATATTGGAACGTTGTGTTAAATCCTGCAGGGAAAAAGTTAACGGGAGTATCATTTACCGATAAGCCGCAAAAGGGGCAAACGATTATTTCAAATTCAGTTGAGGTTTATCAAGTCAATTCTTCAAATAAATTAGGAAAGAAATTATCACCTAAAATTACAATGAATTCTGATGGGTCAATGTCGCTTGACCTTGGGAATATTAGTACACCGATTTATATTGAGTACAAGGTCAGTCTTAGTAAAGATGTTTCAAACTCAGCAACAACTGAGTGGGAAAATGTTGGGATTATAAATTGGAATGGCGGCAGTTCTGCACATACAACAGCGCTGGTTCGGCATGGTGGTTCCGGAACCGAAATTGGTTATAACGGATCAGTTGAATTGCATAAGGTTGATGCAATTACTAAAAAATCATTAGCTGGAGCAGTTTTTGATTTAGAAAGTCAATCAGGGAAAGTATTGCAATCAAATTTAACAACGGATTCAAACGGTAATCTGATTGTCAAAAATTTAAAGGACGGTAATTATCAATTTGTTGAGGTTAAAGCACCTCAAGGTTATCAAATTAATTCAAAACCAATTAAATTTACAATTAATGACAGTTCGTCAAACGCTGTTTCAGTAAAAGTTACGGCAGAAAATCAACCGCTTAAGAGTTCATCAAGCAAGAAATCAAGCTCAAGTGTGAAGGCTTCAAGTAACAATAAGAATTCATCAAGCAAGAAGTCAAGTTCAAGCAAGATTTCAAGTAGTAGCAAGAAGAGTTCGAGTGTAAAGAGCTCATCAAGCAAGAGGTCAAGCTCAATCAAGAGTTCAGCAAAGAGCTCAAGTGAAGCTTCAAGCAGGAAGAGTTCAATGATCAAGTCATCAAGCAGGACCTCATCAAAGAAGGCTTCAAGCTCAAGCAAGATCTCAAGTAGTAGCAAGAATAGCTCAAACATTAAGAGTTCATCAAGCAAGAAATCAAGTTCAAGCGTGAAGGCTTCAAGCAGTAGTAAGAAGAGTTCAAGCTTAATTAAGAGTTCAGCAAAGAGCTCAAGTGAAGCTCCAAGTAAAGAATCTTCAGTTGAATCAAGTAGTAAAGAAGTTGCAAGTTCATCATCAATGAAGTCAACAACAGCTAAGAGCCACCGTGGTGGGGCTCGTCCTGTAAAGAGTTCATCATCAGTTGAATCTTCAAGCAACATCAATACTGAATCAAGTTTAACAATGAACACTGTTTCAAGCTCAGCTAACAAGCCAAGCAAGGATACTGAAACAAGCGTGAAGGTACCATCAAAGACTTCAACAATCAGTTACGTAGACAAGTCAACTGAAAAGTCAGTTCCGGTAACTGTAAGTAGTGAAACGAACACAATGATTGAAAGTTCAATTTCATCAGCAGTACGGACAGGATCAGGTTCAAGTTCATTTGGAAGCTCAATGGTTTACAAACCAACGTTGGTATCAAGCTCAATGAACGTTCCGGCAACAAGCTGGTCAAAGGAAATTGTGAACGGAAGTTCAGCAACAACGGTGGTCACATACTCCCAAAGTGAAATTCCGAATACTAATAAGGAAAGCAACCGTGTGATCAACAAACCAACAGCCAACACCGCAACAACACACAATGTCCAAAACACAACTGTAATTAATAACAACAATAATCACAGTGCAAACCAAGGCGGAGTAACGGTTGTTGGAAATAACAATAACAACGGCAACAACGCTCAAGGTAATAAGAGTGGTAAAGGCAATGGCAATGGTCACGGTGAAGGCTTACCACAAACTGGTGAAGCAGCTGCAACCGCGGCAGTTGGCTTAGGAATCGCATTGATCGCAATTTCAGGAATCGTTGTTTTTGAAAAGAAAAATTAATCTTGAGTAAAAAGTTGAACGAATAGGTATTGGTAATTTTTTAGGCGACTTCTTCACGGGGGCCGCCTAAAAATTTTGATGATTCTACAATAAGGAGGATTTTCCATTGTTTGGAGGTTTTGAACTTTATTATCCAGTTGTTATGTCATTTGTTTGGATAATTGGTGCGATTTTCTTTAACTTTTGTGAGCAGAAATTTACCAATATGAGATTAAAAAGGCAAGATGAAGGGCCGTTTGTTGAAATCTTTATGTCTTGCTATAACGAAGAAGCTGTCTTGGAGCGTTCGATTGCTTCATTGGAGAAACTGATATATCAAAATTATCAAATTGTTTTGATTGATGATAAAAGTTCTGATAATACACTTCAAATCATGCATTCACTTGCAAAAAAATATTCAAACATTAAAGTTAAATCCCAAAAGAAAAATATGGGGAAAGCAGCAGCTTTAAATCGTGCTTTAAGTGAAAGCAATGCTGATTATATTTTATGTGTTGACGCAGATACAGTTTTTAAGAAGGACTCGTTAAGTTATCTAGTTGCTGTCCTGGCTGCTGACGAACGAATTGCGGCAGTAACTGGGCGCCCAATTGTTAAAAATGTTTCAACATTGATGGGAAAGCTTCAGTTCCTCGAATATATTCTTAATATCGATATGATTAAACGATCACAGTCTTTTTTTCTAGGTCATATTATGACAGTCTCAGGAGTTCTAACGCTTTTTCGGCGTTCTGCCCTAGAAGAAATTGGTGGATGGAATACTGAAGCAATGACAGAGGATATTGATGCTACATGGCGGTTGTATGATAAAGGCTACTATTGTACCTATCAGCCACGAGCTTTATGCCAAATTTACGTTCCTGAAACTGTTCGTGGGTTCATTAAGCAACGTGTTCGGTGGGGGCGTGGTGGTCTTGAAGTTTTACGTAACCATTTTAGAATGCTTCCTAACCTTTCATGGGGTCAACGATTGTTAGCAATTGATATGTGTTGTAGTTATACATGGATTTTTCTTGTAAGTTTTGCAACTTTTAGAATTTTCTTTGAGTTTCTTTTTATGCGTAACTTACGAATCAATCTTGGGGCACTTGTTGCTTATTATGGAGTAACATTATTATTTTATGGTTTTTCTAAAATATTTAATTGGGAAAATAGTTATATTAAATATAAAAATTATTGGCTTTATTTACCATTTTTCTTTTATGCTTACTGGCTAAATAACATTGTTGTTGTTTTTTCAGCGTTCTATCATCTTTTTGATTCTGTTGAATTTGCAGCATGGGGAGCGTCAGATCGGGGGCATATTAAATGAGACGTTTAAAAAAATTGGGGGAATTCATTTATTATATTGTTGGAAATATTATTCAGATTTTTATTGTAATTATCTTTGTTGATTTCATGTGCCACCGTTTTAAGGAGTGGATGATTGACTTTTATGTCGCAACAAATTGCAACTATACAGTTTTTGACAAAATGATTATTTTACTGACGATTTCAGTGTTAGTAATTGCGGCATTAGGAATTGCTCGATATTTCTGGTTCAGGTTTTGTTTCCTAAAAAAGAAAAGGATAAAGAAAGAGTAGGTCAATCAAATGGATAAGGTTAAACGGTTTTTCCAACATACTTGGCATTGGATTTTTATTACTTTATGTTTGATTATTATTGGAATTTCCTGCTATTTAGAATATCAGGCAGAAGTCCAGCAACAACACGTTGATCGGGAAGTCAGTGATGGAAAGCTGTCAGATCAGCAGCTTCATGAAAATGGAATTTTGGTTTTGTGCTACCATCGGGTAGTTAATAGTCGTTTATTTGCTGATAAGTTCGCTCTTGCACTTTCGAATAATGATCAGCTTCATGAGTACAGTATGCCTGTTAGTAAGTTGCGTTATCAAATTCATTATCTTAGAAAGCATGGTGTTCGTATTATCTCAATGGAAACGGCAATTAGGCTTATTAAGACAGATCAACCATTAAAGCATAAATATGTTGTTTTGACTTTTGATGATGTTGATGAGACGTTAACTTCAAATGTATATCCATTATTTAAAAAACTTGGTAATATTCCATATACTGTGTTTGTTGTTACTAGTAATACCGGACGTTATGATAATGGAACACGATTAGCAACTTGGCGCCAACTTCATAAAGTTCTTGGAAATTCTAACGTCACAATTGGTGTCCATACCAATAATATGCATTACCTTGTTAATAATAAGCCAGTTTTAAAATATGCTAAAAATTACAATCAGTTTAGAAAGGATTATCAAAAATCGGAAGAAATTATCAAGAAAAAAACAGGACACTATACCCCTTATTTTGCATATCCGTATGGTGAGGGAACAAACCGTGAACAACGTTATTTAGTTGATCACGGGATGATTACTTTTTCACTTGATAATGGAATCGTTACTCAGAGATATGACTTAAGCCAACCCCTTCCACGAACGATGGTTGATAATCATTCATGGAAAAATGTTATAAAAAAATGGGTAAATACTGATCCTTCAAATAATTAACTAAATTCAAATCATTTTTTATGCACAAAAACTGGGCATTTCGGGGCTTTTACTACATGTTAGCTGACAATCGCCTTACTTTATGGATAGAGGGTTCAAGGGCCTCAAAATAAAAAGTAAGGAGAGATTATTATGGATTATGCCAAAAGACAATTAAAAGCATTAGGTCGGATTTCAAAGAAGATTATGGATGCTGAAAACCACCTCACCAAGATTGAAGATGGGGTTGATGAAAAGAAGCATCGGACAGCTCAACACGAAACGATCAAGGACATCAAATCGATTTTGAAACACGCAGTCAAAGTCGATAAGGATGAAATTAAGATCATGGTTCACGAGGATGAAGGGCATAAAGACTCAACTGAAAACCATTATGTTTACGTTGAAGACGAAGAAGGAGTGATCGACCATCTTCGTGAAGAATTTGCAGAACTGGATAAAAAACTTGAAGAGTTGAAAGGATCAGAAGGCTACGAGGTTAAAGCATTTTTAGCTGAAAAGGATTACCTTGAAAAGGCCAAGAAAATCCTTGTTGAAGCTCACAAGTTTGATCCGGATGATGAATAACAATAAAGCGGACGTTTTACGACGTCCGCTTTATTAGTCATTATTCAACATTTTCTTGATCATAACTTGATTCTTTTTTTGCTCGAATTGAACTGCTCCATAATGAAATGGCGGTGAGGATACTTACAATGACGATCAACCAACTAAGAACGGTGAACGACATTGATTTAACAAGGGTTGCAGCAATGATAACGCCAATCACCCCACCGATGACAAATCCGAAGATTCCCCGCGTTGAGAAACGGTTACTTTTAACGAAACTAAAGCTTGTGAACGGCATCAATAATGCACATGAAAGCATCATGATTGGAAATGCCGCGATTGGTTTTAATCCAAGCAAGTAGATCATCACCATACATGGGGCATACAGCCCAACGCCGGCAGCCATTAACCCGCCAAGAATGAAGTTCCCGATTACTCCAATTACAAGGGCCCAACCATGTAATCCGTCCGCATTATTTCCAACAGCCAAAATGTTGATCCACCCCATTTTATTTGCAACCATCAATAATGAGGTGATTACAAGGGCAATTGCCATAAACCGTTGGACGATCACGGAGCTCATTTTAACAACCAAGAAACTCCCGATCGTCGCCCCAATTACTGATGCAAGTACCATTGAAATCAAGGTCAACGGTTGAACGGGAACAGCCGTTACAAAAAAGAGGGCTTCAACAATTGTTGGAATTCCATGGGCAATGTTCAGTGTGCCAGGTAAGTCCCGTTCATCTTTTAAATAATGGGTCATCTGAAACATCGTTGTCGTTGTGATGAAACTCCCAATTCCGAGGGTATCTCCAAAATCGGCAATTCCAGCAATCCCCATTCCTAAAAGATTGTCTTTCAAATTAAACTTCTCATGATTTCGCTTGACCTGCCGAATGATAACCAAGGCCAGGTAAAGAATACACAAAATTAAAATTCCAATAATTATTTTTACCACGATTCGTTGCTCCTCAAAATATTTATGATTTTAGTTTAGCACTCCAAAAATAGCTTGTGCGAATTATGACAAAAAATTCATTGCTTTTAAATAAATGGTTTAATTCCCATATATAAAAGAATAATCGCAATCAATGGTTTCATTACCCGGGAAATAAAATTCCGGTTGCGCTGACCGATCAGCCGCATCATTAACGGCGCACATGCAGCCCCTAAAGCTGTGCCAAGGGCCATGAAGAGAACCGGATGCCAAGCGATCGTCATTGTATGCCAATGAAGCCCCACTCCTAAAAGAGTTGTCCAAATTCGGATATATGAAGACGTTGCGGCTGCTTGGGCAACCGGAGCATCAAGCAGCAGCATTCCAGCAACTAATGGACCGCCACCTGACATTCCAGCTAATCCGACCATGACACCGCTGATAATGCTGGCAAATGGAGGAAAATATTTTGCAGTTAATTTTGAAGATTTCTTTTTACGAGAATGTGAAATTGAATTCCATAAAATTGTGGATGCCAGAATAATTAAAATAACACTAATGATCAATTGATAAAGATCATGATTGGTAAATGGAACGATCAAACTGCCACCGATCGTTCCCAATAACGCCCACTTTAAAAGGAAATTTCCACGGTGATAATCAATCGTATGGGTTCGATGATTGATCAGGGTCCCAATGATCAATGCAGGAAGCGTAACGACGAGCGCACTTGCTGCCGCCGTTTTGGCGCTGAGATGGAAAATTGTGATGAGACATCCAATGTAAAGGGCGGCTCCCATTCCAAGAAAGATTAAGATAAAACCAATTAGAAAACCGCACAAAATAAGTAATCCAATATGCATGCGATTACCTCCTTGGTCTTTATTATAGGAGTAACTTTGATAAAAGTTTACTAATGTAGTCGAAATGAAACATTTGCAACCGAGTTTTAATCTATGAATTTTCGGTTAATTTTATGAACTTTTTATATTTGGATAATTAAAATCAAAAAAACCTTACTATCAACTGATAGTAAGGCCGAAACAAAATAAGCCTCGAATACGAAGGACGTATTCCAACTAATAGGATGGAAATTCGTATACCTGTGTAAAGCGAAATTGAGGTGGTTAGTCAAACTCCCAAATGACCAACCACCTCAAGTCTATGATTTTTCGAAAGGGGTTTCAAACAAAGATTCTTTGCAATCACGCTTAATCGGTTAATATCAGTGTTTTTAAGGAAAATTCAAAATTTTTCAAGTGTTTTTGTGAACGCTTTAAAGACAATGGAACTATATTAAAAGTTGAAGAGAGTTATTTGAAAACTAACGCAAGTTGCTCTTCAATAGCCCGCTTGAAAGGGGGCTTTGATGATAAATGATTATTCATCAAGGAAATCAACAGATTGGAGGAAACATGAATGAGTGAACAAGTTACAGGTGCGGAATTATTAATTGAAGCACTGAAGAAAAACGACTTAAAAAATGTTTATGGTGTTGTTGGAATTCCAGTAACTGATTTAGCACGGATGATGCAACGCAGTGGGATGCGGTATTTTGGGTTCCGTCGTGAAGATTCAGCAGTAAATGCGGCTGCGGCTTCCGGATTTTTAACAGGAAAGCCCGGCTTAGCATTGACGGTTTCAGCTCCCGGATTCTTGAATGGATTGGTTGCATTAGGCGAAGCAACGAAGAATTGCTTCCCGGTAATTATGATCTCAGGTTCATCTGAACGCCACATCATTGATTTGAACCGTGGCGATTATGAAGGCTTGGATCAATATAACATTGCCAAGCCATTCTGTAAGGCTGCATACCGGGTCGATCGTCCAGAAGATATGGGATTAGCAGTTGCCCGGGCAATCCGGTCAGCAGTTTCAGGCCGTCCGGGTGGAGTTTACCTTGATTTACCAGCTGACACGATCGGGGCTTTGTTAGATGAAAACATTGACCCTGAAGGCACCTTGATCAAAGAAGACGACCCCGCACCGCAACAACGGCCATCAGTTGAAGCCGTTGATAAGGCAGTTGAAGTTTTGAAGAATGCCAAGAAACCATTGATCATTCTTGGCAAGGGGGCTTCAATTGCCCATGCTGAAAATGAAGTCCGCGATTTCATTGAAACAACCAAGATTCCGTATTTGCCAATGTCAATGGCAAAGGGCTTATTGCCGGATGATCATGAATCATGTGTTGCAGCTGCCCGGTCACTTTCATTTAGCGATGCCGATGCGATCATGTTAGTTGGGGCCCGGCTGAATTGGATG
Organism: Ligilactobacillus aviarius; assembly: GCF_001654615.1. Classification (GTDB taxonomy): domain Bacteria; phylum Bacillota; class Bacilli; order Lactobacillales; family Lactobacillaceae; genus Ligilactobacillus; species Ligilactobacillus aviarius_B. The sequence goes on from NZ_LWUD01000006.1 coordinate 41,213, forward strand.
CTTTCACACGGTGAAAAGTTCAATCCGGACGCTAAGTTGATTCAAATTGATGTTGATGCAAATGAAATCGACTCAAACAAGAAGATTGCTGCTCCATTAGTCGGTGATATGAAGTCCGTCTTCAATGAATTAACACCAGCAGTTAAGAAAGCTGGAATTAAGGCTCCACAAGATTGGCTGGATGCATTGAAGGCGAAGAAAGACGAAAACTTTGCCAAGATGCAAAAGCGGTTAACAACGCCACGGTCACCAATGGGCTATTATGGCGCACTTGCTCCAATTAAAGAGCTGATCAAGAAGAACCCAGATACTTACCTTGTAAGTGAAGGAGCGAATACCCTTGATATTGGACGGAACGTCATTGACATCTTTAAACCGCGTCACCGGCTTGATACTGGTACCTGGGGTGTCATGGGTGTCGGCTTAGGATATGCAATTGGAACTGCCATTGAAACGGGCAAGAAAGTTGTTTGCGTTGAAGGCGATAGCGCATTTGGATTTGATGGAATGGAAATTGAAACGATTTGCCGGTTGCATCTCCCAATTACGATCGTGGTCTTCAATAATGGCGGAATTTACAACGGTGCTGAAAAGGATCCGGCAGGCAGTGATCCGGCCCCGATCACGTTGGATGCCAAAGGCCGGTACGACAAGCTGGCTGAAGCCTTTGGCGGATTAGCATATAACGTAACGACTCCTGAAGAATTAGATAAAGCCTTGAATGAAGCATTTGATGCTGGCAAACCAGCAATTATCAATGCCGTTATTGATCCTGCTTTAGGAAAAGAATCAGGGCATATTGGCAACCTGAATCCGAAGTTGGGAATCAAACACTAAAAAGCGAAAAGAGGAATTAAAATGACTGAAGAAAAGAAAACATCAGAATACGCACCATTAAAGGGAATTAAGGTTGTTGACTGGACTCAAGTTCAATCAGGACCATCATGTACTCAATTATTAGCCTGGTTAGGGGCTGATGTTATTAAGATCGAACGGCCAGATATCGGCGGGGATCCAACCCGGAATCAATTATTGGATATCAAGGATTCATGGGGAATGTACTTCTTGCAATTAAATGCTAACAAGAAATCATTGACCTTGAACATTAAAACTGATGAAGGTCACAAGATTATGGAAGACCTTTTGAAGAAGGCCGATGTCTTCATCGAAAACGTTAAACCGGGTGCTGCTGAAAGAGCAGGTTTCGGTTGGGACGATGTTCACAAAATGAATCCACGGCTGATCATGGCTTCATTAAAGGGATTCAACCAAGGATCACGGTTTGAAAACGTTAAGGCTTACGAACCAGTTGCTCAATCAGCCGGTGGGGCTGCTTCAACAACTGGATGGAACGAAGACGGCTTTAATGTTCCAACGCAGTCAGCCGGAGCTTTGGGTGATACCAACTCAGGAATGCACATTACGATCGGAATTTTAGCCGCATTGTTCCAACGTGAACACACTGGCGAAGGCGTTTATGTATACCAATCAATGCAAAACGCCGTTATGGATCTTTGCCGAATCAAGTTGCGTGACCAAGTCATGCTTGATAATTTAGGAGCATTGCCGCACTACGCTGTTTACCCAGACTTCAAGTGGGGCAAAGCTATTCCACGTGCTGAAAACACAGAAGGTGGCGAAGTTATCGGCTGGACGTACAAGGCTAAAGGTTGGGAAAATGATCCAAACGCTTACGTTTACATTGTTATCCAAAACTCAAACAAGAGTTGGGAAGCAATTGCCAACACAATGGGTCACCCAGAATGGATCAAGGATGAACGCTTCAAGGATTGGCAACACCGTCAATTACACAAGAAGGAAATTTATCCATTGATTGAATCATACACAAAGCAATACGACAAGTATGAATTAACTGAGAAGTTAGGTGCAGCCGGCATTCCAGTTGGTCCAATTCTTGACTGGTATGAATTGGAAAATGATCCTGAATTGAACGAAGACGGAACGATCGTTACGATCGACCAAGGTGGTAACCGCGGCAAGTTCAAGACATTGGGAATGCCATTCACGATGTCAAACTACAAGCCAGATTACAAGCGCGCCCCTGATTTGGGTGAAAACAACAACGAAATCTTAAGTGACTTAGGTTACACTGAAGATCAAATCAAAGGTCTTGAAAAAGACGGAACAATCATCCCTGCTCAAAAGCCAAAGAACCCACGGCGTGAGGTTATTAAAGGTAAATAAAAGGTGAATAATATAGAGTAACCCTCCCGGTATTTTTACTGGGAGGGCTATTTTTATTCATTAAATTATTAGATTAATTCTGAAAGAACTGTTAATGTTCGAATCATTTGTGATACAAAGCCATATTCGTTGTCATACCATGAAACGGTTTTAACGAGTTGTAAATCATCAACGGTTGTAATTTCTGTTTGAGTAGGATCAAAGATTCCACCAAAGGTTGTATCAATTACATCTGATGAAACGATTGAATCATCATTGTAACCAAATGATGGGTTATTTTCAGTGTGTTTTTTAAGGGCTTCATTAACTTCTTCTTCAGTTACCTTTTTATTTAAAACAGTAACTAATTCGGTGATTGATCCGTCAATTACTGGGACCCGTTGAGCATGACCTTTTAATTTACCATCTAATTCAGGAATTACTAAGCCGATTGCTTTAGCAGCTCCTGTTGAATGAGGGATTGTATTTTCAGCAGCTGCACGGGCCGAACGGACATCCTTATTAGGACCGTCTTGAATTTTTTGAGTAGCTGTATATGCGTGAACAGTTGTCATGGTTCCGGCTTTAATTCCAAATTCTTGGTTCAAAGCATATGCTAATGGGGCAAGACTATTAGTTGTGCATGATCCAGCTGAAACGATTTGGTCATCTTTTTTTAAGATATCGTGGTTAACATTGTAAACAACGGTCTTGATTTTACCAGCAGGGGCAGAGATTAAGACCTTCTTAGCACCTGCTTCAATATGTGCTTGAGCTTTTTCACCTGAAGTATAGAATCCAGAGCATTCGAGAACAATGTCAACGTCATCGTTCTTTACCCAAGGAATTTCTTTAGCGTCAGGGAAGGCGTATACGTTAATTTGTTTTCCATTGATGTAAAGTGCTTTATCATCTGCACTTACTTTGCCATCAAATGTGCCATGAATTGTATCATACTTGAATAAATGTGCTAATTGTTGTGGAGCACATAAGTCGTTGATTGCGACAACTTCTAATTCAGTATCCTTTAAACTTAAAATTCTCCGTAAAGCTAAACGTCCAATTCTTCCAAAACCATTAATACCAATTTTTACTGTCATAATTAATCAGCCTCCACTTGTTGTTTTTTGTTTGATTTGTATCTGTTATATAAGTTATTTGCAATTAATGCGATGATTACAAGTAAGCACCCTACCAATTCGAATGCTGAAATATGATAACCGCCAATCACGGTAATTACAAAAGAAGTTACTGGAACCAGGTTCATGAAGAGGATTCCATTGATTGGTCCAACAATTCGATTACCAAAGTTCCATGCAAATACGGCGATTACGCCTGCAAGAAGTACCATGTATACTAAAGTGCCGCTAACGCCTTGGATTGCATGCATTGTTGGCATTTTTAGCCAGCCTGCCATGGTTGCAACGGCAATAATTACGCATACAGAAATCATGCCGTAAATAGTTGTTAACGCTGTATAGCGCAAAATTGACCAACCAGAAAAATCTGGAACTCCGGAAGTGTAAATTACCCAGCATAATGCCCCTAGTAAGATTAAGAGGGTTGCTGAAAAGGTGTTGTTACCGCCGAAAAGTGCCGAAATATGTCCTTTAGTTACAACCATGAATACACCGATGATAGCAACTACCATTGAGAGTAATGAAAATTTTGTTGGTTTTTGCTTTCGCCAAACCCACGCAACTAATACTCCAAGAAGTGGCTGAATTGCCATCATTACTGATGCAATGATTGATCCAGATGGCCCAGCAATTTTTTGTCCGAGGAACACTAAGAAACTGAATCCAGCAAATGCTGATGTTCCAAGAAGCCATAGTTTTTTGAAATGACCTTCAGGATTAAATGCCTTTGGTCCTTCAATAAAGAACAATAAAATTGCGAAGATAATTGCCACTGATCCATAACGGAATAACGTAAAATAAAATGGATCCATGATTTTTAAAGCAGGTTCCATAATAGGAAACATTCCACCCCAGGACAAAACGGCAATTAGACACATTAATAAACCTAAAATTCCTTTTCTTTTCATCTCTTTACCTCACTAATTAATAATTTTTTATGAATTTGAAAAATTCAGTTCATAAGCATCGCCTCTTCCTTTCAACGGTTTTAGATTAAGCCAATTATTTACCTACGGGAATAATCAATATATAATACCTGTTATAATGAGCCGTTATATGTAAAGGGAGTGAAGATGTTGTTTGATTCTATAAATATTGATTTACTATATGTGTTCGTTACTGTGAGTGAACTGAAGAGTATTAACAAAAGTAGTGATGTATTATTACTATCACAGCCAGCAATCAGTAAGAAAATCAAACAACTAGAAGAATATTTGGGACAAAAATTATTAATTCGATCATCAAAGGGAGTATCACTCACTTCAGAGGGAGAGATCTTTTATCAAAAGGCGAAAAAGATAATTCGTGAATTTGATTCATTGCATTATCTAAAGAATGAACAAGATTATAATTCTTTTAATTCATTAAGGATTGGTTCACTCGATAGTATTTCATCTTTCAAATATCCTAATTTTTTCATTAATGCTTTGAGTACTGTTAAAGAAGTTGTTCTTACTAATAAGATTTCAGATTTAATAGATCCATTTAATAATGGAGATCTGGATGTTATTTTGATGGATTCACAATTTAAAAATGCTCTTACATGTGATTATGACGAAGAAGTTTTATATGAAGAACCGTATTATATTGTCTATTCAAAAAATAATCAGAATTTGTTTAATTTAAGAAAAGAAAAGATTTCAGCAAAAGATTTGCAGAAATATCAACTGCTGTTATATCCGAAATATTGTCCAATTCATAATCGGATTGCTCAGATTTATAAAGAACTAAAATTAAAATTACCACCAATTTACGAGGTGAATTATAGTGAATCAATAATCTCGCTTATTAAAAACTCTGATTATGTCACTATTTTGCCTAAATCACTAGCAGTCAATAAAATCAAGGATGATGAGAATATCCTTGAAACCAGAGAATTAGATATTGCTTTTCAAAGAAAGGTTTCAGTATTTTCCAATAAGAAAGTTTCATTAAAACAAATTGTTAATAAACTTGATGGTTAAAATTGAATATTGTGAGTAAAAATAGGTTACACAAACTGTAAAAAATAAAAGCCTAACTGTTTAGTGAGCAGTTAGGAATTCAGCAAAATTGTAAGATGATACAGGACTAAAGTTATAATTACTTTTTAATTTAAATGCTTGCTTAAAAAATCTAAAACAGTACATGCCGTGGCATAGTTAGTTGCAAGAACGACATTATCTAGTATTGATAGCCGTACTAAAGACTGAATATCATTTTCATGGCAGTGACTACTTAATGGATCTATCAAAAAGATTAAGACATCTAATTTTTGATCAACTACCATGTTGGCGATTTCAATATCACCGCCAGTAGGACCACTTTTTACCTTATTGACTTTGATATGGAATTTATTCTCAATCATTTCCCCGGTTTGTCTTGTTGAAAAAAGAGTACATTGCTCAAGCAATTCTTTATATTTGTCAACTATCGATAAAATTTCTTCTTTTTTATTATTATGAGCAACTAAAGCTAACTTCATAATTCTCTCCTTTGTTAAAATAATCGATTGCTAATTATTGACGATGTCGCTTTCATTTTATAGGCAAGATTTTTAATCATCGAACGCTTTAATTCATTTGTAGTGCCAGACATTCCCAATGTTGCAATACATTTGTTTTTTACAATTATTGGTACCCCTACGCATCGTTTACCTTCTTGTGTTTCCTCATCATCAATAGCATATCCTTGATCATGAATGATTTGAAGACTGTTTATGAAAGCATTCATATCAGTTATTGAACTGGGAGTATTCTTTTTCAAATGGATTTTGCGTAGTAGATTAAGTAATTCATCAATTTCGAGGCAAGCCAATGCACATTTACCCATTGCGTTGGTATTTAAAGGCCGCTTCTCGCCAAGAATAGCGTAGTCCTCCGGGTGGTCTTTTCTCGGAATTATTTGAGAGTAAGTGATGTATTCACCTGTAGGAATACCAATATATGCTGACAGGTTAAATTCTTCCACTAATGGTTTTATGTAAGGAATTACAGACCAATCTAATATCTTGTTGTCAGGTTGAAGAAGATTATAAGCACAATTCATGTAGTATTTATTATCAGATTTACATATTAATTCATACTCGCATAGTGTATATAACAGTCTAAAGGCAGTAGTTTTACTTATACCGGTTTTGTTAGAAATTTCAGCTAAAGAAAGCCCGTCTTTATCAGCTAAAAGTAATAACACATCAAGCCCCTTAGCAAGAGTTCTGGAAATATAATCCATGTAGTTCACCTCATTGGAGATAATATATCAATTTAAGTCAAAATCAAAATTTTCGTGTGATGTTTCAATATGTGAAATATCATGCGTTTTTTTGTCTTGTCTTATTTTATGGATTAGTCTTTTACACGAAAAAATAAAATTTTGGAGGACTTTTAACATGAGTAATGTATTAATCACAGGTGGTGCAGGTTTTGTAGGGTCAAACCTTGCAGATCGGTTAGTAGCACAAGGGGACAAAGTTACGATCGTTGATGATTTATCAATGGGGTTAGTTGAAAACATTCCGGATTCAGATTTAGTAACATTCTACGAAGAATCAATTACAAATAAGGAATTCATGGAACACTTATTAGTAAAGAACAAATTTGACTACATTTACTTGTTTGCCGGGGTTGCCAGTGTTGCCGATTCAGTTGCACGGCCATACGAAACCCACCAGGTAAATCAAGAAGCAAATGTTTTCTTATTAGAAATTATTCGGAAGCGTAAATTACCGGTAAAGAAGATCTTATTTGCATCTTCAGCAGCGGTTTACGGTGATGATCCACAACTTCCAAAGACAGAATTATCACGGATCAAACCATTGACGCCATACGCAATCGATAAGTTTGCTTCAGAACGTTACATGATCGACTATGGCAACTTATATGATCTTCCAACCGTTGCAGTGCGGTTCTTCAATATCTTCGGCCCAAAGCAAAATCCATCTTCACCATATTCAGGAGTAATCTCAATTATTACGGATTGCATTCGGGAAGGAAAGACATTCAATCTTTACGGCGATGGTGAACAAGTCCGGGACTTTACCTATATTGATGACATTATAGATGCATTATTGTTGTTAACAAGAAGCGACAATGCAAGTAATACCCACGGAACATATAATGTTGCAACGGGAATGAAAACAAGTCTTAAAGATATGATTTCAATATATGAAGATATTGCTGGTAAAAAGCTTGATATTAAGTATTTAGAAAGTAGAAAGGGTGATATTAAGTATTCATATGCAGATACTAGTAAGTTATGCAAATTAGGATATAAGCCGAAATATAGCGTTGAAATGGGCTTAAGAAAATATTGGAAATATGTCAATGAAAAGGGAGGAAACGACTATGAAAATTTTAATAATTAATGGATATGAAAAACATGTTGATAGTAATGGAATTTTAACTAAAACATTATTTGATACATATTTAAATGAACTAAGACAAAAGAACGATGTTCAAATTTCGTGGGTTGAATCTTACGATCGAGTACAAGAACAGAATAAATTTTTATGGGCTGATCTAGTAATTATTCAATTTCCAATTTATTGGTTCCAAGTCCCTGGGAAACTAAAACTATATATGGATGATGTTTTCGGATTCTACGAATTTTATGGTTCAGGCAAACGATACGGTCAAAATGGATTGATGAACGGCACAAAGTATTTATTGTCTACGACATGGAACGCACCTAAATATGCATTCAATGATGAAAAGGAATTCTTTGGCGGAAAAGATGTCGATGATGTACTTTTCCCAATGTACTGTGCTTTCAAATATTGTGGTTTTAAACCCTTTGATGAGAATAGACGAACACTTTCATTTCATGATGTTATCAAGAATCTTAAAGTTGATGAGTATATTAATGAAATAAAAACTTTTGTAAAAAAGCATAATCTTTAGTAGGTGGAGGTAATTTAGCAATGAAAACAGTAATGGTAGCAGGTGGAGCAGGCTATATTGGTTCACATATGGTTTATCGGCTTTTAGAAAAAGGATATGATGTGGTTGTTGTTGATAATTTATCAACTGGCCATGTGGAAGCAATTGATAAAAAAGCACGGTTTTATCAAGGAGACACTCGGGATAAAGACTTTATGGATAAGGTCTTTAGTAAAGAAAATGTAGATACGGTTATTCATATGGACGCTTATTCAATCGTCCCTGAATCAGTAAAAAATCCGCTGAAGTATTTTGATAATAACTTAATTGGAGTTATTAATTTACTTGAAGAAATGGATAAACATCATGTAGACAAAATTATTTTCTCAACAACTGCGGCGGTATATGGAAACCCAGAAAGAACACCAATTTTAGAAAGTGATCGTAAAGATCCAATTAATCCATATGGCGATAGCAAGCTCATGATGGAAAAGATTATGAAGTGGGTAAGTAACGCAACAAATATTAAGTATGTGGCATTGCGTTACTTCAATGCGGCAGGAGCACATCCTAAAGGTATAATTGGAGAGGCTCACGATAATGAAACTCATTTGATTCCTAATATTTTAAAAGTTGCACTTGGAAAACAAGACATGTTCCATATTTATGGGGATGATTACAATACTCCTGACGGAACAAATATTAGAGATTATGTTCATATTTTGGATTTAGCAGATGCTCATATCTTAGCGATGAAATATCTTGAAGAAGGTAATGAAAGTGCAGCGTTTAATTTGGGGTCAAGTACTGGATTTTCAGTTAAGGAAATTTTAGAGGAAGCCAAGAAGGTAACTGGAATGGATATCCCAACGGTCATTTCACCACGTCGCGGAGGGGATCCGGATATTTTGGTTGCAGATAGCACAAAGGCCCGTGAAGTTCTTGGATGGAAGCCGCAATATGAAAATGTTCATGATATTATTCAGACAGCTTGGACATGGCATCAAAAACATCCAAATGGTTACAATGCTTAGGAGGAAGATCGTATTATTGATGTAGCAACATTTAATTTTAATATTGGTAGCAGTAAAACCAAACAGTTGAGTGATGAATGTCCTTTTTGTAAAGTAGAAAGTCTTGAAAATATTTACTATCAAAAAGATGGTTTAGTTTTATTAAAAAATAAATTTTCGACTTTAGAAAATACTGTTCAATTAGTTTTGATAGAGTCTTCTAAGCATGATACAGATATTCCGTCCTATAGCATAAGCGAGTGGACCAAAATACTGGAATTAGCTGTCCAATTTTGGAAGAGAATTATGGATTCCGATAAGTTTAAAAGTGTTGTCCTTTATAGAAATCATGGCCATTTGTCAGGAGGAACGCAATCTCATCCACATATGCAAATTGTAGGTTTTAAAGATATTAATGTTTTTTCAAAGATTAGCTATGAATATTTTGAAGGACTACAGGTTACTCATGAGAAAGGAATAGAACTGAATGTATCGACTAAACCTATTATGGGTTTGTTGGAATTGAATGTTAAGTGGAAGAATGATCAGCAATTGCCAAGGGTTGCAGAATTAATAAAAATCAGCGTTAAATATATTCTTAAAGACTATTACAACGGACTTTGTAGTGATTATAACGTATTCTTTTATAAATTAAATGATGATTATTTTTGTAAAGTTATACCACGATTTGTAGTTTCACAATATTATGTGGGATATCAATTATCTCAGTGTTTAGATATGGATAGCTTGTCTAAAATTGAAAGTGAAATTAGAGAAGATTATCTTAAAAACAGTAATTAAATGAAAGAGGAGCACTTATTAATCTTATTGGTTAATGAGTGTTCCTCTTACTTAATGTACAAAAATCTTGGCATATTCTGTTGCAATTTTTATAAGTGCTTTATCACGTAATCGATAAACTGTACTTCTACCGATAAAAAGAGTGCTTGCGATAAAGGTAGATGTCTTATGTTTGAAGAACTGTAGGTATAAAATCTTCCGGCTCAAGGTATCCAATGAATTAAATGCTTCTTCAACAGTTTTAAAGAATATATTTTTAATGTTGGAGTCTTTTACTTTGTAATTTGAACTAAAAATAATGGTAGATGAATTTTTGTAAAGAATAACGGAGTATTTGTAATCCTTTAGTAATGTTTCTCCCAAATCAATTAATTGATTACTATTTAAAGACATAGTTGTTCCTTCTTTTTGATAAAATAATATTAAATTGGTTTTCAAAACTTATATTTTATTATAAAATATACACGAAAAGAAAAAATAATTCAACTATTTTTGATATTAAAATATCAGAATTTAATAATAAATAATTACTTTAGTATAAAAAGGATGAAGAAGGATGTTCGAAAGATTAAAGAAAACGGCAAAGGAAAAAGGGTATTCGTTATACGAATTAGCCGATAAGGCAGGGCTAGGAGCAGGTACAATTTATAGTTGGAAAAATAAAACACCATCAATAAAAAAGCTATCAAAAGTAGCTTCTATATTGGGCGTGACAACTGACTATTTATTGAAAGGTGAAGAAAATAAAGTAAATATTGAGCCAATTTTAAATGCTAATCAATTGTATATGAAAGATAAGGCATTAAGCGATAGAGATCGTAAGATTATTCAAAATATATTAAAAGGAGTTTTAGAATCAACGGAAGGACAAGAAAGGCTCAAAGATAGAGGCTATACAGGAGAAAGTGATGATTAGTGAAATATCGATCATTAAATGAGATTTTTGAGAACTTAGATGAAGATGTTACTGATCCATTGCAGTTAGCCAAAGACTTTGACTGTAAAGTGGTAGAAAGTGAGTTACCAAATCATATTCAAGGGTTTACAGAACCTACATCACAATATATTTTTATCAATCGGAATATGAATGAAATGTTCAAAAAATTTGTGATAGCTCATGAATTAATTCATGCATTATTAGATAGTGGCTCTTCGTATTTATTAGAAAACGAAAGGGTAAGTACTTTAAAGACGGAAGCAAGAGCAAATAAGGGAGCTCTCTTTCTTTTGCTAAGGAATTATTATCATATATTAAATATTGATGGGTTTAATATTTGTAATTTTATGAGCTTTTATCATATTCCTGAGAAGTATTTTTATTTTTTTAACGAATGTTTGATTGATTTGAAAACGATTAAGAAAAAATAAATAAGTTTTTGTGCCATTTGATTTCATTTGAACTATGATTAGGTCGTAAAGGATATATTACTTTACTTAGTTAATCTTTAGGGGATGAGATAGATGAAGAAAAATAATATCTTTCTTAATTCAGTAGTATTAGGTACCTTACTTGTATCAGGAATGACTACTACAGGAGTTATGGCTAGTGATTGGCATGCTAATACTCCGAGCGAAATCGCTGAATTAAACAAAAATGGAACGTATACTGTACGTTCAGGAGACACAGTATGGGCAATTGGAATGCACTATAATATTAAGCCAAATGTTATCGAAGAGATGAATGGGATCAACAACCCATATGAATTACAAATTGGTACTATTTTACACTTGCACATTTACGACCATGGAGAAAAGGCAGAGTTTACTGTAACTAATCCAGAGGGTGTCGCAGTAAAAAAGACTTTAACAACAAAAGATAAGTTAGACAAAAATAAATCATTTGGCCAAAGTGTTAAAAATACCAATTTGACTAAGAGTGAAAAGAAAGCTAAAAAGAGTGATCTTTCTTCAAATAAGAGTCAAAAGCAAAGTGAAGCTTCGTCAATGTTACAGGCTAAAAGTAGCTCTCAACAGGTCAATGTATCATCAGTTCAAGCAACAACTAATAATAACAATGAGGTTCAGACCCCAGAACAAGCTATTCAAGTTGCAATCAATAAATATGGTACAAATAATGGTAATTGGCGTTGGGCATGCATGGCAACTGGTGGCGTTAACAGCCCACAATATAAATGGTCTGGAAATTCAAATGTAAGTAATAATGATTCTAACGGTTACTTTGTTGTAAGAAACTATTTGAAGAATGATCCAGATTCTACAGATGGTGGACTAATTAACACATATATTGTTTATCCAAACGGAACAATTACACCAGATAATGGACAATGGTAAAAAAAGATGAGATCTAGCAGTCAGCTGCTAGATCTTTTTTGTTAGAGGTTGGGACACTGTATCAATGAATTTTAAATACTATATAACTGTCAGCTGATAAAGATATTTTTTGAAAGGATGATAGTTATGTATACAAATTCAGAAATTCAAGTTGCAGAACAGGTAAAGGAATATTTCATTAATCAAGGTTGGACACTTCAAGCCATTTGTGGACTTATTGGTAATATGTATGGTGAATCTGCCTTGGACCCATCAGCATGGGAAGTTCCGGGAAATTCAAGTTATGGAATTGGCTTGGTTCAATGGACTCCTGGTACAGAATTACTTAATTGGAGCTCTCAAAACGGAAAGAATCCATACGCAGTAGATACTCAATGTGATTTGATTGAATCACAACTCGTTAACGGTGGCCAGTATTATTCAACATACGCATATCCATTAAGTGCCACAGAATTTATGCATAGTACAGCGAGTCCAAGCTATTTAGCAGATGTTTGGGTTCACAACTATGAGAGACCAGCTAATTACAGCTCAGCCCCTAAACGTGAAGCAGCAGCTGAATACTTTTACGGATACTTTAATGGAAATCCGTCAAACGTATCACCAGCCCCTTCTAATGGGAATGGGGGAAGCTCTAATCCTAAAACATACACTGTACAAAGTGGTGACACATTAAGTGGAATTGCAGCACGATTTGGTGTAACGGTTCAAGACTTATGTAATTGGGATAATATTTCAGATCCGAACAAGATTTATGTGGGCGAAGTATTGAATTTAACTGGTCCAAGTTCAAATCAATCATCTAATTCCGCTCCTCAGACGTATACAGTTCAAAGTGGTGATACGTTAAGTGGAATTGCAGCACGATTTGGTGTAACGGTTCAAGAACTTTGTGATTGGAATAATATTTCTAATCCAAACTATATTTATGTGGGCGAAGTATTAAAGCTGAGTGGTGGTTCTACATCTTCAAATTCTAGTTCATCAAATCCCACGACATACACTGTACAAAGTGGTGATACTCTTAGTGGTATTGCCCAAAAGTTTGGAGTTACTGTCCAAGAACTTTGTGATTGGAATAACATTTCTAACCCTAATTATATTTATGTTGGTGAAGTTCTTCGAGTAAGTGGCAACACTGGCTCAACATCGTCAACTTCAACATCATCAAATGCTCAAACATACACTGTACAAAGTGGTGATACATTAAGTGGAATTGCAGCAAAATTTGGTGTAACAGTTCAAGACTTGTGTAACTGGAATAATATTTCAGATCCAAATAAGATTTATGTTGGTGAAGTATTACAAGTAAGTGGCAATACCAGTTCACCGACTACAAATCGCCAAACATATACTGTACAAAGTGGTGATACATTAAGTGGAATTGCAGCAGAATATGGTGTAACAGTTCAAGATTTGTGTAACTGGAATAACATCTCAGATCCGAATAAGATCTATGTTGGTGAAGTTCTTCAAGTTTAGTCTAGGTTTCTAACAAGTATCTTTAAACGACTTCGTTTTATGACGAAGCCGTTTATTTTTTTATTAAGTAAATAGGTTTGTTTAACCGATTAATAAATTGAGTTATTTTGTATTCAAACGAGAAATGCCCAGATGAATATACGTATAAAATTAAGAAGTTGATTAATTTTAATTCGGGAATTATAATTGTTTTTGTGTAAAAAGCACAAAAAATTTAAAAAGAGGTATTTATTATGAATTATGATGAGTCGATTTCTACTTTTAACTCTTTAGCAAATACGTGGGATACTAAACATGGTTATATTGACAAAATAAAAGGGCGGTTATTGTTGATTTTACTTTAGATCGAGATACTACTGAATTTAGTACATTAGAACATTCAAAGAAAGAAGAATATGGAGCAGGGGTTAATTATTATACACAAGAAGAATTATCTTCTATGTTAAAAGATTGTGGTTTTAATGTTATAAAGGTTGAACAAGTAGGGGAAAAAAGAGAACTTAACCATACACTTTTTTTAGTAGAAAAGAGAGATAAATGAGTAAAAGGCTATTAGCGTCACGCGTATTTAACGATACGGGAGACTGGTTTTATTATTTTGTGATTGTTGTTATTATTTATACAATGTCGAGAAACCCGATCATGATGGGAATATTATCAGCCTCCTACACTTTACCGGGAATTTTGGTCAGTAAAAAATTATCAAATATTATTAATAGGCTAAATGACCGTACATCTTTGATTATGTTTGACCTATTAAGAGTTGTTGTCTTAATAGGAATTGTTCTTACGAGTAATGTATGGGTTGCACTAATTTGTGTATTCTTGGAACAAGTTTTTGCGATTGGAAGTAATCTATCTTTCCAAAGAGTAACCGTGGATATAGTCCAAGATAAAGAGGGACTTCTAAAGTTTAACCGTCAGCTTAAAGCATTTTCTAATATAAGTCGCTTATTAGTCATTCCATCTTATTTGCTTCTGCATCGGTTTGTTTCTAATAAATTCGTTTTAGGGTTAGATATTTTCTTTACAATAGTTTCGCTTTTTGAAACTGTTAGAATTGAAACTACACATTGTAAATCTTCAGCAGAGAATACAGGATCGTTAGAACTGAAAGATTTTCATTTTGGAAAAATAACAACAATGATTTTAGCTTTCTCAGTATTGAATGTTTTTAGATCATTTGTCGACGCTTACGGAATTATGTATATTGGCAAAATATCGAAAAACGTTAGTGTGGGCTATGCAGCACTTGTTTTTATACTAAGTATTGCTGATTTGTTGGGAAGCCTGATGTCCAAAAACATTATTGAAATCGAAAATCTTAGTCAAAATAAAGTATTAATTTGGTCATTTACTAGTATTTTGGTGCTGTTTACTATTCCTTCAGTGATCCATAATGTGTGTTGTTTTATTATAACAATCTTTTTGATTCGACTCGTATTATCGATTTTAGGTCTTTTTGTACTTTATAATATGCAATCGAGCGTGCCAGAAAAGATCCACCAGTATACTGCTTTGCAAACGATGGCAGTTGATGGTGTATCACTTGTAAATTCAATTGCAGGTGGATTTGTTATTCAGAAAATAAATATATTTAATTACATGGTAATAACTATATTGATAGTCTTTCTTTTAGGAATCTTTCTTTTAAAAAAGAATATGAGTAAGAATGTAAAAGATTAGTTATTCTAAGAAGTTTAAATTGTTAGCTGGTTACTAATGGTTTAAGCTTTTTTGTTTACTTGAAATTGTCAATCCAAACGCAACACTTTAATGTTGTTTTATAGATTACTGGTTTTGTCTTGTTTTGAAAAACGTATAAAAACCCCCCAATCTTGGATTTATTTTGTCCAAGATTGGGGGGCATATCAATGCCAAGCAGAGATTTTTTTATGCAAGTAAATTAATTTTGCGCCTTTTCAGTATCAACAATTTAGTTAAAAGGGAGTATAATTTAACAGGTATTACTAAGGATAGAGCGGAGTATTTTGCAATGGAGAAACGGCTGAAAAAAAGCAGGTATATTACTGGATTTGACGGAATTCGGACCCTTGCAGTTGTTGCGGTTATTCTGTATCACATTTTACCTGGAAGTTTGAAGGGCGGCTTTTTAGGGGTGCCCATCTTCTTTGTATTATCAGGATACTTGATTACCGACCTGCTTCTTCAAGAATGGGAACAATCTGACAGGATCAGCATTAAAGACTTTTATAGCCGGCGGATTCACCGGCTATATCCCGGCTTGGTAACGATGGTTTTAGGAACAACCGCTTATATTACCCTGTTCCAACGATCATTATTAAAGGGAATTAAAACCACGATTCTGGCCAACTTAACATACGTTTATAACTGGGTTGAAATTGTGCACCATCAATCATACTTCAATAATTTTGGCGCGCAATCACCGTGGACGCATTTATGGTCATTATCAATTGAAGGTCAGTTTTATTTAATTTGGCCGGTTGTCTTAGTGCTGTTCTTACGACTTTTACATAATAAAAAGAATTATTTGAAGATTGGTTTTGGCGTTTTTGGCGTTGCGATTCTTTCGGCAATTTTAATGGCCGCTTTATATCACCCGGGAAATGATCCTTCACGGGTGTACTACGGAACCGACACGCGGATGTTCTCAATCCTGATGGGGGTTGGCCTTGCATGTATTTGGCCAAGTACCCGGTTGAAAAAGGATCTCGATAAGTCGCACCGCGTCACCCTTGACGTGTTGGGAATTGGAGCGTTAATTGCCGTCATTGTAATGTTCTTCCTGATGAATGGAGAGGGGACATTTGTTTACCGCGGCGGGATGTTTCTTTTCTCAATCGTTTCGATGATTTTGGTTGGAATCGTTGCGCACCCGGGAGCCGATTTAAACCGCGTATTAACGAATAAGGTCTTTACTTGGCTTGGAAAACGCAGTTATGGGATTTATATTTATCAATATCCGGTAATGGTCTTTTATGAAGCTAAGGTTAAGGTGGGCAGTCACCCGGTGCTGAATGCATTGATTGAAATCGCAATTATTTTAGTGATTAGCGATCTGTCTTACCGGTTAATTGAAGTTCCATTGCGGCGGTTCAATTTTAAGAAGACATTCACCGCTTTAAAGCAAAACTTAGGATTCAAGAAGAAGCAACTGCTGAACGACCTTGTGATTGCGGCTGGAACAGTAATTTTCGGAATTGCGTTTTACGGAACATTTTTCTGTAAACCGGAAACGAACGGAGTTTTCCAAAAGGATCGGTCTGAACTGCAACATCAAATCGCGGCCAACCAAAAGAAGGTTGCGGACCGGAATAAGCATATTAAATATACCAGTGAACAAAAGCCAACGAAGGCCTCCAACAAGGATGTTTTAGTGAAAAATGGCAATGTAACGGATAAGGGAAAGGCCTTTGCAAGCAATCTTCAAATCAGCGGAATTGGTGATTCGGTAATGGCTGATGCATCGGCAACGTTGCAGGGTGAATTTCCGAAGATGATCATCAATGCGCAGGTTGGTCGCCAAGCAAGTGCAGCACCAGCGGTCTTGAAGCAAATGGATGCTAATCACCAATTAGCGAATACCGTTTTGGTCAGTCTTGGAACAAACGGGACGATTTCTCAAGATACCCTAAATCAAATTATGAGCATCTTAGGGCCGCAACGGACGGTCTTCTGGTTAAATGTCCACGTCCCAACGAAACCGTGGCAAAACGACGTTAATAACACGTTAAATCAAGCTCAAAAGCAATACCATAACTTGCATGTCATTGACTGGTACGGTTATTCAAATAACCATCCAGATTGGTTCTATGCAGATAACGTTCACCCGAATGAATATGGGTTGAAGTTCTATGGTAACTTTGTTTTGAAGAGTATTTTGGAATATTATGATCATTAGAAAAAAGACAGATTGCATTGAATATGCAATCTGCCTTTTTTAATTTAGATTCTAAAGGATATGAGCAATCAACGGTAATGCCCAAATCCAGAAGATACATGAAACGGCAAACCCGACCGTTGAAATTGCAACGGAACTTGCCCCTTCCTTAACGTAAATATTGTACCGGCTTGAAATAATAATTCCGGAAAAAGCCGGTGGTAATCCAACTGCTAAACAAAGCATTGAGATTTGATTTGGATTTGATCCCATTCCGAACAAGTATGCAGCAGCAACGATAATTGCCGGGGTCAAGAAAAGCCGGAAAAATGTATTCCAGAGGGCTTCTTTATCAATCGAGAATTTAACGGTCGATAATGCCAACCCGGCTGCAAGCACCGCAACCCCTGAGTTGGCTTTGGCGATCAAGTTAAATGTCGGGGCCCATGAATTTGGAATGTGAATCCCGATCAAGACTAAAATCACCGCGATCAATGGCGCAGCCGCAACCGGTTGTTTGATCGCATTGATGACTGAATCCCATACTGAAGGAGTTTTATCCTTTTCTTCCAGTTTGGTGTATTCATATTCTGCCCGGATCAAGTCGATTTCCCGTTTGGCACCTTTTTCGCGCAGGGCTTTGGCTTCGGCATCGGTAATTGGAACTTCATCAGGAATGGACTTAACATCAACGTCGCGTGCTAATTCAGGCTTTTTAATTTTATCCGGTTTGTCAAGTTGGGTAGTCGTATTTTTCGATTTCGACTTTGCAACTTTCGCCCGAATCTTAGCCTGGCCGTGATTGATCAATGCTAATCCAATCGGAATTGTAATGGCATTGACGACGATTGAAACGATCCCAATGACCAGGTTTGTTGAAACGTTATTTCCGTAAATTGGATCAAGGACAGCAAACCCTAAGAATCCGATCGTTGGTGATCCCGCAATCAACGCACAAACGGCCGCTTCTTGCGTTGTCCGGTGAAACATTACCTTGTCTAAGTAGTAACTCAACATAAATAATCCTGTAACTCCGACAATCGAGATCAAAGTTAAGACAATATCTTTAGCAAAAATTTTGCGGGTTGCTTTAACAATTGAAATGAATAAAGCTGCAGGAAGAGCAATATTAAGAACAAGCTTATTTAATCCCTGCCGCTGGTCATCATCGAAAACATGGAATTTTCCGCAAATGTAACCAAGAATCATGATAACCAGGATTGGGATAATATCGTTCTTGATAATTGTGAACATATTATCGCTCCCTTCGGATATCAAAGGTGGATGATCGATCATTCCACCTTAGTTAAACGTTTCTGCAACATCAATCAAGATGATCATGATAACAGGCCTTTATTATCAATGAGATAAACGTTTTCATTTAGAGCTCCTATAATTAGGTTACATCGTCTGCCTGATAATTCCATTATATTGACCGGTTAGAAAGCAATTATCGCGTCAAGAATATGGGTATTTAATTATATGGATAAAAAGAGAAGGTGTGACGCTTATTCATCACACCTTCTTTCCATTATTCTTTTCTTAATTGCGGATCGTCTTCAATTTTAGCCTTGTTAAGCAACAACGATGAGCTGACGACCGTGACGGATGAAAAGGCCATTGCCAGGCCGGCCAACTCTGGACTAAGTTCAAGCCCCAAGTGAGCAAACAGACCGGCAGCAATTGGAATTCCAATCACGTTGTAAATCAATGCCCAAAATAGATTAAGTTTGATTCGGTTAAATGTTTTTTTTGAAACATCAAGGGCACAAACAACTTCGCGCAGATCATTTTGAACAAGCACAATCTCTCCGGACTCAATTGCGATATCTGTACCAGAACCCATTGCAATTCCGATATCAGCAGTTGAAAGAGCGGGCGCATCGTTGACACCGTCGCCAATGAAAGCGACCTTTCCCGATGTCGATTGTTGAATCTTTTTGATCTGGGCTGCTTTTTCACCCGGAAGGACTTCGGCAATCACCTGATCGATTCCGACCTGGTCAGCAATTGCCTGGGCAACATTTCGGTTATCACCCGTTAACATAACGGTTTTTAGCCCTCGCGCTTTTAACTTCGCAATCGCTTCAGCCGATGTCGGTTTCGGGGTATCCTGAATTGCAATGAGGCCGATTACCTGGTCGGCGATTCCAACTAAAACGACGGTTTTGGCTTCATTTTGAAGAGCAATCATTTGCTTTTGCAACTCGGCAGAAATCTGACAGTCAGTTGCCAGTTTGGCGTTTCCAATAAAGGCAGGTTGGCCGTTAACCAAGGCTTGAACTCCTTTTCCCCGCAGATCCTTAAAGTTTTGAGCGGAAGGAAATTTGATTTGGCTTTCTTTCACCTTGGTCATGATTGCGTGGGCAAGCGGATGCTCAGAATTTTCTTCCAAACTCCCGGCAATTGGAAGCACCTGCTGCGGATCACCAATAAGATCGGTGACGATCGGTTTTCCGTTGGTAATGGTTCCGGTTTTATCAAAGACGATGGTTTGAAGGCCATTGGCTTCCTCCAACGCTTCACCATTTTTGATCAGGATCCCCATCTTTGCTGCCCGGGCAGTTCCTACCATTAGTGCAGTTGGGGTAGCAAGGCCAAGCGCACATGGACACGCAATTACAACGACCGAAACGGCAAACAGCATTGCCTGAACAGCCGTTGCATGGAAGAAGACGAACCAAACGGTAAACGTGATGATGGCGATGATCAAAACAGCTGGAACAAAGATTCCCGCGATCTTATCAGTTAAATTTTGAATCGGTGCGTGACTGGTTTGAGCCTTTTTAACCATCTCAACGATTTGAGAAAGCATCGTATCTTTTCCGACCTTAGTTGCTTTGAACAAAATTGAACCGTTGTTATTGATCGTTGAACCCACAACCGGATCGCCGACCGTTTTTTCAACGGGCATGCTTTCGCCGGTGATCATTGATTCATCGACGGTCGTTGAGCCTTTTGTAATGACACCGTCAACAGCGATTTTTTGTCCAGGACGAACGCGAATGGTGTCGCCAACTTTGACCTGATCAAGCGGAACATCAACATACTTTCCATCTTTCAAAACCTCAGCCTGTTTAACCTGAAGTTTCAATAATTTGCCCAGGGCGTTCGAGGCATTATTATGCATGCGTTCTTCCATTGCATCACCAAGCAGAACAAAAATCGTAACGTACGCGGCACTTTCAAAGTAGACATCGCGCCCCGTGAAAAGGGCAAAGATCGAATAAAAGTACGCAACGGTCGTTCCGACAGCGACGAGGGTATTCATATTGGAGTTATGGTGCTTAAAAGCGGCCCATGCGCTTTTCCAATATGAAATGGCCGCAATCAGCATAATGATTGTTGTCGTCCCAAATGCAATCCAGCGGTAACCCGGCATTTGCCAATGAAACGGAATTGCTAGCATTTGGATCAGCATTGGGATTGCTAAAATGAAGGAGATCCAAAATCGTTGCAGATTTGAAAGCTTCATCATTTGATAACAACCTTTCCGTGGAACATATTCATTCCGCATGCATAGTTGAATTCGCCTTTTTGATCCGTATTGATTGCAACTTCAACGTCTTGGTTCAAAGGAAGGTCGGTGTTGAATTGCATTTCATCAGATTGAACGCGGGCAAGGCAAGCTGAATCGTTTGAACGGTTAAAAATGATTTTAGCTGGAGTGCCTTGTTTGAATTCAACGACTTCAGGTTCATAACCATTGGCAACGTTGACTTTAATAACTTGGTTGCCATCCTTCATTGTTGCTTGATTTTTCTTGTGAAATAAGTCTTTTAATCCCATAATGATTTTCCTTTCCTTACTTAATGATGATCTTGCCATGGAACATGTCCATGCCGCAGGCGTAGTCAATTTCGCCTTTTTGATCGGTTGGAATTTCGACCGTTGTAATTTTTTGTTTTGTTAAGTCCTTATCAACCCCCAGTTTTTCAAAAACAACGTGGGCTAAACAAGCGGTTGAATCTTGCATGTCAAAGTTGACCTTGGCAGGCACTCCCTGTTTCAGAATGAGGGTACTTGGTGAATAACCGCCTTTTACAACAACCGTAGCATGCTGTTCATTATTCTGAATAGTTGAATTGCCGGCTTGTTCATGATGGTTACCGAAAAACCAGTAACAAATGAAACTGATCAATGCGACGGCGAGACCAAAAACGATTGCGTTAATCATCTTAAGTCAGTCCTTTCTTTATGATTTCAAATTCATTATAGCATTGTCGTTTACAAATGTAAACAAATATCGTGATTCCGCCTGTCAACTGACTATAATAGAAAATGGAAGGTGAGATAAATGAAGTTATTAAATCAAATTGCAATTGGATGGATCGTGATTGGAATTTTATCAGCGGTCATCATTTTGATTGATGTAATTCGTCATCCGCAAGCAATGAAGATTATGGATGCGGTTTGGCCAATTAATGCGTTGTGGGGTGGGCCGTTAATTTTGTGGGCCTATTTTACTCTCGGAAAACATCGCAAAATGAAGATGTCAATGCCGATGAAATCGATGAAGATGGATGCATCAATGAAAATGCCAATGGATGATCACAAATATGATAAGTTTTGGCAAGGAATCGTGGTGGACGCGCTTCACTGTGGTGCCGGATGCAGTTTATCAGATTTAGTTGGTTCATGGATTTTTTATTATTTATTAAGTTTTAGCATTTTGAACCAAAAGTTATTTGGCGAATGGCTCTTTGATTATGTTTTAGCATTGATTATCGGCGTTTTATTCCAATATGCAGCAATTGCACCAATGATGGATGGTTCAGTTGGGTATAAACTGTTTCAAGCATTTAAGATCGATTTCTGGTCACTCACAGCCTGGCAAGTCGGCATGTACGGCTGGTCAGCAATTATCAACTTTGGCTTGCATTTACATTTCACACCGGTAATGCCTGCATTTTGGTTAATGATGGCAATTGGAATGGCATGCGGGTTTGTAACGGCATACCCGATGAATTGGTTGTTGGTGAAATTGGGAATTAAAAAGGGAATGTAAATCAAAAAAGATTGCAACACAAACGTTGCAATCTTTGGCTCTTTGTCAAATCGTATTGGTGAAGAACTTTTAGGAGAAGCATTAACTGTTGTTACGCAGTTGATGCTTCTTTTTGATTTAAGAGAAAAATACAAT
>NZ_LWUD01000007.1 GCF_001654615.1 Ligilactobacillus aviarius
CATTCATTTTCATGAATTGTCCTGCACATTTGTGTGTCGAAACATTGCTCAGTTTTCAAAGATCTACTTCATATCAATGTCTTTTAACAGACAACATTTGATATTTTATCATGCAATCAGAAGATGTCAAGAACTTTTTTCTCAACAAAATCAACTGCCGACTTTTAATAGTTTATCAAAAAAATAAATATTGTCAAGAAGCGATAAGATCAAATCTCAACAACGTTTATTATATTATCTGAATTTATTCTAAAGGTCAAGAACTTTTTTATTTTCCATTCTTTATATCTTCCAAAGCATCTTCAACCCAGCCATCTAATCGTTCTGCAATCGGCTTAAATCCTTCTTCAACATGCCGATTACTCCAGTATTTCTTATACCGATGGGTGATTTCATCACGATTATATTTAAAATTAAATGGTTGCTCTAAACACCGCAATGATAATGATATCTTTCCTGTATATTCATCGATATCGACAATCATTACTTTAACCATCTGACCAACCTTCAAATAGTCGCCAACATCTGAAATAAAACCATGCTTTAACTCAGAAATGTGAATCAGTCCTTGAGTATTATCATCCAATAAGACAAACGCTCCATAAGGTTGAATTCCGGTCACTCTTCCCGTCAGAACCATTCCAATTCGATAATCCATAACTATTCCTCAATTGTGATGCCTTCAATAACGACATCTTTTTCAGGCTTATCTCCAGGAAGCGTTTTTACATTTGCAATTTTATCAAGAACATCCCATCCTGAAATTAAATGACCAAAGACCGTGTGCCGGTGATCTAACCATGGTGTTCCACCTTCACGGTATTTTTCAATAATTTCATCAGGATAACTTGCGGCCTTCATTTCCTTGATCATCATCGGATCAAGATTTTCATTTTGAACAATAAAGAATTGACTTCCGTTTGTTCCAGGACCGGCATTCGCCATTGACAATGCCCCTCTTAAGTTAAAGGCTTGATTTGAAAATTCATCTTCAAATGGTTTTTCCCAAATACTGTTACCACCCATTCCGGTTCCAGTTGGATCACCGCCTTGAATCATAAAATCTTTAATGACCCGGTGGAAGATCACTCCATTATAATAACCTTTTTTTGACAATCCAACGAAATTTTCAACTGCTTTTGGTGCAATTTCGGGGAAAAGTTGAAATTGCATCGCACCATAGTTTGTCTTGATCGTTGCTTTTGGTCCCTTTTCATTTTCAAGGTTCAACTGTGGATAATTCAATATGGACATCTCCTTCAAATTTTTCTAATATGTAGTATAACAAACTTAGAGAACAATTAAAGATGGATGGTGAGGATTTTGGAAAATGAAATTTATGACATTACAATCGTTGGCGCAGGCCCCGTTGGATTATTTACCGCAACATATGCGTTAATGCGCCAGGCTAAAACGCAAGTTATTGAAAGTCTTTCTGAAGTCGGCGGTCAGGTAACCGCCTTATTCCCCGCAAAACAAATTTATGACGTTCCCGGATATTTTAAAATTTCTGGAACTGATTTAATTTCAAACTTAAAGGAACAAACTGATTTTTTTAAGCCTGAAATTCACCTTAACGAAACCGTTGAAAAATTTGAAAAAGATGACGATGGAATTTTCCATATCCAAACAAATAAACGAACAACCCTTTCACGATCAATTATTCTTGCAACCGGAGTCGGCGCATTTGAACCGCGAAAACTTAAGGTTGAAAATGCCTCTGACTTTGAGAACACTTCGCTCTTTTACAGTGTGCCTGACATCTTGATGTTTAAAGACAAAAACGTAGTTATTGCCGGGGGTGGCGATTCAGCCGCCGATTGGACGATTGAACTAAGTAAAGTCGCTAAAAAAGTTACGCTTGTTCACCGGCGTGATCAGTTCCGCGCCCTTGAAAGCTCAATCAGTAAAATCAAAGAACTCGCAAATGTTGAAATCCTAACTCCGTATATGATTGACGGGCTTGAACATCAAGGTAATCAAACGCAAATTCGACTTAAGCGTTCACGGACAAAAGACGAATATCAAACGCTTCTTGCCGATGCATTGATTGTAAACTACGGTTTTAAAACGGACACTTCGGTTCAAAAAAAGTGGAACCTTGAAACAGCTCATAATCAAATTAAAGTCGACAGTACCCAGCAAACATCGATCAAGGGCGTTTATGCAATCGGTGATAACGCATATCAAGAAGGTTGCGTTGATTTAATTGCTTGTGGATTTGGCCAGGCACCGGTCGCAATCAACCATGCCCTTGAAACAATTTATCCTGAAAAACGGCAGCCAACTCACAGTACTCAGCTAATGAAAAACTTTAACGTTGAATAAACTTAATTGTCATCCCTCCATTAAAAAGGTATACTTCTAGTATCACTAAAATTTTTGGAGGGATATTTTGCATTTAATTTCACAATTTATTGATTTTGTTTTACATATTGATTCACACCTTGTTGCCATCGTAAATCAATTTGGTGACTGGACATACTTAATTTTATTCGGAATTATCTTTATTGAAACTGGTGCAGTAATTCTCCCATTTCTTCCCGGAGATTCGCTGCTTTTTGCTGCAAGCGCTCTTGCAGCAAACCCGGAATATCACCTTAACATTTGGACATTCGTAATTTTATTCTTAATCGCTCCAATTGCAGGTGATTCGTTAAACTTTACGATTGGAAAAACAATTGGAAAACGCCTTACGAAGAATTCGTTTTTTGGCCGTTTCATTAAGGAAGACGATCTCAATCGAACCGAAGCCTTCTTTGAAAAACACGGCGGGATCGCAATTTCACTTGCCCGTTTCATGCCGATTATCCGAACATTTGCCCCATTTGTTGCTGGCGGAAGTGGAATGAAATATTCAACTTTTATTCGGTACAATGTTCTAGGTGCGATTGGCTGGGTCATCCTTTGTTGTGGTGGCGGCTACTTCTTCGGTAACTTCCCATTTGTAAAGGAACACTTCTCATTGATCGTGATTGCAATCATTGTTGTGTCGGTTTTACCAGCAATTTTCAGTGCAATCAAAGCAAAATTATCAAAAAAGAAAGCCTAACAAAAAAGCAAGATGTTTGTTCATCTTGCTTTTTTTAATTCATGTTTACCATACCAAATTAGGCCTAACCCCGCTAAAATCCAAATTAAAAATACTAAAAGAAAACACGCTTCAAAAAAGCTTTCTGGAAGAGCTTTAATAATTGGATCGGTTTGCGGGTTAAAGATCCAATCTCGATTTCGAAATAAGGCCTCATGAAACAAAATAAAAATCCGATCAAAGGCAATCACTAAAATAAATACAAATGTCCCTAATAAAGTCAGTCCCATCTTAACGGGTAAAATCAACTGCCACATCTGATGCTCTCTTACGCGGTTCCTAATTACGATTTCCGCTAAAATTCCAAAAATAATCAAAACGACATTATTAAATTCAATCAACTGTTTAACATTTGCAAAATGAGTCAATCCCTTTGAAGACGAAGGAAGACTTGTTTGCCAATGATGAATCCATCCACATTGAAGGTAACTAATTAAATGACGATAATTGATCATCAATTCATGATTGCTCAATCCTACGAGCCGTCCGAGGTGATCACGCACGACAAAGAAATGATATAATCCCGTAAAATTAACTGTTATAAAAATTGAAAGAGATATAACTGCAATTCCAATCACAATCATATCTCTTAGTAAAATCAAATTATTTTTCTTCATCAGATACTTGCCATTCATCTAACGAATCGATTTGATAAGTTGGTTGGATCTTTTCACGGGCGACTTCTTCCTTGGTTGATAACCCAGTGTAAACGATAATTGTATCCATTCCAAAGTTGATTCCTGCCATGATGTCCGTCCGGTAATTATCACCAACCATCGCAACCTGATCCTCCGGAAGATTCATCTTTTCAAGCGCTTTTTCCATAATAATATTTTCAGGCTTTCCAACATACGTTGCCTTTTGTTGGGTAGCATATTCAATACATGCAACGATTGATCCGGCACTTGGAATCATTCCCCGTTCACTTGGTAAATTTGAATCCGGGTTTGTTCCAATAAATTTTGCCCCATTCCGAATCGCAAGGGTTGCAAGTTCAAGTTTATGGTATGTAACGTCAGTATCTAAGCCAACGACAACATAGTCAGGATCCTGTTCATTAAACCGAAATCCGCGATCTAATAAGGCTTGTTGTAATCCTAATTGACCAACCGCATAAACCTGCCGTTTTTGTTTGTCTAAATCAGCAATGTAGTCTGCCGTTGCAAGCGCCGAAGTGTACACATTTTCCTTTTTGACGTGGATATCATAGTTTTTACTTAAATTTTCAACAATCTGTTCTGGTGTCCGGGTACTATTATTTGTTACAAATAAAAATGGAATTTCGAACTTTTGCAATCGTTCAATAAACCGTTTAGCTGCCGGAATTCGTTCTTTTCCCCGATAAATTGTTCCATCTAAATCAATCATGTATCCTTTGTATAATTTATTTGGCATTTTGATCTCTCCGCTTATTATTAGTGTTATTTTTCTTCTTTCGAATTACAAAGTGACGGCTCCCTTGACGGCGATTCTTGGACTTAACCGTTTGAATCTTAGGTTTCCGATTATTATAATTCGATTTTTTATCTGAACGTTTATGATTTGTATTTGCTCGTGATCGTGAGTTTTTCCGTCGCCTTTTTTTGTGAGCTGCTGGAGCCGGAAAACTATCATGAACCTCACAATTCTTTAAAATAAAATACGCACAGCCAAAATTACAATATTCATATAAATAATCTTGCAAATGACTGATCTTTTGAGATGGTTGAACCTTACGCTTATCATCGTAAAATCCGCGTAACCGCAATTGATCATATCCCATATCACCGACAATATAATCAAACTTGGTTAAAATTGGACTGAAACGTTCACGCAACTTATCAACCTGAAAACCTTCATGATAATTTTCAACCAATTGATACTTGCGCCCATCAATGATCACATCCGTATCATTTGGTGTAACGACCGTACTTGCGTATTCTTCAATCGCCTTTGCCTTTTTCGCAAGCTGCTCTTCCATTTTTTCACGCCTTTTTTCGTTCACAATCTCACCTCCAACTTAAACTCTTCTTTTAAAATTATACACTAAAATGAATAACTAACAAAAAAGCCGTGGCACCTGCCACAACTTTTTCAAAATTATTGATTTTCTTTTACCCACGCATTGATTTCATCAAGGAACCCGTTAAATTCTTTTTTATCCTTCAATGATGGAAAATCACCCAACAAGATTTGAGATGCTTGATGAGCCTGACCGCCCTTTTTCTGAACCATTAAAATTGCTTTGCGCGATTTTTCAGATACAAATAATTCACGCGGTAAATTCAGCAATCCCTGCAAATAACCATTCTTCTGAATCATCTTCAAGAGTGGTTGGGCTTCCTTAGTTTCAAAAATTCCACTTGGAACAACAAAAAGTCCCCAGCCATTTTCGGCGAGCTTTTCGACTCCACGCTCAATCAATAAATAATGAGCAAAGGAATGACCTTCCGCAGCATGCGTTTCAAACTGTGCTGCACGATCATCAAGCGGATAATATCCGACTGGCAGATCACTAACTACCAGATCAACTTGCGGAAGCATTAAATTATCCAATGCATCCTGATGGAAAAGTTCAACATTGCTGATTCGTTGAAGAGCAAGGGAAACATCTGCAATTGCTAATAACGTATCATCATTATCGACCCCATACGCTTTTAAACTTTGATTCCCGAGAAACTTTAAATTGTTTAAAATTACAGCAAGCAGATTCCCCGTTCCAACTGTCAGGTCTAACATTGAATTTAATTTTTCCTTTGAGGTTATTTTTTCAATCAGAAAAGTTATCAAATATCCAATTGAATCTGGTGTCATTTGATGATTAGGCTGAACTCGTTCTTTTTTATATGACCCCAATAACAATAATTGGATAACTTGACGAATCTCTTCTGAAGAAAATTCACTCAGGTCCAAATGCCGGTATAACTTTTCCAACTCACCGACCGTTGAAACGTCAATTTCTTCCTTTCCATTAATCTGGTTTTCAAGCAAGTCGCTTAACGCTTCAATCAATGCGTCAAAGTATGAAAGATCAAGTTGTTTTTGGAAAATTTCGATAATTTGACTCAGTGTTTGGTATGCTTGTTCAATATCTTTTAACTCCACGCTTTAACCCTCACGTTCTAATCAATATTCGTGTAACAGTTTAACGAGTTCCAATTCTGATTGCAAGCATTACTTAAAAGGTTCGAATGAATATCGATTTCCATTTTTCAACGTAATTTCATACCGCTGTTCATGAAAACGGACTTTTCCAGTGTTAAACTTTAATTCCTGATTATCGTGAAGGTGATGGGTTTGTGCCATGTTTCGCATTGTTTGGGCTTCCTTTAAATTGATCTCTGAACGATAAAAACTCAAGTGGTTATTGAAAAATTCAAGTTGTCCCAAAAACAGCGCACTAAAGAAGATTAAAAATAAAATTCCGCTTGCAAACAATGATCCCCTAACCTTAGTTTTCATTACTTTTCCTCTGCATTACAACTTTTCGATGGTATTGATGATCGTGAACCTTGACCCAAATTTCCAAAAAAGGCTCTGAATAACGGTAACGGAATCCATCAATATTCATCATTAATGGCATAAAGCCTTGACCATTTATTCCCTGTAAAATTAAATTTCGCCGATTTTTTTTAAGCAAGTAATCATTATGCTGGGTTTGACAATATAATACTGGCGTTCCGTTGTTTTGACTTTCTTTCCATTGAAAACGCATTTGTTCTGATTCGAGCGTTGAAATTAATTTTTCCCATTGAATGCGTTCTTTACTTCCAGAATTTGAATTCAACTGCCGGTGAATTCCATAAACACTGCCGCTGATCATCAATAATCCCAAGCTTGAAATGATTAATGCAATAATAACTTCAATCAATGAAAACGCCTTAATTCTATTTTTCAACATTGATTTGATATTCTCCCGCATCCGAATGAACTTTGATCTGGTTTAACGGCTTTCCCTGATTGATTCGCGATACGCTTTGCTGAAAAGCTTCTTGAACCTGAAGATTTTTTAAATACAATTCATCTTCATTTTTCATAAAACATGACTGGTTAAAGTAAAATGTTGCAATTGCCAATGAAATCAAGGTCAATCCAATAATCGCATCACTGATCAAAAAGGCTGAAACTTTACCACTGCTGTTTGGTAACACGGTATACCCCTCCAAAACTAAGTTCAAAAATTAAATTATATGAATAATGTCCTTTCTTTGAAACAAGCGGAATCGTCGTCGGGCGGGTCACGCCTGAAGGTGAAATATAAACACTTTCAGCTCCGTATTTAATTAATGTTGCCGGATAATCTAGTTTCTCCGTGTTTCGCCCGACTAGAATCTGAACATCTTCCTTTCCAAAAAATGCACGCACAATTTGATGACGTTCTTTTCCTTGCATCGCCGCCTTATCAAGCTTACTTGTCAAATTCTGCATAAATTGTTCTTCTTTGAATTGAGCCGAACTCCGGGGCGCAAAGTAAAAACTTAATAATAAAAACAAGAAAGCTAATGCGAGAACGATGGTTGTTTCAAGTAACGTAAAGCCCCTACTTTTCATTTAAAACATCTTGAACCGTAATCTTTTGATCAGCTAATTTCTTTGCTTGCTGGTTCGTCAAGTAATGATCCGTTACCAGCATATTCGTTGTTAACGCTGAAGCCTCAGTATTGGGATGCTCCGACAAATATAGTTGAGCCTGCGTTCGAAGTTCCGTTCGCATTGCATTTGAATTAACGTTGACCGCGTTTTTACGTTGATGATTAATATTTGGAATAATAATTAAGATCAATAAACTGATAATGAATAAAACGATTGCCATTTCGATTAAAGTAAATCCTTTTACTTTCTTAACCTTGCTCATTAAGAAATCCCTCCTAAATTTGAATAAATCGGAATCAAAATTGACAGGTAAATCCCGACAATGATGATTGCGATTATTAAAAATGCGATTGGCTGAATCAGATTAATTAAGCGATCAACCTTCTTCAGTAATCTTTGATACATTGTATTGGCATAAATTAACAGATCTTCACTCAACTCTGCACTCGTTTGACCTTTATTTAAAAAGATATTTAATTCTGATGGAATGAATGCATAATGCTTAATAAATGTTTTGATTTCTCTGCCTGAAAGCAAATGCTGATTTAACCTCTCACCAAGTTGATAAAGTAACGTTTGCGGTTCAAACCGTAATAAAAAATTACAGATTTCATGAAATCCAAGGCCGCTTTTTAAAAGTAATGCCAAATTAAAAGATAGATAGTAATAAGCATAGCAGCGGTAAACATTTCCGATTAACGGCAACCGACTTAACCATTGATGCCGGGCAATTGATGGCTGCTTTTTCAACCAGTAAATTCCATATAACAAATAGACAATGATGATCAATCCCAACACCATTCCGCCAATTTTGCCACCATCGATAAGCCATTGAGTGATTCCAGGAGATTGTTTCCCTTGTTCACTTAATGCCGTAATTGTTGGGCGCAACCATGTTAATAAAACCGTGATCATCATTATTAACAATCCAAATAAAATACATGGATAAAATAAAGCTGCCCGGATCTTTTCACGCTGCTCGACCCGTTGCCGCATGTATTTTCCCAACTGCGAAACGCTCAATTCCAACTGGCCATGGCTCTCCGCAAGCATCAGTTGATAGTAGATTTTTGAATTCAAAAACTGCTGAATACTTTCACTAAACGTTTTTCCGCTTTCTAGCTGTGCCAATGCCATCTCAAAATCGTTTTTTTGTACAGGATACAGGATTGCGAGGTTAATTAAACATTGTTTTAGTGAAAAACCACTTCGAAGCATGTCGGCAAGAGTTTCAAAAAATTCTGCTTGGATTTTTAATTTCCACTTTCGATTGTTGTTTATTTTTTTACCCATAAAGGTACCTTTCATAATCCTGATGTGTAATTTCTTGACGCTGGTAAATTTCCTTAAGATTTTGTTCCCATTCTGGAGTCATTCCGCGTTGCTCTAAAATCTCATAAGGGTCATTTTTCCATAAATCCAGCTGATCAAATAATACTTTCGTTTCATGGCTGGTTGTTGGAATCAATCGCTGATAGTTAATTAACTGCAATGTTTGTTCAAGGTCTGTTAATGATATTTCAAGATTACATAACCGGGATACAACACCATAACAGTTTGCAGCGTGGACGGTACTCAAAACCAAATGGCCACTCAACGCCGCTTGAATTGCAATTTTAGCAGTTTCCTGATCGCGAATTTCACCAATAATTAAAATGTTCGGATGGTGCCGCAATGCAACCTTAATTAAGTCTTGATAGGCCATTCCCGCCTTTTCATTTACCTGTAATTGCAAAATATCGGGGTAAAAAATTTCAATTGGATCTTCAATGCTTAAGATCTGCTGATCGCCAAATTGCTCTGCAAGCTTATACATTGAAGTGGTCTTCCCTGAACCTGTTGGTCCTGAAAAAATAACTAAACCGCGCCGCCGGCATGCCGTCTTGATCACTTGCCACTGATCAGGAACAAAGTATCGCTGATGGGTAAGCTGTGCGATTGCATAAATTAATCGAACAACCAAACTTTCACTTCCCTGAAAATCACCGACACTTGATAGCCGACAATCAACCACGGTCCTTTGAGATGAATACCGCCAAGCTCCCAGTTGGGGCCGTCGGTGCTCGCTGATATTCATATGCGCTTGAAATTTAAGGTAATTGATACATTCCAATGCAACCGTTGTTTTTAATTTTTGATAGCGAACATCCAACCCGTCAACGTTAAAGTTAATTAGGTATCCATTCCGGTGCGGTAAAAAATAAATATCACTCGCATGACGCTGAATTGCATCATCCAGGACCTTAAGCACAATTTGCTGACTTTCCATTTGCGATAACCTCCTTTCACTTATAGATACGCTAAAAGGAGATTTTTTTATAAAAAAACGAGGAAGTTCAAAACTTCCTCGTGATTGATAATTAGTTTTATTTAGTTTATTTTTCAGCTTCTAAAGCAGCTTTAACCTGTGCTTCAGTCGGAATTGAAGGAATTGCGCCAACCTTTTGAACGGCAATTGAAGAAGCCTTGCTTGCGTAAATAATCGATTCTTCAAGGTTACTGAAATCTTTATTTAACCGTGAAACCAACGCCCCAAGGAACGTATCGCCCGCCGCAGTTGTATCAATTGCATGAACTTTAAAGGCCTTTACCAATTTTTCTTCCGTTGCAGTCTTAAAGTATGCTCCTTTACCACCTAATGTGATAATTACATTTTTGGCACCTAACTCTTGAAGCCGAGTAGCAGCTTCATGCGCAGTGATTTGGTCAACAACCTTGATCTCCGTTAAAATTTCTGCTTCCGTTTCATTTGGTGTGATCAAATCAACGTTTTGCAATAATTCAGGATCAACATTCTTATGTGCAGGAGCGGGGTTCAAAACGGTTACAACCCCAGCTTCCTTCGCAATCTTGAACGCATGCGTCGCTTGATCAAATGGAGTTTCAAATTGAGTAACGATAAAATCAGACGATTGAATCATTTCACGGGCATTTTCAATATCTGCATCCTTGATTTCCTGATTGGCACCGCCATAAATAATAATACTGTTTTCGCCGCTTTCTTGAAGCATAATAAAGGCTTGACCTGTTCCCTTGCTTGAAACAGTAACCTGTTCAGTATTAATTCCGGCATCCTTTAGGAAACTGAGCATCATTCGACCATTCTCATCATCACCGATTTTACCGATAAATGAAGTTGCTGCTCCTGACCGGGCTGCTGAAATGGCTTGATTTGCTCCTTTGCCGCCGCCAGCACTCCGTTGGTCAGTCATTGCTAAAGTTTCACCGGGTTGCGGCAACCGCGGGATCTGAAGAATCGTATCAACGTTTAAACTTCCTAAAACAGTAACTTTGTTCAAAGTTATTTCCTCGCTTTTCCATTTAATTCTAAGTTATCAGTTAAAAATAAACTATCCTTTAATAAGAAAAAGCCGGACCAATTCCGACTTTTCATTCTCATATTAATCTTCGTCAGGGAATTCAGCTGTCGTGAAGACTTCTGAAACATCATCTTCGTCTTCAAGCTTGTCGATCAACCGTTGAAGTTGTTCAACCTTGTTAGCTGGAACTTCCGTTGTTGTTGTTGGTACCATTGTTAATTCAGCGGTATCTAAATCATAATCTTTTTGAAGTG
The DNA here is from genome assembly GCF_001654615.1 of Ligilactobacillus aviarius. GTDB lineage: Bacteria > Bacillota > Bacilli > Lactobacillales > Lactobacillaceae > Ligilactobacillus > Ligilactobacillus aviarius_B. The sequence goes on from NZ_LWUD01000007.1 coordinate 11,238, forward strand.
CATCGCGAACACTGTCAAAGTCTTTTGGATCTGTATAAATTTCAAAGACTTCATCAGAAGTTTGAACGTCATCTGCACCTGCTTCGATTGCTGCTAATTCCATTGTATCTTCGTCAACATCTAAATCTTCACGTGAGATTGCAATGTAACCTTTCCGATTAAACATGAAACTAACTGAACCGGATTCACCTAAATTACCGCCATTACGGTTAAAGTCACCACGAACTGCTGAAGCTGTCCGATTCCGGTTATCAGTCAAGGCATGTACCAAAACAGCAACCCCTGCTGGGCCATAACCTTCATATGTGATTTCTTCGTAGTCTGCACCGCCAGCACCCGTTGCTTTATCAATCGCACGCTTGATGTTATCCTTCGGCATGTTAGCAGAACGAGCTTTATCCATAACTAGCCGTAATTGTGGGTTTCCGTCTGGATCAGGACCACCTGCCTTAGCAGCCATGTAAATTTCTCGTGAGATTTTTTGGAAAATTTTTCCACGCTTTGCATCCTGGGCGTTTTTCCGTCCTTGGATATTATGCCATTTTGAATGTCCTGACATTTCGAATACCTCTTTCCAGTTTTAGAATTTGACAATTACAGTCATCTTAGATGATACCAAAAAAGTTGCCACTTATCAATATCAATTAGCGAGTTGACCCGCGTTTAATGAATCCATATTGAAGTTCAATCGTCTTGTCTAAGTCTTCGTCTTCCTTATTCATCATCTTCGTTAGGCACCGCATTGCAACCGCACCAATATCGTAAAGTGGTTGGGTAATTGATGACAATTTTGGCCGAACGATTTGAGTTAATTTCGAATCATTTCCAGTGATCACTTCAAATTCAGTTGGAATTTGAGCACCGGCATCAACCGCACCGTTCAAAACCCCCGTTGCCAATTCATCATCAGCAACAAATGCAGCATCTGCGTGAGCAGCTGACAATGCTGGCCATAATGTTTCCCCAGCCCGGTAACTGTCGTTTGTTTCAAAAACAAGGTCCTGATCAAAATCGATTCCGTTTTCAGCAAGGGCTTCTTTATATCCCTTTAACCGGTATTCGCTATTGATTGGGTAATTCAACGGTCCTGAAACAAATGCAACCCGTTTATCGCCATGCGCAAGCAAATTATTGACGGCTTCTTTAACAGCCTTTACGTAATCGACATGCACACTTACAAATTCATTTTTATGATCGATCGATCCGGCAAGGACAACCGGGGTCTTTGAACGCTTGATTTGTTCACGTAGTTTTTCAGTCAAATGGGTTCCCATGTAAATGATCCCGTCAACCTGTTTAGCAAGTAATGTATTAAATACTTGGACTTCCTTTTCTTCATTTCCATCGGAGTTTGCAAGGATAATATTATACTTGTACATTGTTGCAACGTCATCGATTCCACGCGCTAATGATGAGAAGTAGACATTCGTTACATCTGGAATAATAACCCCGACCGTTGTTGTCTTCTTACTTGCAAGTCCCCGTGCAACTGCATTTGGACGGTAATCAAGTTCATCAATGACTTCCATGACTTTTTTCCGGGTTCCCGGTTTAACATTCGGATTTCCGTTTACAACCCGTGAAACGGTTGCCATTGAAACGCCGGCCTTTTTTGCAACATCATAAATTGTAATTGATTGTTTTTCCATAACTGAGTCCCTTCATTTAGTATTGTATATTTTCATTTTCAATAATCCATATATAAATCTATCAAGTTTTCATAATAAATGCAAGCGTTTCATTTAATATTAAACCGTGGATTTGATTTCCCTCTTAGGAATTATTTTCTCCCTGAGATTTTCATTAATAACTCCTCGATTTTCTGAAAATAAGTTTAATTAAAATTTATCTTTCTTTTTTCTCATCAGATTCTTATTTTAGGCTTAAACTATGGTATACTTAAACTAATTTAAGATGAAAGGATGAGTTAAATGTCACATATTGATACTGTTCAACAATGGCTTGCTCAAAATAATTATGATATTGCATATATCAGCAACTATAAAACAATTGCCTACTTCACCGGCTTTGAAAGTGATCCGATCGAACGGACCCTCGCCCTCTTCATTTTCCCGGATCATGAACCATTTATTTTTGCTCCTGCGCTTGAAGTCGGCTCTGTTAAGGAAGCTGGATGGAAATATCCGGTTTATGGATACCTTGATCACGAAGATCCATATGCGCTGATCAAAAATCATATTGATAAAATCAATCCTAATCCAGAAAAGTGGGCCATTGAAAAGGAAAACTTGACCGTTGAACGTTTTGAAGAAATTCAAAAACAGTATCCGAATGCTCAATTCGAGGGTGACTTAACTCCCCTTATTCAACACGAAAAACTTTTCAAAACTCCTGAAGAAATTGAAAAATTGAACCAAGCCGGCAAATGGGCGGACTATGCATTCGAAGTTGGGTTCAACGCTTTACAAATGGGCCGAACTGAACAAGATATCGTTGCTGAAATCGAATATGCCTTGATGAGAAAAGGCATCATGCAAATGAGCTTTGACACCATTGTTCAAAGCGGGGCCAATGCAGCTGATCCTCATGGTGCTCCGAAAAAGGAAAAACTCCAACCAAACAAGCTTTGCTTATTTGATCTGGGTGTAATGTATCAAAGCTTTGCTTCAGATGCTTCTCGGACAGTTGCCTTTGGAAAAATCGATGATCAACAACAAGAAATTTACAAGGTTTGCCTTGAAGCCCAATTAAAAGCTCAAGATGCTGCTAAACCTGGAGTGACCGCCGAAGAACTTGACCATATTGCCCGGAAAGTTATTAGCGATGCCGGTTATGGCGAATACTTCATTCATCGATTAGGCCACGGTCTCGGCCAAAGCGACCACGAATTTCCATCAATTATGGAAGGTAACAAGATGGAACTCCAACCTGGAATGTGCTTCTCAATTGAACCCGGAATCTATATTCCAGGCTTCGCAGGAGTCCGGATCGAAGATTGTGTCCACATTACCGAAAACGGCTGTGAACCGTTCACCCATACTTCAAAGGAATTAAAAGTTATTCCATTAAACTAAAGTAATAAAAAAAGCTGGATTTAAAATCCAGCTTTTTTATTTATCCTCATTTTATAATTGAGGTTCATTATTGTCATCTAAGCTCTTTTCGGGTTCTTCCCATCCTTCTGGGAAAAATGTGACCGTCTTTAATTCGTCTTCTTCACCGAAGTTCGGATCATCAATGAAAATATCATCTTGCATTACTTCATCATGATCTTCAAATGGTTGTTCAATATCTTCTTTACTATCTTGAATGTAAGTCTTCAAATCTGAAGTTGCTTGTTTCAATGAAGAGAACGCATCTGAAACAACTGATTCATCTTTTAAATGATTAAAACGATCAGAAATACTTTGCTTAAAGTTATTGATCGTATCCCGATTTTCGTCAAGGTAATCGTGGGCATACTTATCATACTTTACAGCTGTATCGCGTAAATTAAGCAATGTTTCGTCAATCTTCATTGCAATCCGATCTTTTTGTGATTCGGTTAACTTTTTCGAAATCACAAAAGCTGAAGCGGCTGCAGCACCTAAACCTAATAAAAAGCTCTTTTTCATTATAAGCTCCTCCATTCTTTTTCCAATTAATCAAACACTATTTCTTATCTTTTTTTGACTTGGCCTTGCTAATTGCGTTGAATGCATGCTTGCCAACACTAAATAACGTTGAGGCCTGTTTCATCTTTGAAGTATCCTTAGCGGTTGCTGCAATTTTACTTGCCATCCCGCGACTTGCTTCATTTAAGTCAGAAACACTTTCACTTAAATCAACAATCGTATCGAATAACGGTTCTACCTTTTGTGATTTTTCATTAATATCCGCCATTAACGTATTGGTCTTATCTAATAATTGTTCGACTTGATCTGAAATATTATCAGCATCTTTTGTAAGTGAACTCATTGATTTTGTAAGTTGTGAAACCGTCTTTACAAGTCGTGATAATACCCGACACATAAACACAACTAAGACAAGGAATGCAATTGCGGCAATTATTCCAGCTAATTGTCCAAATGTCATTGTCACGCCTATCCCTCCTGTCCTAATAACTACGGTTTTAGAATAGCATTTAATAGGTTAAACCGCAATCATTATTAAATTGCCTAATAATGTCATTATACCAAATTTATCCGAAAAACGGGCAGTTCTTTGATATAATACAAGCAGTTATTTATTTTTTGAAGGAGGAAATTTCGTGAACCACTTTATTCTAACTGCAACTGCCGTAAGTGCCGTAAAGAATTCAAAGATTGCAAAGGAACCTGGCATTTGGATGCGGTTCATCGAAAAAATCAATTGGGATAAAATCATTTCGCTTGTGATCTCAAAAGCGATTATCTTAGTCTTGATCTGCTTTGCATTTGTGGTGATCAATTCGCTTGGTAAAAAATTGATTCGCAAATTGATCCTCCACACCACGAAAAAGGAAAAGAAAAACAGCTACATTGCTGATGGGCGCATTCGAACGATCTACACCCTTGTGAATAACATTTTTCACTACACAATGCTGTTCTTCTTGATTTACGCGTTATTATCTCTCTTCGGAATTCCGGTTGGAACGCTGATTGCCGGTGCTGGAATTGCGAGTGTCGCCCTTGGACTTGGAGCCAAAGGGTTCGTTACAGATGTTGTAAACGGCTTTTTCATTTTGCTTGAACAGCAATTTGTCGTTGGCGATTCCGTTAAAATTGCCGGAATTGAAGGAACGGTCCATGCAATCGGGTTGCGAACGACTCAGTTGATCAGCAGCGATGGAACGCTTCATTTCATTCCTAACCGCGAAATCACAACGGTTGCTAATATGTCCCGCAACCCAATGCGGGCCGTTATCAACATTCGAATTCAACCGCAAACTGATATTCAAAAAATGACAACAATCATTGAACAGGTCAACCAAAAGCTTAATCCTGACGATAACCAGGACATTGTCAGTGGACCAACTGTGCAAGGTCCGGTTGATGTTGGTAAAGGGGAACTGGTTTACAGGGTCGTCGTCATTGCCAAAAATGGAGCCCAAGCAATTATTCAACGCGAATTCTTGCACGCTTACCTTGAAGCGCTCACGAAGGCTGGAATCAAGGTTCCAACAAGTCCAATTGAATTATCAGCAGACCAAAAAGAGTAAAAATAATGAGGATGTGACATAAGTCGCATCCTCATTATTTTTTATTTGCGTTTTTCAATTTGATACTGATGATCCAGTTCATGAACCATATAATTGACCGCCTTCATGATCTCCCGGCGAGTAATAATTCCCTGAAAGACATTTTGGTGGTCGGTAACCACCAAAAATGGCTGGTCCACAAGCAGATGCAACAGCTCTTCAACACTTTCTGTATTCGTAACCGTTGGGACATCGCGTTGCATAACGTCCGCAACTGTTTGCTCGCTTAATCCCGTTGAATCAATTCCGTTTAATCCCAGCATTGAATCAGTAATCATTGCAAGTGAAATCAATCCCTTAAAATGCTGTTCATTATCTAAAACCGGAATTTTAGAATACCGTACCTTTGTTAAAACTAAAAAGGCATGGTTCAACGGATTACTTTCAAAAACATTTGCGACCTTATCCGCCGAAATCAGAAAATGTTCTCGTTGATTTTCAATTAGCGTTTCAGCTGCATTTGCAATCATCGCGTTTCTCCCTTCCACTCCTCTTTCTTTTATTTTACATGATTTTTCGTAACAATTACGAATTTTGTGAGGAAAAATAGGAAATAGTTTTTACAAAAAAAGAAGGTGTGACAAAACGTTAAAAACGAGCGTGGTGGAAGCAGAAAAGCGAACGAATCGCGCCAGCATAGATTCGGAGGTTTTCGAACTTCCGCTCAGCTCGTTTGTTTTGGAACCCGATTATGCGGATATAGCAAAGGAGGTTGCGACTTATGCCACAACCTCCTTTTAATTTCAATTAACGATTATTTATTTAACCGTTCGTCTAATTCTTTTGTTTTTTCTTCGTAACCTGGACGGCCCAAGAGAGCAAACATGTTTTGTTTGTATTCTTCAACCCCTGGTTGGTTGAATGGGTTAACGCCGTTCAAGTAACCTGAAATTGCAACGGCAATTTCGAAGAAGTACATTAAGTAGCCTAATGTGTATTCTGTTTGGTCAGGAATGTTGATGAGCATTTCTGGAACGCCACCATCAGTGTGAGCAACAACAACGCCTTCGCAAGCTTTCTTGTTAGCGTCATCCATTGTCTTACCCTTCAAGTAGTTCAAGCCATCAAGGTTCTTGTCATCCATTGGAACATCAATGTTGTGGTTTGGCTTTTCAACATTGATAACTGTTTCCATCAAAGCACGCCGGCCTTCTTGGATGTATTGACCTAATGAGTGCAAGTCAGTTGTAAAGTTAGCTGATGATGGGTAAATGCCCTTGCCATCTTTACCTTCTGATTCGCCCATTAATTGCTTCCACCATTCTGTGAAGTACATCAATGATGGTTCGTAGTTTTCAAGTAATTCAATGTTGTAGCCCTTGCGGAATAAGATATTACGTAAAGCAGCGTATTGGTAAGCTTCGTTCTTTGATAAATCTGGATCTGAGTATGCTTCACGAGCATCTGCAGCACCCTTCATTAATTGATCAATGTCAACACCTGAAGCAGCGATTGGTAACAAACCAACTGGTGTTAATACTGAGAACCGACCACCAATGTCATCAGGAATGATGAATTCTTCATAACCTTCGTCGTCAGCTAATGTCTTCAATGCACCCCGAGCACGGTCTGTTGTTGCGTAGATCCGTTCACGAGCGCCTTCCTTACCATACTTTTCTTCCAACTTTTGTTTGAAGATCCGGAATGCCATGGCCGGTTCCAAAGTTGTTCCAGATTTTGAAATAACGTTAACTGAGAAGTCACGGTCGCCAATAACTTCTAATAAATCATATAAGTATGATGATGAAAGTGAATCGCCGGCAAAGAAAATTTGAGGAGCATTACGTTTGTCAGCGCCAATTAAGTTGTAGAAGTTGTGGTTTAAGAATTCAATTGCAGCCCGAGCACCTAAGTACGAACCACCAATTCCTAAAACAACCAATACTTCTGAATCTGATTGAATCTTCTTAGCAGCTTTTTTGATTCGTTCGAATTCATCCTTATCGTAATCAACAGGTAAATTCAACCAACCTAAAAAGTCATTTCCTGCGCCTGTACCTTGACGCAATTCTTCATCTGCAGCATTAACCATTGCTTGCATTTGTCCAAGTTCATAGTCGTTAACGAACTTGCTTAAGTTTGAGCTATCAAATTTAATGTGAGCCATCGTAATATCTCCTTTTCCTAAAAATTATTACGCTTACATTATACAATATTTTTCACCGAATGACACAGAAAAAACACGATAAATTATTATTTATGCTTATAAATCCTTAAAAATAAATGATTTGATTTCAAAATCTTCTTTAATTAATTCCAAAAAAGACTGCAACCAAATTTGGCGCAGCCTTTCGATTATTTCCTATTTAAGAATTCCTAGTAAGAATCCACCTAAAATAACCATTAATGATCCAATCACAACGTAAACCCATTCACGCTTCGTCTTCTTTTCACCCAAGAAGAAGATTGAACCAAATGTTGAAATTACGATTCCCATTTGTGAGAACGAGAAACTGATTGCCAACCCAACCATTGTTGTGGCTTCAAACATGAACAGATTCCCTGTTCCCCATACTAAACCGGTAAGAATATTTTTGTAAGTTTCCTTCTTAAATGCGTTCTTTCCAAGCGCAAACATTGAAGCTCCTAAAACCATTCCGATGGCTTGCGGTAAAACCATCGCCCGGGTATCAACATTGGCCCAGTGAACAACAACGGTATAACCTAAGTAGCCAAGCGTTGATAAGATCAATGCCCGAGCCCCGCCGTTCCAGTCTTCACTGACCCGCTCAGCATTTACGGCAGCATTCTTTTTATCACGTAAGGCAGTCAATGTTGCCCCAATAACAAGAATGATCAAAGCAAGTGAACCAATTGATAATTGGCGCTTCGTTGTCCATTCATGGAACAAAATTACGCCGGCTAAAGCGTTCGTTACCAATTGAGCTCCAGTTGAAATTGGAATTGCTTTTGAAACCCCAATCGATTTCATTGCATGGAACTGTTGATTTTGTCCTAAACTCCAGAATAATCCTGAAATCAACCCAACGATCCATAATTTCCATGTACAGTTGGCCATAAAGTGTCCCCAGCTGCACAGCGTCATCATAATTGCGAATAACAAGGCACCCCAAGTCATTCCAAGAGTTTGTTGGTTAGCAGTTCCTCCCAACTTTCCACTAATTAATCCAATACTCCCCCATGCTAATGCGGGAATTAAGGCAATTAACATTGTAAAAATTCCTTCCTTCTAAATGTAATCTCTTCCAGTCAGTATTTATCCAATATACACAAGTTTTAATTTTTACGCAAGGGCTTTCAAGAATTAAATATTCACTAAATCTCAAAATTCACTTAACTAAATAGTCCAATCTGGGGTATTATGTAATAAGTATAATGAGGAGAGTTAGGTATTTTTCCTATCTCTCCTCTTTATCCATTTTTAAATCTAAATTTGTATATTTGGTTTAAATTCAAAGGAAAGGACGCTTTAATCGTGCGTTTTAAAAAGTTTCATCAATTTTTAAACACTCGATGGGGTTATTTCACGTTACTTGCCTCACTATTTTGGTTAAAAACAATTTTAGTTTACCTCATTGATTTCCGTTTAGGTGTCAAAGGAATATATGAATACTTTGTTTTACTGATCAACCCGATTGCAACCACATTGCTTTTACTTGGGTTGGCTCTTTACGTTAAACGGGGAGTTCCCGCGTACATTTTCATGACGCTCATTGACATTGCAAACACCGCGTTGCTGATGTTCAATGTTATTTATTACCGGGAATTTACTGATTTTATGACAATCAACGTTATTTTCGGCTACTCTTCCGTTTCGGAAGGATTAAGTACAAGTTCGCTTGCCCTGCTCAAGCCGCAAGATTTAATCGTCGTTGCCGACTTGATTTTGATTGCAATTGGATTTATCACCCGTTTCTTAAAGGTTGATCCTAATCCAATTCCGAAAAAGCAAGCCGTTGCAATGACCTCATTTTCAGTTTTCATGCTGCTTTTTAACATTGTATTAGGTGAAATCAGCCGGCCGCAATTGCTTACCCGGACATTTGACCGTGAATATTTGGTCAAATTTCTTGGGCTGGATTCGTTCACCGTATATGATGCAATCAAAACAGCCAAGAACAATCACGCGCGCAATAGCGCCACGAGTTCAGATTTAAATAAAATTCTAGAATTCAATAAGGAAAACTATGCCAAACCAAATCCAAAAATGTTTGGGATTGCCAAAGGGAAAAACGTTATTATTATTCACCTGGAAAGTTTCCAACAATTCTTGATCAACTATAAATTGAACGGTCAAGAAGTTACCCCGTTCTTAAATAGTTTATATAACAGCAAGCAGTTTTATAGCTTCGCCAACTTCTTTAATCAGGTTGGTCAAGGAAAAACGTCTGACGCTGAAAACATGTTGGAAACCGGGACGTTTGGTTTACCACAAGGCTCCCTCTTCTCTGCAATTGGAACTGGAAATACCTTTGAAGCTGCTCCGGCAATCTTAAACCAAACTGAAGGATATACAAGTGCCGTTTTTCATGGAAACAATGGTTCATTTTGGAACCGGGACAACGTGTACAAGAACATGGGTTACCAATACTTCTTTGATTCAAGCTATTACAATACAAGTTCAAATAACTTAACTGAGTACGGATTAAAGGATAAATTGATTTTCCATGATTCAATCAAGTATCTTGAACACTTGCAACAGCCGTTCTATGTAAAATACATTACGCTGTCAAACCACTTCCCGTTCACGATCGACCAAAAGAATCAATCGATTCAACCGGCCAATACGGGAGATGCCTCAGTTAATAATTACTTTGTAACGGCCCATTATTTGGATCAAGCGTTGCAACAGTTCTTCGATTATCTGCATAAATCAGGATTGTACGATAATTCAGTGATCGTCCTTTATGGTGACCACTATGGAATTTCAGATACCCGGAACTTGAAGCTTGCCCCATTACTTGGAAAATCAGCTTCAACCTGGAACAACTTTGACAATGCGCAAATGCAACGGGTCCCATTAATGATCCACATTCCAGGCGACAATAACGGTGGCGTACAATACCAATATGGTGGCGAAATCGACTTCTTGCCAACATTGCTTCACCTTCTTGGAATCAATACTCAAAAGTATATCCAATTCGGAACAGACTTGTTCTCACCGCAACACAACCAAGTAGTTGCGTTCCGAAATGATAACTTTGTAACACCAAAGTATACAGTCGTTGGAAATACAATTTACGAAAACAGTACCGGTGATGTGATCACGCATCCATCTGAAAGCGTCAAGAAACAAATCGCTAAGGATCGAAAACATGTCAATGAACAGTTGACCTTATCAGATTCATTGAATAACAAGAATCTTTTACGGTATTATGTTCCAGAAGGATTCAAACCGGTTGATCCAAAAGATTATAACTACCATAATGACTTTGCTAAGGTTTTAGCACGTGAAGCTCAGCTTGGAAACAAATCAGATAGTCTGTGGACGTTGAACCATGATAAGACAACGATCGACGATTACAATAGTGATGCTCCTGAACTTCAAACAACAGATAAGAACACGCTAAACGTTGAAAGTGCCGACTCATCTGCTTCGAAGTACTTCAGTAAAATGCACGAATACACTGGATTAATGTCGAAGATCGAACAGGGTCAAGGATTAGATTCTTCCTCATCTTCAACATCGAATTCATCAAATTAAAAAGGAAAATCGGATTGGAAAAAATTCCAATCCGTTTTTTTGATATCGAAAAAAGACCTCAGGAATCATCCTGAGGTCTTTTATTAGACCTTTTCACCTTTTTGCAGCTTAGCCACCATTTCATTGATTTTTCGCAGCCGGTGATTAACCCCCGACTTTGAAATCGGGCCGCCGGGAACAAGTTCTCCGAGTTCCTTCAAACTTAATTCTGGGTGAGCCACCCGAACATATGCAACTTCCCGAAGCTTATCAGGCAACTTATCAAGGCCCAAATGTTCATCCAGGTACTTAATATTTTCAATCTGCCGGTTGGCTGCATCCGCAACTTTATTCAAATTTGCGGTTTCACAGTTAACGATTCGGTTAACTGAATTACGCATATCACGAACGATTCGAATATCTTCAAACTTCAGCATTGAATTGGTTGCTCCAATCAATGAAAGAAAGTCCGCGATCTTTTCGGCTTCCTTCAAATAAGTAATATACCCGCTGCGCCGCTCAGTTTTCCGCGCATTCAAATGATACCGATTCATCATTTCACAGATCGTATCATTATGCTCCTCATAAAGCGAATAAATTTCCAAATGATAACGTCCAGTCTCCGGGTTATTAACCGATCCGGTCGCCAAGAAGGCTCCCCGTAAGTATGAGCGAACCTTCAAATCATTATCAAGAAATTTAACCGGAACCGTTTGTTTAATTTGAAATCCATCTAAAATATTCAAATCATTCAAAACACGTTCACTATTGTTACGCAGCTTAACAATGTATAAATTGTTCTTTTTAAGTTTCATTTTTCGCCGAACGATCAATTCACTTTCAATTTGATAAAATTGTTTCAACAGTGAATAAATTCGCCGCGCCGTTGCCGGATTTTCCGTTTGAACAGCTAACACAAAATGGTGATTTTCAATGCTTAATGATCCGTTCATCCGAATCAAAGCCATTAATTCAGCTTTACCGTTCCCCTCTTCATGAATCTCAAGTGTTGTGAGTTCCTTTTTTACATCACTTGCGTAGGACAAATGAAATCATCCTTTCTAATTAATCCATGAATTTGGTCGACCGATCAGTTGCATTAACTCTTCAACCACCTGCGTTCCATTGTGGAATACCCCATGATCGCGCAGTTCAAGGAAATTATCCGAAATTACCCGGCATCCCTGAGCACGTAACCCTTTAAAGTCATGTTTAACTTGATCCAAATATTCGTCATACTTTTGCCGGTCCATGTAATTTTGCGGCACTGGTTCCGTATTGACTAAAACCGTATTAATAAAATTATGGTGCAAATGATCATGCAATACGCGAACGTGCTGCGCATCCGTAAAGTGTTCGGTTTCACCCTTCTGCGTCATGATATTGCAAATGTAAACAACTTCAGCCTTGCTTTTAAGAACCGCTTCACCGACATTACTAATCATCAAATTCGGCAAGATACTTGTAAAAAGACTTCCTGGTCCTAAGACGATTTGATCAGCATTCAAAATTGCATCGATCACTTCAGGAACGGCTTGCGGTTCGGTATCATCAATGGCAGTGACCCAAACCTTCTCAATTGTCTTTCCAGCCGCTGAAATTTCAGACTCGCCGGCTAAGTGCGTTCCATCCTTAAACTTGGCATTCAAGGTTAACGGCGTATTTGATGCTGGATAAACATGCCCATCGACTTGCATCATCTTTGAAAGCTGCTGAACGGCTTCAAAGATATCATCGTTGTCCATTTCAGATAACGCCGCAATAATCAAATTTCCAATCGCATGTCCTGAGAAAAATTGATCATCCGTTTTAAACCGATATTGAAAAATCTTTTTATATAACTCGGGAACATCTGACAATGCAACCATTGCATTGCGAATATCTCCTGGCGGAACCACGTTAATGTAGTTCCGAATCACTCCCGAAGAACCGCCGTCGTCCGCAACGGTTACAACCGCGGTAATATCGACATCTTTTTTACGCAATCCCTTTAAAATTACTGGTAGACCGGTCCCCCCGCCAATCATTACAATTTTTGGTTTTACCTTACTCATGAGCGGTTTACAGTCTCCTTTCTGCGATTAACATCCCGATGAGCGATCGTTACGTGATAGTCCTTTTTTAGAAATTCACCTGTACGGCAAGCTAAAGCAACTGAACGGTGTTGACCACCAGTACAGCCAATGGCAATGACAACATTGGTCTTGCCTTCTTTAATGTATCCCGGAATGACGGTTTGCAATAGTGCTTCAAAATGGTTTACAAATTCCGTTGTCTTATCGGAATTCATAACATAGTCATAAACTTCTTGATCAAGACCGGTCTTGTCCCGAAGTTCAGGAACATAATATGGATTTGGTAAGAAACGAACGTCCATTACAATATCCGCATCAATTGGCAATCCATATTTAAACCCAAATGACATCACATCAATGTGGAATGGATACTGGCCTTCATCCGTTTGAAAACTGTGAAAAATTTCTTCCCGTAACTGCCGCGGCGAAAGTTTGCTTGTATCAACGACCAACTGCGCCTGGGTTTTAATTCCTGAAAGCAATTCCCGTTCCCGCCGGATGCCATCTAACGGCCGGCTATCGCGTGATAACGGATGTGAGCGCCGGGTTTCCTTATACCGCGCAACCAATTCTTCGTTGGAAGCATCGAGGAATAAGATCCGAATATCAATTCCTAAATTGTGCTTTAATTCTGATAAAACCTCATTGATCTCATCATAAAAATTCCGGGCCCGCAAATCGATTACAAGGGCCACCTTATGAATTTTCCCGGTTTCCTTGATCAGTTCCCAGAATTTAGGAAGTAATTCAGGGGGCATGTTATCAACGCAAAAATACCCCAAATCTTCGAAACTTTGCATTGCAACTGTTTTACCAGCCCCGCTCATTCCCGTAACAATTACCAGTTCATCTGATTCGCTCATCATGATTTCCTCCCTTGTTCATTCACCACAATCCTTAATTTAATTATTATAATACATTTAACATTAATTTACCGCTTCTTTAAAAGATCTTTTAAATATTTTCCCGTATAGCTTTGCGGGTTAGTGGCAACTTCTTCCGGCGTTCCCGTTGCAACAACCGTTCCGCCGCCTTCACCGCCTTCAGGGCCAAGATCGATCAAATAATCGGCACTCTTAATGACGTCCAAATTGTGCTCGATCACTAATACCGTATTGCCTTTATCAACCAAACGTTGCAGTACTTTCAACAATCGATTGATGTCATCTGAATGCAACCCGGTCGTTGGTTCATCAAGAATATAAAGTGTCTTTCCCGTAGCTTTCTTATGCAATTCTGAAGCCAACTTCATCCGTTGGGCTTCACCGCCAGAAAGCGTCGTTGCTGACTGTCCCAATTGAACGTATCCTAAACCAACATCTGAAATCGTCTGCAATTTCCGCTTGATTTTTGGAATCGCATCGAAAAATTCAAGGGCTTCGTCAACTGTCATGTTCAAAACTTCCGCAATATTCTTCCCTTTATACTCAACTTCAAGAGTTTCCGAATTAAACCGGGAGCCATGACATACCTCACAGTCAACATAAACGTCAGGTAAAAAGTTCATTTCGATCTTAATGATTCCATCGCCCTTGCACGTTTCACAACGTCCGCCCTTAACGTTAAAACTAAAGCGTCCTTTATTGTATCCGCGCATTTTAGCCTGATTTGTTTGGGCAAAAAGGCCGCGGATATCATCAAATACCCCAGTATACGTTGCGGGGTTGCTTCGCGGCGTCCGACCAATCGGCGACTGGTCAATGTTAATTACCTTATCAAGATTTTCAACCCCGGTAATTTTCGAGTACTTTCCTGGCTTATCGGTTGAATTATGATTGATTTTCTGAGCCAATACCCGTTCAAAAATTTGATTGACTAATGTTGATTTTCCTGAGCCAGAAACGCCAGTTACCGCGATAAACTTTCCCAGCGGAAATTCAACATCGATGTTCTTCAAATTATTTTCTGCAGCCCCATATAACTTAATTGATTTTCCATTTCCTTCACGCCGGGTTTCAGGAACGGGGATATATTTCTTTCCTGATAAATATTGGCCGGTCAATGAATTTTTGACCTTCATTACCTCTTGCGGCGTTCCGGCAGCCATTACCTGACCGCCATTTGCCCCTGCGCCAGGACCAATATCAATTAAGTAGTCGGCCGCCCGCATCGTATCTTCATCGTGTTCTACAACGATCAACGTATTGCCAAGATCACGCATCGATTTTAACGACGCGATCAACCGGTCATTATCCCGCTGGTGCAGTCCGATTGATGGTTCGTCAAGCACATAGATAACTCCTGACAAGTTTGATCCGATCTGCGTTGCCAACCGGATCCGCTGCGCTTCACCCCCGGAAAGGGTTCGGGCTGACCGGCTAAGAGTCAAGTAGTCTAATCCGACATTTTTCAAGAATGTTAAGCGGTCATGCAACTCTTTCAAAATTGGCCGGGCAATCATTTCCTTTTGTTCACTAAACTTTTGCTTATCAAAAAATTCAAGGGCCTGATCAACCGGCAGATCTGAAACCTCGCCAATATGCATTCCATCGATTTTAACCGCCAATGCTTGCGGATTCAGCCGATACCCGTGACATGCCTTACATTCCTGACTGGTCATGTAACGGCGCAAAATATTGCGGTTAAACATGCTATTCGTATCCCGGTACCGCCGTTCAATGTTCGGGATGACCCCTTCAAACGTCATATCGACATCGCGTTTGCTGCCAAAGTCATTTTCAAAGTGAAAGTGGAACTGTTTCGTTCCAGCACCATACAATAAGGTCTCCTTCTGCTTAGCCGTTAACTTGCTAAACGGTTTATCCATCTTGATTTTCTTGGCTTTGCAAAATTGACTAAGCAATGAGTAGTAATACTTTGAACTATCCGGAGCCCACGGCGCAATTGCCCCTTCTTCAAGGGTTTTGCTTTTGTCCGGGACAACTAAATCAGGATCAACTTCAATTTTTTCACCAAGGCCATCACATTCTGGACAAGCCCCAAACGGCGCATTGAATGAAAATAGTCGCGGTTCAAGTTCCTTAATTGAAAAGCCGCAATACGGACATGCCAACTTTTCAGAAAACTGTAATACCTGGTCGCCAATCACATCAACGGCAACATAGCCATCCGTGAGTTTTAACGCCGCTTCAACCGAATCAAATAGCCGTGACCGGATTCCATCCTTGACAATGATCCGGTCAACAACAACTGAAATCGAATGTTTTTTATTTTTATCAAGTTCAATTTCATCACCGATTTCATGCATTTCGCCATCAATAATGACCCGGACAAAACCAGCCCGTTGAATTTTTTTCAAAACTTCCTTATGCTGGCCCTTTTTATCCTGGACAACCGGCGCCAAAATCTGAATTTTTGACCGTTCGGGAAGTGCTAAAATTTGATCAACGATCTGTTGCGGTGATTGACTGGTAATTTGATGACCGTCATTCGGGCAAATCGGTGTTCCAACCCGCGCCCACAAAAGCCGCAGGTAGTCGGTAATCTCAGTAACCGTTCCAACCGTTGACCGCGGATTTTTCGACGTTGTCTTCTGGTTAATTGAAATTGCCGGTGACAGTCCATCAATCGAATCGACATCCGGCTTCTCCATCTGCCCTAAAAATTGCCGGGCGTATGATGATAAACTTTCAACATACCGGCGCTGCCCTTCAGCATACAACGTATCAAATGCCAGCGAACTCTTTCCGGAGCCAGATAAACCAGTAATAACAACTAATTTATTTTTGGGGATTGTCACATCAATGTTTTTCAAATTATGCGCGCGTGCGCCATGAATTTCAATTTGATCCTTTGCCACGTCAATTCCTCCTTCTTACCCAATTTCAGCTTCTAATTCGAGAATCGTATCCCGAAGTGAAGCTGCTTCTTCAAATTTCAAGTCTTTGGCCGCCTGTTTCATTTGGGTCTTCAGCCGGTCGATCATTTCTTTTTGTTCGGCCTTGGTCATCTTGCTGAATTCAACTTCGTCACTTGCCAAATCTTCAGTTTCCTTATCTGGATTATCAAGCACTGAGATCTGGTCCCGAATATCTTTTTTGATTGTCTTCGGTGTGATGTGGTGCTTTCGGTTATATTCTTCCTGGATGTGGCGCCGCCGTTTCGTTTCATCGATCGCCGCCTGCATTGAATCCGTAATTTCATCGGCATACATAATTACATGCCCGTTAACGTTCCGGGCAGCCCGCCCGATCGTTTGGATCAATGACCGTTCATTGCGCAAAAAGCCTTCCTTATCTGCGTCCAAAATCGCAACCAGTGATACTTCCGGCACATCGATTCCTTCCCGCAAAAGATTGATTCCAACAAGCACATCAAACTTACCGAGCCGCAAATCGCGAATAATCTTCGTTCGTTCAAGCGTTTTAATGTCGGAGTGCAAGTATTTGACCTTAATTCCAAGTTCCTTGAAATAATCCGTGAGATCCTCCGCCATCTTTTTCGTCAACGTTGTTACAAAAACCCGTTCATGCCGTTCGACCCGCTTATTGATTTCGCCAACAAGGTCATCCATTTGACCCATGACTGGGCGAACTTCGATTTCAGGGTCAAGTAACCCGGTTGGCCGAATGATCTGTTCAACGACATGATCGGTTTGTTCCTTTTCGTATGGTCCCGGAGTCGCTGACATGTAAATGATTTGATGAACATGCTTTTCAAATTCTTCAAGCTTTAGCGGTCGGTTGTCAAGCGCACTTGGAAGCCGAAAACCATAATCGATCAGCATTTGTTTCCGCGAAATATCCGCATGATACATTCCCCGAACCTGCGGCATTGTAACGTGTGATTCATCAACGACAATCAGAAAGTCTTTCGGGAAGAAATCCAACAACGTATATGGCGGTTCACCTGGTTTACGCCCATCCATATGCCGGGAATAATTTTCAATTCCTGACGTATAACCCATTTCCTTTAACATTTCAATGTCATACGTTGTCCGTTGCTTTAACCGTTCTTCTTCAAGCAGTTTTCCTTGAGAATGCAATTCCTTTAACCGGTCGTCAAGTTCATGCTGAATCCCGTCAATTGCTCGTTCAAGCTGGTCATCATTCGTCATGAAGTGGGTTGCTGGGAAAATTGCAACGTGATTCCGGTCACCAAAAACTTCACCAGTCAACGGATCGATTTCCCGAATTCGGTCAATTTCATCCCCGAAAAATTCAACCCGCAGTGCCCGCTCATCATGTGAAGCGGGAAAAATTTCAACGACATCACCATGAACACGGAACCGACCCCGTTGGAAGTCAATATCATTGCGTTCGTATTGAATATCAACCAATGATTGTAATAACTTGTCACGTTCGATTTCTTGGCCAACTCGAAGTGAAATCGTGTGCTTTTGATATTCAAACGGGCTCCCTAATCCAAAAATCGATGAGACTGATGCAACAACGATCACGTCGTTACGTTCCAACAAAGCACTTGTTGCCGAGTGCCGCAATTTATCAATTTCGTCATTAATGCTTGAATCCTTTTCAATGTACGTGTCACTAGAAGGTACATATGCTTCTGGTTGATAAAAATCATAATAACTAACAAAGTATTCAACCGCATTATGCGGGAAAAACTCTTTTAACTCGCCGTAAAGCTGTCCCGCTAATGTTTTATTGTGAGCAAGGACCAACGTTGGCTTGTTATTATTTTTAATTACATTCGCAATCGTAAATGTTTTCCCTGTTCCAGTCGCTCCAAGCAAAATTTGAGATTTTTCACCCTTTTTCAATCCTTCTGTAAGTTCTTGGATTGCTTGTGGTTGGTCGCCAGTTGGTTTATATGGGGCAACCAAATCAAATTTTCGATCTGCTTGTCGTTCAATCATTTTCATTCTCCTTTCTCAATCAGATTGTTATCAATATTTTATCATAACGAACATATTTTCGCATTTTCAAAAACTTAATTTCGGCAAGCAAAAAGGCTGGAAATCCACCAGCCTTAAATGCTTTTCTATTCAATTGATTCGATTAGCCTTTAACAAATGCCATCACTGTATCTTCAAATTGTTGCCGTTTAGCAAATGCTTCATCTTGTGAATCAGCTTGCGTTCCAATGTAGAACTTGATCTTCGGTTCCGTTCCTGAAGGCCGAACAGCAATCCAAGTTCCATCTTCAAGTAAGTACTTCAATACGTTTGACTTTGGAATATTGATTTCTTCAACTGTTCCGTCAGCATTCGTTTTCGTTGACTTTTCAAAGTCTTCTAAGGCAACGACCTTGTAACCAGCAAATTCCTTTGGTGATTCTTCACGGAACTTCGTCATCAAGTCTTCAATTTCCTTGGCACCTTCAACGCCATCAAACGTTAATGCAATTGTCTTTTCAGCGAAGTAACCATACTTCTTGAAGAGTTCTTGCAAACCATCATAAAGGTTCATGCCTTGCTTCTTGTAGAAGGCAGCAACTTCGGCAAGCATTACCAATGATTGGATGGCATCTTTATCACGAACGAATGGACGAATCAAATAGCCGTAACTTTCTTCGAACCCAAACATGAATGTGTGTGAACCGTCAGCTTCAAAATTCTTAATTTGTTCAGCAATAAACTTAAAGCCTGTTAAAACGTTGATCATCTTAACGTTAAAGTTGGCAGCGACCTTCGTTGCAAATTCGCTTGAAACGATTGACTTTACAGCCACTGCATTGGCTGGCAATGTGCCGGCATCTTTCCGCGCAGTCAAAATGTAGTTCAAGAGAATAGCCGCAATTTGGTTTCCGGTCAATAACTTGTATTCTCCGTCTGGTTGACGAACAGCAGCTCCTAAACGGTCAGCATCTGGATCAACCCCAATTAATAAGTCAGCGCCTTCTTTTTTACCAAGTTCAATTGCTAAATCAAAGGCAGCTGGATCTTCAGGGTTCGGCTTCTTAACGGTTGAAAATTCTGGATCTGGTTCAGCTTGTTGAGGAACCATCGTAAAGTTTTCAAAACCAGCTTGCTTCAAAGCCTTTTCCCCTAACATTGCTCCTGTTCCGTGAAGTGGTGTAAAGATCAACTTCATTGTTTTGCCTTCTTCAGCAACTAATTCATGGTTGATCGTTACTTGGTTAACTTCTTCTAAGTATGCCTTATCAACTTCGTCACCGATGATCTTAAGGGTGCCGTCTTCGATCAAGGCATCCTTATCAGCAACTTTAACACCGAAAATATCCTTAACTTGACGGATATACTTGGTGATCATATCTGATTCCTTCGGTGGCATTTGTGCCCCGTCTTCACCGTAGATCTTGTATCCATTGTATTGCTTTGGATTATGACTTGCAGTGATCATAATTCCAGCGTATGTATGTAAATGACGAACTGTAAATGAAAGTTCTGGAGTTGGACGTAAGCTTTCAAAAACAAATGTTGGAATTCCATGAGCCCCTAAAACCCGGGCAGCATCAAACGCAAATTCTTGTGAATGGTGCCGTGAATCATAACTGATTGCAACCCCGCGTTGCTTAGTTTCATCATCAAGGGTGTCCATGAAGGTTGCAAGGCCTTCAGTTGCTTGCCGAACCGTATAAATGTTCATCCGGTTGATTCCAACCCCTAAAACGCCCCGCATTCCAGCAGTTCCAAATGAAAGAGGTTCATAAAACGCATCTTCTAATGCTTCTTGATTATCTGCTAATTGACCTAATTCAGCCTTTAAATCAGCTGCTAATTCAGGATTATCTTTCCATGTTTGATAGTTTTCTTCCCAACTCATTAATATCACCTTCCTAAATATCACTTTAATTTTACTATAAAAGCGTTTTTATCGTAACTATTTTTGATTAAATTCTATCTTTTAATTGCATCTTGGTCTAAATACCATGGCTGATCAGCTTTCCGCCGCCGCACGATCCAGATTGCCAATGCACTAAAGAAGAAAATAAATGACAGCCATTGTGAAACCCGAAGCGGCCCAAGCATCAAACTATCAGTCCGCATTCCTTCAATAAAGAACCGGCCGAATGAGTACCACATTACGTACGTTAAAAAGACTTCGCCGCGTTTAAACAGCTGTTTCCGATAACGCAATGCCATCAACAAAATGAATCCGGCAATATCCCATACTGACTCATACAAAAATGTCGGTTGGTAGTACGTCCCGTTAATGCACATTTGCTGAACAATAAAATGCGGTAAGTGCAATGTATTCTGCAAAAATGCAAACGACGTCGCAACCCCATGAGCTTCTTGGTTAACAAAGTTGCCCCACCGGCCAATTCCTTGAGCCATGATTACGGTTGGCGCAACAATGTCTAAGAACTCCCATGCTGAGATTCCCCGGTGCTTGCAAAAGATGATCAACGTAATTGCCGCCCCGATCAGTCCGCCGTAAATCGCAATTCCGCCATCCCAAATCCGATAAATCATTTCGGGGTTCGCTGAATAGTATTGCCATTGAAAAACAACGTAGTAGATTCGGGCACAAATAATTGAAATCGGTAACCCAATAATCAAATAATCATAAATGTTTTCTTCATCAAGTCCGCGGCGATTTCCTTCCCGAACTGATAAAATAACCGCAAGTAAAACACCGGTTGCGATAATAATTCCATACCAGTGAACCATGATTGGCCCAATTGTAAATGCAATTCGATTAATAATTGCTGTTGCTGCAATATTCAAAATTTTCCATCTCTCTTATTTATTCTGAGTTGAATTTTCCTTAATCAAGTTATTTAAGTTTTCATCAAAAGTCTTCGTAGCATCGTAACCCATTGTCTTTGCCCGGTAATTCATTGCCGCTGCTTCAACAATAATGGCCATGTTCCGTCCAACTTTAACTGGAATCGTGATCTTTGGAATCTTGATCCCGAGCAACTCTTGTTCTTCTTCGCCGCTGCCTAAACGATCGAACTGTTTATCCTTACTCCAATTTTCAAGGTGAACGATCAGTGAAATATGGGCATGCGTCCGAACAGCTCCTGCCCCATATAAATTCATGACGTCGATGATCCCTACTCCACGAATCTCAAGTAAGTGAGCCAAGATTTTCGGCGGTTCACCGTAAACCGTAAATTCATCCTTCTTATAAACTTCAACCCGATCATCGGCAATCAACCGGTGACCGCGTTTGATCAAGTCAAGGGCCGTTTCAGATTTCCCGACTCCGGAATCCCCGGTGATCAGAACCCCTAACCCATAAATATCAACTAAAACGCCATGAAGCGATTGCCGTTCTGCCAGTTGACCTTGCAAATAATACGTGATCCTTGAAGCAATCCGCGAAGTTGACGACTTCGTTCCCAAAATCGGGATATTCTTTTCCGCCGCTGCAGTTGCCATACTTTCGGGAACCGGTAATGACCGTGAAACAACCAGGCATGGCGTTTCATCAGTACATAACTGCCGCATAACTTTAAGTTGATTTTCAGGAGTCAACCGTTGTGAAAATGAAATTTCCGTCATTCCGAAAAGCTGAACCCGTTCAGCCGGGTAGTAATCAAAGTATCCCGTCAATTCCAATCCTGGACGAGACATATCATCGGTTTTAATTAGCCGTTTATCGAGGTATTCTTGCCCTGAATACACGGTCAATCCGCATGCATCAGCTAACTGTTTGACTGTTACACTTCGCATCCTCATTCCTCATTTCTGAAAGCCTTTTTATCATTAATATTTTACCATTAAATCTAATCAGTGCCGATTAATTATTCAATAAAATGGTCGGAAACGATCATATTAACCACACTGATAATAATCGCCGTTACCAACGTTGCACCAAAACTGCTGAAGGCAAAATCCGGTTTAAGTGCCCATGAAGCAAGTTCAAGCATAAACGCGTTGATCACCACGTAAAACAAGCCGAACGTCAGTGCAGTGATCGGCAATGACAGTAATACGATAATTGGTTTAACAAACCGGTTCAATAAACCAACAACCACTGCCGCGACAAATGCCATCCAAAGACTTGAAACGTGGAACATTGATGGAAAAAATCCTGCAATTGCAATAAAAATAAGCGTATCAAGAATTGCTTTTTTCCAGAATCCCATGAATGATTTCCCTTCTACTTCTTAATATCTTTTTCCTTAACGTCCCGAATAACTTTCCGTCCTTGATTATTCGGCCGTGCAGGACGATTTGTTGTTTGGTTTCCAAAAAAGGAACTAAAACTGTTGGCCGATTGGTTGGGATTAAGCGGCATTGCCAGGGCTAAAATAACATAAATGCCGACCGGCAAAATCGAAAGCCGGGCAAACATTGAACAAATCAAGCCAAAAATCAAGTAACCAATTCGAATATACTTCGGATCAATCCCAAAATAATCCGCAAAACCGCCGCATACTCCAAATAAAATCCGATGATCGTTTGAACGGTAAAGTTTCTTTTTCATTCAAATCCTCCCACTTTAATTCATCTTCCGAAATTGAACGATTCCAAGTTCATACGGTGAATCGTTATAAATTGCTCCTTCAGTGATCTTTAAATCACCACTCATTGTCTTGACTTTCAAATGGCAATATGCCGAATCAAGTTGTAATGCTTCATAAAATTGATTTTCATTCGTTACTGGTTGATTGTTGCATGTCAAAATCACGTCGCCAGGATTAAGGCTCATTTTTGCAGCCGGGGTCCCCGGACGAATGGCAATTACCCGAATTCCTTCGCTTACTTCAATATACTGCGCCCGGTTTTTATTTACCTGTAAATAATGGTAAAGGTGAATTCCAACCGCCATCGCCAACATGATCATGATCCATAAAATTCCAAAATGCGGCAATAACCATGCGCTAATTGTGAGGACAAAGGCCCCCGCTGCCAAAACTAAATTTTGTTTTTGCACCGTTTGCATTCGAGCTTCAATTTGTTCACCGCGAATCCGGCCTGCACTGCCGACAAAAAACGGTAGGATCAACAAACTGAAATGAACTTCGCCAAAATGGATCAACGGCAAAAAATGGAATAGCTTTTCCATTAAAGTCCCTGGAATATAAATCATTAATGGCAAAACCGTAAACTCGCTCCAACGATAAACCGCCAAGCGCCGTTTCCGCCGATTCTGCTTGATCTGCGGCGTAAACCAGACTGCATTTTCGCCGTGGGTCAATCGGCCTTTAACAAGGTAATTGAATCCCAATAACAATAAAACTACCGGTAAAATTGCTGGTTGCCGAAGAACTGCTAGAATTCCTAAAATGTAAAGCGGAACGGCACTTAGATCAATGCGGGATATGCAAAGAACGGCCACCGCCGCTAAAATTTCGTATAGAACGATTGCTTTCAGCGGTAAGTAACAGCCAATGATCAAACTGATCAGCGAACCGCTAACTCCCCATAAAATTCCCTTCTTAATAAAATGGCGAATTTCAAAGCAATCCTTATTCAACGCAATTTTAAAGTTTCGCCGGTCACTGCGAATTCGAAGCGCGTAACAAACGCCCGTCCATAAAATTCCCAACCACAATAATGGTTGAATCAAAAATGTTCCAATTAATTTTAAAAATTCCATTCATATCCCTCTTTATTGCGGATTTTCCTGTTGTAACTTCCATTGAAGATAAGCATTAATAAAGCCGTCAAGGTCGCCATCCATTACGGCCTGATTGTTGGCCGTTTCATATCCAGTCCGGTGATCCTTCACCATTGAATACGGGTGGAAAACGTAAGACCGAATCTGTGAACCCCAGCCGATATCCATCTGTTCACCTTGAATTTCGGCTTTTTGCCGCTGCTTTTCTTCTAATTCGCGCTGGTAAAGCTTGGCCCTTAACATGCTTTCCGCCGTTGCCCGGTTTTGAAATTGCGACCGCTGGGCCTGACTCGAAACCACGATCCCGGTCGGAATGTGAATCAACCGGACTGCCGATGACGTTTTATTGATGTGCTGTCCGCCGGCACCGCTTGACCGGAAAACTTCCATTTTGATATCTTCTGGCCGTAAATCGACTTCAACACTGTCATCAAGTTCCGGCATTACGTTAACGGACGCAAATGATGTGTGGCGTCTGCCAGCCGCATCAAACGGTGAAATCCGTACCAGCCGGTGAACACCCTTTTCACTGCGAAGATAGCCATACGCATTCGTACCCTTGATCATTAAGGTTACACTTTTAATTCCGGCTTCTTCACCAACTTGATAATCCGCAACTTCAACCTTAAAGTTATGCTGTTCTGCCCACCGCATGTACATCCGCATCAACATCGAACCCCAGTCTTGGGATTCGGTTCCGCCAGCGCCAGGATGAATTTCAAGAATTGCATTATCCTTGTCATACTTGCCATTTAACAGCAAGGATAATTGATACTTTTCAAGTTGCGCTTGCGTATCATTGAGCTGCGTCTCCAATTCCGTCCGAAGCTCCGCATCCGTTTCATCTTCCTGCACTAATTCAAATAAAACATCTAAATCATCAATCGATTGTGAAAGTTGATGAAAGTTATCAAACTTATTTTTTAATTCATTATTTTCATTAATTAACTTTTGAGCAGCCGTTCCATCATCCCAGAATCCAGGTTCAGCCATTTTCGACTCGTTTTCAGCAATTTGCTCTTCAAGACTTTCTAAGTCAAAGAGACCTCCCGAACTCAGAGATCTGATGGTTCATTGCTTCGATTTGATTTCGATAATCCGCAATTTCCATTTTGATTCTCCTTTGATATTAATTCTCTTTCATTATACATGAATCGCTTTTGAACGAAAACTACCATAAAATACAGAAAAGGGATCGCAGCTCTCGCCACAATCTCTTCTTTTTCCTATTTCTTCTTTGCGGTTGCAATCTTCTGATCAGGGAAGAACAGCGTAAACGTTGTTCCTTCTCCTTCAGTACTTGTAACCTTGATTTTTCCTTTATGCTGTTGAATCAACTGGTGAACGATTGCAAGTCCCAATCCGGATTCGCCTTTCGTCCGCGCCCGTGATTGGTCTGCCTTATAATACCGTTCCCAAATATTATCCAACTGCTCCTGACTCATTCCGATTCCGGTATCTGAAACCTTAATTTCTGTTCCAGCTTGCTTTTCACGACGTTTGACGGCCACCGTAATCGTTCCGTCCGTTGTAAACTGGATCGCATTTTGAATGATGTTATAGAAAATCTGCGTAAACCGGTCATAGTCAGCACATACCGGAATGTCCTCCTGCGTTTGCATTTCAAAATGGTCGTTTGCTTCATCGGCTTTCGGCGTGAGTTGCCGCATGATCTTGTTCAATGTTTCAGTTGCACTAAACTTTGTTAAGTTAAGCTGCATTGAACCGGACCGAATCCGTTCATAGTCCAAGTTATCATTAACGAGCCGAATCAATCGTTTGGTTTCGTTGCTCATTAAATCGATACTTTCGCCGACCTTGTTTTCAGGAATTGCGTTATACTTCATTCCTTCAAGCAGGCCGTTAATGGTCGTTAACGGCGTCCGCATTTCATGCGCGGCATTCGCAAAGAATTCCTTGCGCCGCTGTTCCTGCCGCTGAATTTCTTCTGACGATGCTTTCAGTGACGCGGCCATTTGATTAAAATCAATCGCGAGTTCATCAAGTTCATCTTGATTTCCGTGTTCAATCTGAACATCAAAGTTGCCCTCTGCGACTTGGCGGGTAGCAGCCTGCATCTTTTTGATTCGCTTCGTAATGTAACGGGCAATCAGGTAACTAATAATGAATCCCAAAATCGTACAGATCATTAGCGCAAACGTCAGATTTTGCTGAACCTTGCAGAAATCGTTGTGAATGTTCGAAACGGCAGATGCAACTGAAATGACGGCAACAAGCTGACCGTTAACATCAAAGCACGGCATGAAAATATCCGTCATCCGTTGTTTCGGCATCATCTTCGGGTGTTCACCATGGTGATTCTTAAATAGCCGTCCCTTCCCTGCGAGGTCATCCCGCCGTTTTAAGATTTTACCACTTTGCAATTCTTTCCAATCATTTTTGGAGATTGTTGACTTAAACCCATACTGCGGATAAAGGACCTGATCCGGACCGGTGTAAATCGTAAAATGCACATCATTGTTCTTCAAAATCATTTCACTATCCCGCAACTCTTGCGCATTCAACGTAATTTGCGTTTCGCCTTGGTCATTTGTGGTCAGTTGCAGTGCATTGTTGCGAATACTTTGAGCATAGCCTTCCATTCGTGTCCATGCATCCTGGTATACATTTTCCTTTGTCAGGTGAAACAAGGAAACCCCGACAATTGCAAGGAAACACACGATCATTGTAAAAAACAGCAGCATTTGCTGATAAAGAAGTTTGAACTTAAACTTCATTTTACTTTACCTCAGAATCATCAAACTTGTAACCGACGCCCCAAACCGTTTGAATCACTTGGGGGCCAACCTTTTCGATCTTTTGCCGAATCTTCTTGATGTGAGCATCAACGGTCCGTTCATCACCGTAGTATTCATAGTCCCAAACCAGTTGCAATAATTGTTCACGTGAAAAGACTTGCCGCGGTTTTTGAGCAAGGGTCTTTAAAAGATCAAATTCCTTGGGAGTCAAATTATTTAACGGTTTATCATCCAAAAAGACTTCCCGCGTTGTCGTACTCAATTTCAAATGATCAGTGACTACATCAAATTTTTCGGCGGTATTATCTTGGTTGGGAGTGCCGCCGCCAATCGTTGCCCGCCGGTGAAGAGCTTTGATCCGGGCAATCAACGTAATTGGTGAAAACGGCTTAACAACGTAATCATCGGCTCCCATTTCAAGACCTAAAACCTGGTCGCTTTCTGAATCCCGTGCTGTCAGAATGATGATCGGAACGGTTTTTGAAATTTTCCGAATTTCAGCGTTAACTTGCATTCCATCCATCTTTGGAAGATTCAAGTCCAACGTGATCATATCCCAACTATTAGGAGCGGCCTTGAACTTTTCAATGGCTTCTTCACCATCGTAGGCATACGTGGCATCCCAATTTTCCTTTTCAAAAAACATCGACATCATTTCACATACTGATTTGTTATCTTCAATCATTAAAATCTTCATTAAAATCTCTCCTACCTAATTATCGAGCTGAATTTAACAAAAAAGACTGAAGAAGGATCATTCCCTAGCTTCAGCCCTCTTATGGAGATGGCGGGAGTCGAACCCGCGTCCAAGCATATCGCCACCTAAACATCTACGTTCATAGTCACACTATTTAAATTTCATTGATAACTCCGCCGTGTAACATGGCCACCGTTATCAACTAGCCTGATCGATCTCTTTTGCCAATTTCAGACGGGAACTGACAACGTAGTCCACTACTTATAAAACCTTAATTAGAACGTGGACGATCCTAATCAAGATTTACGCTATACCGCGATTAGGCAGCTAAGGCGTATGAATTATTGTTATTTTTTGCAGTTATATTTAACTGAGCGTTTTATAGTAGCCGCAACCTACTAAGCGCAGTTTAAGCTCGACCTATACCTGTCGAATCCTAAACATCCCCAAAATCTGTTACACTAGTATTTTATCATAATCATACCAAAAAACAAATTTTGTGCTTGCCATCCCTTTATTTTTCCTTATTAGTACACAATTACTGGTTCATTAACTGAAAGTGAATTGTAAACTTGTCCGGCTTGGTCAGGACGAATATTAGCACACCCGTCTGATCCTTGAGTCAAGTATGCGTCCTTGGCCCAGTTTGTCCGCCACCATGCATCGTGGAAGCCGCAACCGTCGTTTGTAAATTGAGCCCAGTATTGAACCTTGCAGCTGTAAGCTTTACCGTTATAGCCAACCCCCTTCAAGGTTGAAGGTGATTGCTTGTACATAATGTAGTAAACCCCTTTAGGCGTATCATTATGTGATTGCACGTTCCCGGTTACAACGTCAACTTGATCAACTAGCTTACCATCCCGATAGAACCATGCGTGTTGATCAGCGATTGAAAGTTCAGCGTAAGTATCACCGATGCCGTCGTTTGATGTTACGCCGTAACCCGTTCCGTTTTCATTGTAGCCAATGCCATAAATATTATTCTTAGCGTCAACGGTCTTTGTGCCATTTTCGTAAGCCTTTAAGATGCTTGCAACCGCACTCTTCGTATCAATTGCCCAGCCATACGTCTTGCCTTGGACTTGAATGGTATTGCCATTTGAAGTCTTAAAGTTGAACTTCTTGCCAAGGGTCGATTGACTCTTGTTAATTTGATCGATCTTATCCGCAAGGGCCTTTGAATTGATCTGATACTTGCCGTTGACATATTTAGCCGACGTGATCATTTGTTTAGCTGGTAAATTATAATCTTGATTTTCAACCTTATAATCAACCGTTGCATTCGCCAAATCTTGCAACTTCGTCTTTTCATTTTCGACTTGTTGGCTTGATTCGGTTACCGGCTTAGCAATGATGGCTTTCAAATCAATATGATCATCGTTGACCTGATTATCATATTCCTTCATCATTGCCTTGATGTTGTATTGATTTCCGTCTTTTGCCTTTTCAACTGAAACCGTTCCGTTCTTCAAAACGGCGCAAGCATCCCGCGCAGGTGTCCGGTTAGCGTTCATTGCGGTTAACTTTTGTTGCACCGCATTGCGCAGATCAGTTGTCCGGTATTGATTATTTTGATTTGATGAAACGTTGTAATTTTTTGCCTTACTTGTTGGAATCAAAGTAAATTGTTTCTTCAAAATTGCTTTGACTTCTGGTTCATCTTGAGCGGTAACTCCGGAGACGGTTTGCTTTCCTTGGTAAATTACTTGGTCACCAACCTTAACCGTGTTATCCAGTTTCCCGTTCTCGAGTTTTGACATTGCTTGACTTGCAGTCAATCCCCCAACATTAACTCCATTAATGGCAACTCCTTTATTAAAATGGTTTGCTTGATAAGCTGCCATTCCACCGAATGCAATGGCAATTACTGCGACCACAACGATCGTAATAATTGCTCCTTTCTTTTTCGCTTTGATACCTATCAATCCCTCCATTAGTTTACTTACCTAATTATAGCTTTTAAAATTAAGTTTTCAATCCTTAATTTAACTAAATTCATTGAATTAAAAATGGGGAATTTATGACCGTTTTCTGATAAATTTATAAATCCTAATAAACCGCGATTTGACCTTGCTAACAAATTTTTGCTGGTCAAAATATTTTTTATTACCTATTGTAAATTTCTTATCCTATTAAAACTACATTTGATCCATTTTGGCATTCAGCATTTGGTCAACAATTACATTTCCCTTATTGTCCGCATGGCCTTTAGTCCAAATAAACTCAATTTGCGGGAAATACGGTAAAAGACGGTCAATTTCCTGCCACAATTCTTGATTGGCAACCGGTTCACCGGATGATTTGCGCCAGCCATTCCGTTTCCACGACTGCAGCCACTTCTTTTGAATCGCCTGCAAAACATACCGCGAATCCAAGGTAGCGTTAATTTTTTCATGATTCCATCCGCGCTGTCCCAGAACTTTCAACGCATTTTTTAAAGCCATCAATTCCATCCGGTTATTAGTTGCGCCGTATTCACCGCCCGTTCCGCGCACATTATGACCATCACGCCGAATCAAGAACGCCCAGGCTGCCTTATCATCAGCATGAACATGATCGCCCGCGTGATTGCCATGGTTGCGGGACCCACCGTCAGTAAATAGGAGAATATCCGGATTCTTCCAGCCGTTTTGGACCGCTGAAGACGGAGACTTCTTTTTGGGATTTGAAGCTTCATTCCCTTGAAGATAACTTTCGGCATCAGCTCGTTGGCGAAAACTTTTATATTCTGCTTTGGGAAATCCCTTAACTTGGGCTTCGCATTCACTCCAAGTTGAATAGATTCCCGGTTTGCGTCCCTTGCGCACAGCGTAAAATTTCATTGTGATTCCCTTCTAAAATAAAAATGAGGCTGCGCTCATCGCTCAGTCTCGCATCCGTCTTAACTTTTTACCTTTTAATTACTTTTCGAATTTCGTCCGTAACCTGTTTAAAGATTGTTCTAATCCTTTTAACGGTTCTTTCAGCGTCAAATAGTAGACACTTTGAAGTCCTTTTTTATGAAACGAAACAATCCCTGCATCCCGCAAAATCTTGAGATGATGCGAAACAGCGGGTTGAGTAATTGCCATTCTCTCCGTAATTGAAGTTACCGTCAACCCATCATCTAAGTGGTGAGCAAGGAGTACGATAATTTTTTGCCGATTTCGATCTGCCAATGCATGCATTACATTAAAGTCTTTTTCAAACGATTTAATCGCAGCTTCTTGCTGTTGATTTAACTTGCTAACTGCCATCCTTCCCCACTTCTTTCATAAACCAATTTCAATTATAGAGTACCATTATGATTTGATAACAGCAAGCGTTTACACCACAATTTTATAAATTTAAATTAAATGAACAGATAAATTGATAGAAACATGCACGCCGTCCCGCCCATGACCAGCAAATGCCAGATCACATGGGCAAAGCGTAAATTGCGAATGCTGTAGATCAATGCTCCAAGGGTAAAAATCACCCCGCCAGCAATCAATAACCATGATGAGGTAATCCCTAAACTTGTTAACAGCGGTTTAGCTCCCAGTAAGCACATCCACCCCATTAAGACGTACAGAAGAGTTTCAACCTTTTGCTGCCGGTTCTTGGCAAATAAATGATAGGCCATTCCGCCAAGCGCAAGTGCCCAAATCACAACCAGCATTCCAATTCCTAACCAGCCGCGAATCGCCAGTAAACAATACGGGGTGTAAGTCCCGGCAATCAACAAGTTGATCCCGCAATGATCAAAGCATTGAAAAATTCGGCTAACCTTTGTAAAGTACAATGAATGAAAAAGGGTTGAAAACAAATATAACCCAATTAACGTTATTCCATAAATGATCACCGTAACTGCAACCAGGATCGAATTCGTTCTGATGCCTTTTAAGATCAATAACACTAATCCCCAAATACTTAAGCCGATTCCAATTGCGTGGGTAACTGCACTTAAGATTTCATTGATAATCTGTTCTTTATGTGTCATGTTCTCGCTCCTTCATCTTTGGTATCTTAATTATACTACATCTAGATTTAAATTCTAGTTATAATCAATTTAAATCTTAAAATCATTTGGGAATCCAATTTTATTTTCAATTCAAATTCCAAAGCATGCTATAATTAAATCAGATTAATTAAAGAAGGATTTAACACAATGAAGATCGATGAATTACTTGCAAACGCGCCGCAACTGCCGCAATGGAAAGAGCTGCCTGATCTGGCCCTCTATATGGATCAGGTCGTCAGCCTTGGGAACCGGTACCTTGAACCGATTATTTCGGGCCCAATTACCGCGTCGATGGTGAACAGCTACGTCAAAAAAGGATTAATGCCGAAGCCGATCAAAAAGAAATATTCACAAGAACACGTTGCTTCGCTGATTCTGATCACCATCATGAAACAGGTCTATTCGCTTGATGACATTCATGAATGGTTGCTTACCAACGTCCAAGATAATTACCAGGAAAATTACAATTCATTTTGCAAAGCTTTCAACACTGCGTTTGCTGATCTTGATTTGCATCACTTTAACCTTGATTTGCATTTTGATGAATCGAGCCGGGCTGAATTAGCCTTGAACCTTATTATTCAAACCGTGATTTGTAAAATCATCAGTGAGCATTTAATTAATGAGCATTAAAAAACGCCCTCCATCACCGGAGAGCGTTTTTCATTCTTTTAAATTCGCTTTTAATTGTTCATAAATTTTCCCGTTGGCATGCACATAAATACAAAAAGAACGATTTGATAAAGCAATCCAAAAAGATGCAAATATATACTAATAAAATATAAAACCATTAAGAGATAGCACAAAGTATTTGGCATGCCCGTATCACGCAATCTTCTTGTTTGAAGCGCCAACCATGGAATAAAAAGTAAAACAGCTAAAATTGCAATTAAAATCAGTGATCCAATCACCAGATAATTTCTACTTTTGCCGTCAATTACATCAACGTTATTCAACATTATTTGAGTTATGCTAAGACTAAAAATCGTTCTAATAACCACATAGATAAGCAATCCCCAAAAGAATTCTTTTCGTCCCGACTGTCCGTTAAATTTGAAATAGCCTTTCCAAAAACTTTTCCATCCTTGTTTAAAAGTAACTTCATTTTCCACCAATTTTAATCCTCACAATCTTGCATAAATTCTTCAGCAGTGTCCATAATCTACAAATCCAGTATTTAAGTGTATATCTCTGATAGTCTAAACCAGTTTGGGTTACCCAATACCGTATCTTGTAATTTGTCCAAAGCATACAATTAATAAAGTTTAGAATGATTAATAATATAACTACTATAAACAGTATGCTTTTCAAATAAATTCCATGACAAATAAAGTCTTCATAAAATATCCCGGCTTCAGCAATCACCCCTATCAGCGACGCCATTACAAACCAATAAATTAAAAAAATCTTCAGATATATATAAATAAGGATGTTTGATTTTTTCGTAATTGACAACCTAATATTTTGGATTACAGCTGCTTGACCGACTAAAAAGAAAAGACAATATAATAAAGATATAAATAATGCTTCAATAACATGGAAATTTGAAGTAATAAAATATTCTAAAATCAGACATCCTTCAATTCCTAATAAATACCAGAAAACATGATTCCTAACTTTATTCATTTCTTGCCTCTAATCTTTTAATATTTTCCATATAGTTGTTCATTTCATATTTATAGAGCAAAACACACGCATAAATAACAAAGCCCTCAATAATCAGGTTAATTACAAAAAATACAATCCCAACGCAAAAAGGAAAGATCACGAAATCTATTCCAGCGGCAGATGCCAAAATGGAAATTGCAACTAAAACTTTAGGAACTGCAATCAAAAACTTGATATACCCGGCTGGCCATCCAATTCCGCTTGAAAACTTTCGAAATCCATTAACCGCGGTTGGACTTGTTACAAACAGTTTTATTAAATTCTCTAATAAATAACAGAATATTGGAATAATAAATATCGTTCCAAAATTTAGGGTAAATAAACTTACAACAAAACAAATTGACATTATTATCATGGGCTTTTTCATTTCTATCCATCCTCTAAAACTAATCTCTTATTTTGTTTCGTTTAGCGTTTAAAAATTTTAACCGGTTAATTTTTTGTTGTCATTCGTTGCACAAAGGCCAATATATTTATATTTCTGCATGGTTATCTCCTAAGCATTGTGTTTAATTTGCCATTGTTTTACCTGATAATTTACCCATCTCAATTGATTCAAAAGCAATAAAATAAATAATGGAATTTCAATCATTGATATAACTGGGATATCTCTACGAAGGCCTTCTACAAATGTTGGAAATGGGAAAAATCCCGTTATCATTGCCATAAATAAAAACAGAAAATTCCGTTTAGCTTTCACTTCCATTAATTTTTCAGCATGACCTAAAGTAGTCCACATTATTAACTGGCTTATAGCATCACCACAAATTTCGAAACCTACTATAAATAAAATGCATAAAATCATTCCTTTATCTACCTTAT
This sequence comes from Ligilactobacillus aviarius, assembly GCF_001654615.1. Lineage (GTDB taxonomy): Bacteria > Bacillota > Bacilli > Lactobacillales > Lactobacillaceae > Ligilactobacillus > Ligilactobacillus aviarius_B. The sequence continues at coordinate 45,469 of NZ_LWUD01000007.1, forward strand.
CGAACAAATTCCCAACAAAGATTCCTAAAATCATTAGTATCCAATAAATATATCCGTGATAATGCACAGGTTTTAATTCTTTCATTTTCTTACCCCGTTTCATTTTTTCTATTTAAGTATTTAATCACAAGAACTTACTTCAATGATTAAGCTCTCTCGCTAATTTTTATATCATTTTTTAAATATAACACGTTTTTTACCCCCCCCATTTTAATAATTTAACCTTTTTAAACATTTCTTAAACTTATCAATTGCATAAAAAAACGCCCTCCATTTCTGGAGAGCGTTTTTCATTTGCCATTATTCTTCTTTATCTTTTTTCCGTTTTCCGATTCCGAAGAATCCAAGTAATCCTGAAAGAGCGAGCAACAATTCGCCGAACAACGAATGATTTGCTGAATCTTCACCGGTTTGCGGCAAAGTATTCTTGCTTTCATTTGGTTGCGCAGCTGAATTATTTGGCATTTGTTTTTCAATCGCGGTTGACTGTTTTGCAACGCGAACCGTTCCTTCATTTGCTGATGCAGCCTGCTTCGTTAAAACAGCCTTCTTCACCGTTTCAACCTTCAATGATTGTCCTGCCGCTGGTTTAGCGGTTTGAACAGGTTCCTTCGATGGTTGAACGTGTTCAGTTGGCTTTTCAACTGATGTCTGAAGCTTCTTAGCTGGTTCACTTGGTTTGTGTTCTGGTGTGACCGGTTGCTTATCCGGTTCACTTGGCTTGTGTTCCGGTGTGGCCGGCTTCTTGTCCGGTTCACTCGGCTTATGTTCCGGTGTAACTGGCTT
>NZ_LWUD01000008.1 GCF_001654615.1 Ligilactobacillus aviarius
ACGATCTAATACCTGAGTCAAGTAATAAAAATTACTTTTCCCAATTGGATAATATCGTTGTACTTTTGAATACGGATATCCTTTCTGATAAAGAAGATAAATATTAATCTTATCTTGTTTTGTTAAACGCATAAAAAGCACCCCAAATCTGAAGTGCCCTAAAATTGTTGGACAGAAACTAACAATTTTGGAGGCACTTTTTTTATGGTTAAATATTCATTAGAAATGAAAAAACAAATTGTAAAAGAAGCTATTAATGGGAGCTCTTACTGTAGTTTGGCTCGAAAATACGATGTAGATAAAAGTAATATTATTGATTGGTGTAAGTTAGTACAACAACACGGAACTAATGCATTAATCCATGAAGGAAGACGTACATTTTCGATTAATTTTAAAATCCATGTAGTTCAAGATTATATTTCTTCATCCGTAGGATTTAGAAAAATCGCTGCTAAGTATAATATTTCAAAATCTCAAGTATGCGCATGGTATCATAGTTATGAAACATTTGGCATAGCGGGCTTACGTCCACATGCTAAAAGGAGTTCTCATACAATGTCTTCAACTAAAAAAAGTAAATTAATTTTATTTGAAAAAAATAAAGACAAAAAAATTGCACAACTGGAAGCAAAACTTAAACATTTAGAAATGGAACGTGATATTTTAAAAACATTACTCACCCTCAACAAGTCGACAACATCCGTAAAACGGAAGTAATTCAAAGGTTAAGGGTGAGTTATCCCTTAAAACAACTCTTGACATTCTTTAAAATGCCACGTTCGACTTTTTATTATACTTTATCGCAATTGAATCATGCGGATAAATATGCTGATCTAAAAAAAGATATTGTTAAGTGGTTTAAAGATAGTCATGAAACCTATGGTTATCGTCGAATTTTTTTATTAGCACAACAAGCTGGTTATCCATACTGCATGGAAACAATCAGAAGAATTATGCATCAAGAATTAGGATTATGTCCTACTATATATAATCAACGCAGGAGAAAATACTCTTCTTATCGTGGAAATATTGGGAAAATCGCTCCTAATCTTCTTAATCAACATTTTGATACTACAGAACCATATAGAGTATTGCATACAGATATAACTCAAATACGGATGGAAAATGGAAATTTTGGTTATATTTCCGCCGTACTTGATGAAGGAAGCCATGAAATTCTGGCAATTCAAACATCTTCACATCCTGACACAAAATTAATTTTAGATACATTAGCACAATTACCGACTTTTGATAATTCAGCTACTTCGGTATTAATTCACTCTGATCAAGGATGGCACTACCAATTAGCTTACTATCGAAATGAATTAAAGCAACATCACTTAATTCAAAGTATGTCACGAAAAGGTAATTGCCACGATAACGCTCCAATGGAGAGTTTCTTTAATCTTCTCAAAAGGGAATGTCTTAAACGAACAGAAATTAAAAATATTAATCAATTACAACAAAAAGTTAAGAATTATGTTGGGTGGTACAATACTAAACGAATCTCCTTTAAATTAAATGGAATGAGTCCCTGCCAATATCGACAAAAAAAGCTCGCAACAGTTAATACTATTACGAGCTAAAAAAATTAAGACTTATTTAAATGTCCAACTTTTTTGTGGCACTTCAATCTTGGATTTATTTTGTCCAAGATTTGGGGTGCATATCATGAATGTCATTGACCTCTTTTTTTAGATTTTAATGAGCCGTTGTCTTGCTTCGAAGAATTTTAACAGGTAATTTAAACTGATTAGTTTCCGTTTTGAAATCGGGATTTTCAATTCGTTTGCAAAGTAATTCAGTCAACAATTCAGCAATTTCTTTTACTGGCTGAACGATTGTTGAAAGCTCAGGGTGATAGGTCTGATTTAATTTCGTCCCATCAAAACCAATAACTTTCAGTTGCGTTGGAACATGAATGTTGAGCTTTTGAGCTTCTTGTAAAACTAACAGTGCAGTTAAATCATCCGAGCAGAAAATCCCATCAGCAGTGTGCTGTTCAAGTAATTGCCGGACTGAAACGGCTTTTAACGTTGGCGATTCTGAGAAGCGAACAGCGTGAACGTGGGCTTTTAAACCAAACTTTTGAATCGTATCTTCGTATGCTTTTAACCGTTGATTAGTCGGGTTGGCAATTGATTGCGGATTTCCAAAGTAATCGATGTGCCGACATCCGGCTTGATAAAGCTCTTCGGTTGCCAAACAGCCTCCTTGGTAATTATCGCAGCTGACGATTGGGACGTTTTCTGATAAGGTCCGGTCGAAAGAAACAATTGGAAGCCCGACTTTATTGTATTCTTCAATATCTAAGTTGTGGGTTCCAGTAATGATTCCATCGACTTGGTTGGCAATCAGCATTTGAAGGTATTCCTGTTCTTTGCGGCTGTCATAGTTCGCGTTGCAAAGAATCATTTTATATCCCTTATTAAATAATTCTTTTTCAATCGAACTAACAAGCTCGGCGAAAAATGGATTGGTAATATCAGGGACGATCACGCCGATCAAATTGGTTTGCTTTCCTTGAAGGGAACGTGCCAATGAATTTGGGCGGTAATTCAATTCCTGGATCGCCTGGTAAACCTTATTTTTTGTTTTTTCGCTTAAATATCCATAATTATTGATTACACGTGAAACAGTGGTTGGTGAAACCCCTGCTTTTTTTGCAACATCCGTTAATTTTGGCCGCATAAGTTATCCTCTTTAATTTTACATATCTGCTAAATTCCAGAAAGTTCCATAGTAGTTTAATGAATTCTTTCCTGTAAGTGCAATTTTATCATTTTTTTGATCGGCAAAGTAGCGCAATGTCATTACGTGTTCACCGTTATTGACGAAGACTTCGGCTAATGAATGATCAATGAAAATATCAAGGTCAAGGTTTTGGTTTTCAGGAAGGCGGATCTTCCGGGTCACACCAAATTTTTCATTGAACGTTTGGCCAGCCTTTGAACGGTCAATTTCAAAGAAAGCGTCTTTCCCAGTATTAAAGTTGAGTTGCAAACTTTGATCAACGGTGTGGTTTCCTGCAAGGTGCAAAGTTCCGCTTTGATTCCGGGCGATGGTAATTTTCAATTCATATTGTTGGCCAGCGTGGCTTTCAACAACTTGACGGCCATCAATGACCTTTTCGGTTCGAATCAGATGTCCGGCTTGGCGCAAAGTTCCCATTGCAGCAACTGGCCGTTGGATCAACCGCCCGTTTTTAAGTGAAAGTTCCTTAACTTGACTTAAGCAATTTGCCCAGTTTTCATTGTCAGTTGGATATTCAACGTCAGGAAGGCCGACCCAGCTGATTGCATAAGCTTTTCCATCGGGAGCATTGAATGCTTGAGTGGCATAAACGTCAAAGCCATCGTCCAAATTGATTGGTGCGGCTTGAGTCGTCGTCATTTTACCCGCGTCAAACTTAAACTTGCTGCCGGCAACATACATATTTGGATAAATGTTTTCGTAAGGAGTGATTTTCTTATCTAAGCCTTGAGGACAGAAAATCAAGACCGGCTGATCGTCAACAAAAACTAAGTTTGGACATTCGATCATGTATCCCATGTCCTTATCAGTAAAGTTGATGTATCCAAGATCAGTCCATTTGCCAGTTAAATCGGAGGCGCTGAAGATGGCGACTTTTCCGGTTTCGGTTTCTTTATCTTGAGCTCCTAAAATTGCATAGTATTTATCACCATGCTTTAAAATTTGCGGATCGCGGAAGTGTTCCGTGACATGATCAGGAGCTTCAATTAATGGCTGGGCTAACTTTTCAATGTGCCCGTTTTGATCCATCCAGGCCCCGTTTTGGTAAGAATGCCGAACCCAATCTTGATCGCGGACATTACCGGTATACATTAAGAACAATTTATCGTTGATCACGGTTGCAGAACCTGAATATGCTCCGTGACTGTCGAACTGAGTATCAGGTTTGACAGCTAATCCCATGTCTTCCCAGTGGACTAAATCAGCTGATTTCATGTGATGCCACGACTTTAATCCGTGAACCGGACCAAATGGATATTGTTGATAGAATACGTGCCAGGCGCCGTTAAAATATGAAAAACCATTCGGATCGTTAAGTAAGCCAGAGCTTGGACGAATATGGTAATGGAGTTGGGATTGCGACCGGTCTGCTTGAGCTTGCAGGTCAAGCAATGTTTCGGCGTCCCATTTGTTATATGGTAAGTATCTTTTTTCAGTTGTCCATTCCATGAATGAGCCTTCTTTCATTAAAGTGATTTCTTATTAATTTCTATTAAATTCATTTTTATGATAAATAAATTTGCAAGGTGTGTCAATCGATTACCATAAATAAATGATTGATATATCAAGATTGTTTTCGCTTTCAAAAATAATTGATTTATTTTGTGATAAACGATTGACATATTCTGAGAATGCGCTATCATTATAAATGTACTCAGGAAAATAAAACGTTTTCACGAAAATAAAAAATCAAGGAGGAATCACCATGGATCACCAAAAAGTCGCATCTGAAGTTGTTAAAGCTGTTGGAAAAGACAACGTGGTTGCTGCTGCTCACTGTGCAACCCGGCTTCGGTTAGTCTTAAAAGATGATTCTAAGGTTGATCAAGCAGCTTTAGACAATAATGATGATGTTAAAGGAACATTCAAACAAAACGGCCAATATCAAATTATTATCGGCCCTGGGGATGTTAACAATGTTTATGATTACTTTGTAAAGGAAACAGGCGTTAAGGAAGCCTCGACCGAAGATTTGAAAGACATTGCCCAAAACGGAAAGAAACCAAATCCAATCATGGCATTCGTTAAACTTTTGTCTGACATCTTCGTTCCGTTGATTCCAGCCTTAGTTGCCGGTGGTCTTTTGATGGCCTTGAATAACTTCATTACATCAAAAGGTTTGTTTGGCCCAGAAGCCGTTATTCAAATGGTTCCGCAACTCAAAGCGGTATCGCAAATGATTCAAGTAATGGCTTCAGCACCATTCATCTTCTTGCCAATCATGGTTGGTTTCTCAGCCGCTAAACGGTTTGGTGCCAATCCATTCCTTGGTGGCGTAATCGGAATGATGATGACCTCCCCAAGCTTGGTTGCAGGTCATTTCTGGAACCTTTTCGGAATGCACGTTTCCCAAACACCATACACATACCAAGTTATTCCGGTATTAGTAGCAGTTTGGATTCTTTCAATTTTAGAAAAGTTCTTCCACAAACACTTACCATCAGCAGTTGACTTTACGTTTACCCCATTACTTTCAGTTATCATTACTGGCTTCTTAACATTTACGGTTGTTGGTCCGGTGATGCGTGAAGTTTCAAACTTGATCACTGATGGAATTGTTTGGTTGTACAACACGACCGGCGCATTCGGAATGGGAATTTTCGGTGCGGTTTACTCACCAATTGTTTTAACTGGTTTGCACCAAAGCTTCCCAGCTGTTGAAGTTCAATTGATTTCAGCCTTTACTGCTCACCACCAAGGTGTCGGCGACTTTATCTTCATCGTTGCTTCAATGGCGAACGTTGCACAAGGGGCTGCAACCTTTGCCTTGATGACATTAACAAAGGATAAGAAGACAAAAGGTTTAGCTTCATCAGCCGGCGTTTCAGCATTACTTGGAATTACTGAACCTGCAATTTTTGGGGTCAACTTGAAATTCAAGTTCCCATTCTTCTGTGCCTTAGTCGGTTCATGCATTGCTTCATTTATTGCCGGAATCTTTAAGGTTGGGGCTGTTGCCCTTGGATCTGCTGGATTCTTAGGATTCTTATCAGTTAACACAAAGTCAATCATTGTTTATGTAATTTGTGAATTGATCAGTTTTGCAATTGCCTTTGCAGTTACCTTCCTTTACGGGAAGTCTCACAATCAACTTGTAAATCCTGTTCCGGTTGCAACTTCAGAAGCTGAAGCAATTGAAGCTAAGGAAGATCACGTTGAACCTGAACAAAAGCAAGAAGTTTCATTAAACAGTGAAGTTATTGCTGCTCCGGTTAACGGAAAAGTTGAAGACTTATCAGAAACAAACGATGAAGTCTTCTCAACCAAGATGATGGGTGATGGCGCTGCAATCATTCCAACTGATGGAACAATTTATGCTCCAGTTGATGGTAAGATTTCAGTTGCCTATGAAACCAAGCACGCTTACGGAATTACATCTGACAAGGGCGCTGAGGTTCTGATTCACGTCGGAATTGATACGGTCAACTTAAAGGGTGAACACTTCGAAAGCTTTGTCAAGCAAGGCCAAACGGTTAAGAAGGGCGATAAGTTAGGAACAGTTGACATTGATGCTGTTCAAAAGGCAGGATACGATCCAACTGTAATGACAATTATCACGAACACCGCTAACTATGCTGAAGTTGGTCACAAGAAAGCTGACGAAATTCACCATGGTGACGATTTCATTAAAGTCGTTGCAAAATAAAATGATGATCTTGAAGCGCGGGGTGATTTCAATCACTTCCGCGCTTTTTTTATTGGAATTAATGCTGAATTTGGCTATTAAAATTGGGAGTAATCGACTATAATAAAAATGATCCGAGATGTTTGGTAGCTAAACTATCTAGACTTTAAGTCTATATTATATTGATTTTGAAAACATTTAATATATAATTAGAATAGAAAACTGCTTAAGGAGAATTTAAAATGGCAAATATTAAGATTGTAACTGACTCATCAGTTCAGTTAACCCCAGCAGAAATTAAAGAAAATAACATTACAATTGTTCCGTTGACAATTGAAATCAATGGGCAAACTTTCGTTGATGGGGAAACGATTACCCGTGAAGAACTTGTTGAAGAATTAAAAAAGGGGAATAAGCCAAAGACGAGCCAACCAGCAGTCGGTTCGTTTGTCGATGTATTTGATCGTTTGGGTGAAGATGGAAGCCAGGTCGTTGCCATTTTGCTTTCTGATGTTTTAAGCGGAACGTATCAAACTGCCGTTTCAGCAGCTGAAATGTCATCAACGGATGTAACGGTGATCAATAGTAAGTCAACTGATCGCGGTGAAGCATTTCAAGTTTTAGCAGCGGCAAAGGATGCAGCTGCGGGCAAGACAATTGAGGAAATTCAAGCACATTGTAAAGATATCCTTGAACGGACGACGATCGATGTTTTAGTTGATAACTTGGACAATATCTTGTCAGGCGGCCGGCTTGGGAAAATGGCAAGCATGTTGACCAAACTGATCAATTTGAAGGTTATTGTCCGGTTACGGGAAGATAGTTTGGATGTTGTGAAGAAGGGCCGCAGCCGGAAGACGTTCTTCAAATATTGTGCAGAACTAAAAGAACGGCATCAAGATAATCCCATTCAAGAATTATCACTTTCAAATGTTGATTGTAGCGATGAATATTTGGAAAAGGTGAAGGATGCTGTTCTTCCAGAAAACAGTGTTGATGCGGCTTATATTGCCCGATTAACGAGCCCAATCATTATGACTCATACAGGATTGAATGCGATCGGCGTTATTACGCTTGCAGAAAAACCAGAACCAGATGAATATAAATAAAAATAAGGTTGTGACTTATGTCACAACCTTATTTTATCAATTTATTTTATTAATCCAATTTTTTTCTTAAGCTTTAAAATCCGATAGACAGACTGGTTGATCTGTTTTTCTGAAATTTGGTGGTTCTTAACAGCTTGTTCAATTGCCGGAATCCCAGTCTGATAGTTTTTGCTCAGAAGCATATCGTTTCCGGCCTCAACGGCTAAAACATCGGCATTTACGTGATTATCCTGGGCGAATTGGGTAATTGCACCCATTCCAAGGTCATCAGTGATAATAACGCCTTTAAAGTGTAATTGATCTCTTAAAATTTTATGGACTTGCGGTGATAATGAGGCCGGGTAATGATTATCAACCTGATTGATCACAATGTGTGAAACGAGCACTGCATCAGCATGGCTTTTAATTCCCGCAATAAACGGAAGAAAGTCTTGGTTTTGAAAATCAGCAAGCGATTTGTTAGTTGAAGCAAATCCCGTATGGGTGTCGCCCGCAGTTCCATAACCTGGGAAATGTTTGAGGGTTGCAACCACTTTTTGACTTTGAATTGCCGGAACAACTTTTGAAATATACGTTGCCGTTTGCTGGTAATCTTTTCCGAATGTCCGGGGATAGATGAAACTTTGAGGATTATTTGAAACATCGGCAACAGGGGCGAAGTTCCAATTGATTCCTAAATTGTGAAGAATCCCAGCAACATTTCGGGCTTCATTCACTTCAGCTTGCATATTATTATTTAATGCTTGCGGTGATGGGAATTGCCGGTTGTTTGTTAATTGAGGATTATCACTTAGGCGCGAAACGGTCCCGCCTTCCTGATCAGTTCCGATGAAAAGCGGAATCTGACTTGCTTTTTGCCATCCGGCAAGTTTGGCTTTGAACTGGTCAGGGGTTTGGTTTTGAAAATCAGCCCCGAATAAGACAACACCGCCAACATGATACTGTTGAATGGCGTTGAGAACGTCATTTTGATTGCCATCGCTCGGAACAAAGTACATCTGCGCAATTTTATCTTGCAGGCTCATATGGTCAATTCGCTTTGATAGCTGGTCAGCGTGGGCAGAACTTACCGTCAGGCAACACGCCAAGAGTCCAAGAATAAAGTAAATAACAGCTTGAAATGATTTTTTAAATTGCATCGCAAACTCCTCCATCTTTTTTCACAAATAATTATAAATTCTTTTAATGAAAATAAATACCCTCTTCTTTAAAAAAGAAATTAATTAGTTTACAATAAAACTGTATTTTATAAAGAGAAAGTGAGTAGATCGAATGTCAAAAAACGATTCAAAATTAGAAACCGTTACTTTTTATCCTCACGGTGATGAAAAGAACAAGGATAATTCTTCAAGTGCAGCAAGTGCAGCTGCAACGGGAAAGAAATTAAACTACTTTAAGTGGATCTTAAGTTCATGGATCCATCCCGGAGAAGAAGTTGAAGGTGCAAAATGGTATGGGGTCGTTACCATTGTTGCTGAATTACTTGTTTTCTTCGGCGCATTGTACCGTTTCTTCCACGTATTAGTTAAGAATTCATTTTTCGGTGCAAATATCAACAACATTTTTTACGTTTTGAATGGTGGCAAATCAAGCATTGCTGAATTGTTAGTTTACTTGAAACTTTTCATTTTCAGTTTGATCGCAGCCGCAATTATTATCGGTGGAACATACTTAGTAAGCCGTTATTTGGTTTCAGGTAAGAAAGAAAACTTTTGGACATACACTAACCGCATCACCCATTACAGCGGAATCAACGTGATTTTAACGCTTGTAATCTTGGTTCTCGGGCTTTTTGGAATTGCCGGGCGGGCAATTTCATTATTGACCCTTTTTGCATTAGCAATTTTTGGAATTGCAGTGTTAGTTGCGGTTATCAGCCGTTCAAATGAAGAAGGCCTTGACCGGATCTATGCCGGAATCGTAACTGCATTAGTAATGGGATTAGGATTCTTTATTTTCTATTTACTGTCATCAGAAATCATTATGAAGGTAATTTCATTTGGAGTTCAAGTCTTCATGATGATGATGGGCGGCGGCTTACAATAGTCGGAAAGCAAAGTTTTTAACGGAAGGAGGTTGTGCCGAAAACGGGACGGCCTCTTTTTGATTCGAAGGTTTTAATTTATGAGGTGATAAAATGTTTCCTGAGAGATTACGGGCTCTTCGGCAAGGAAAAGGCTTATCGTTGCCGGAATTAGCCAGCGCGTTAAACCAATCATTAGCGGATTATCCGCGTGAACGGGCCAATACCGGTCCCCAAATTGGAAGTTGGGAACGCGGCGTGAATACCCCGTCGTACATTGAAATGATGAAACTGGCAGATTACTTTAACGTGTCCCTTGATTTCCTTGCAGGGCGGCAATATACCGAAGTTGAACTTGACGATTTATTTACGTCCAATGCCCAGCTAAACTTCAACGGGCATCAATTATCGGCGAATGAAAAGACAGCGATTTACGGAATGATCAAGGGCTTTTTGCATGGCAAGGTTGAACAACAGCCAGCGCAAGCGCAAACGGATGAATTGACATTGCCGTTGGATGATTAGCAAGGTTAAGCTTCCGTTAAGAATTATTTGCTAGCCTTTGAAATTAAAACTGAAATGTGATATTTTCCTTATACAATGATAATTAAAGGAGATTTTAATTGATACATTTTTTACAAACTTTATATGGTCCGTTCTTTGATTTGAATAATTGGAAAACCGTGATTGAATCAGGAAGCGACTGGTTGATTATCTTGTCGCTGGTTTTGATCGAATGTTTGTTGTCGGTCGATAATGCGATTGTCCTTGCAGCACAAACCCAAAAACTTCCAACTAAAAAAGAACAGGAAAAATCATTATTTTACGGCTTATGGGGAGCGTATCTTTTCCGATTCCTGTTAATTGGTGTCGGAACCTTTTTGATCAAGTTTTGGTGGATCAAAGTGATTGGGGCTGGATATTTGCTTTACCTATCGATCAATCATTTTTGGAAGATGGCGCATCCGCATTCTGACCAGCATCATTCAAAGAAACGGAAACGGTTATTGCCGCTTTTTTGGTCAGTCGTTGTATCAATTGAATTAATGGACATTGTCTTTTCGGTCGATTCCATTTTAGCCTCGTTGGCAATTTCACCGAATCCGGTGATTGTTCTAATTGGGGGCATGATTGGAATTTTATGTATGCGGGGAATTGCTGAAGTGATCATGCAATTAATGAAGAAGATTCCAGAACTTGAGGTCATGGCATATGCGTTGATCACCCTGATTGCGATTAAACTGTTTATTTCAATTCCGGCCATCGACATTGAAATTCCAGCAGCGATTTTTGGAATGATCGTCTTGATCGCGGTGGTCATTACCTTAATTGTTCATCAACTTCGGAAACGTCGCGGATCATCTTCAAAGTAAACTTGAATTTTTTGATAATTTTCGATAAAATAAATGGTTGTTAATGTCAGAAGGGAGGGTAACTTCATGTCACAAAACACACACATTGGTGCAGCTAACGATCGTCGTCCTGTAAACCATAAGAACATCAAGAAGCGTCGTAAACAACACGAAGCTGTTTTAGACTTCTTGAAGGAACGCGATGAAGCTGACAAAGCAAACAAGTAATTGAGCTTACGGGCATGATGCACGTGGGGCTCAACTGATGTGAAACTTTCTCGAGGAGTTTTGCAGCAGATCCGAGTTTCAATTAATTGAATACGCAGAAGCTCCACATGGATCGCGTAGGCGGAACATGTGGTGTTTTTTTATCTAAAGTGATATGAAGTTGAAAAATGGGAATTTTAGAAGTTAGCCACCTTTCAATGAGTTTTGCTGAAAAGCAATTATATACGGATGCTGAATTCAGTTTGAATAAGGAAGATCATTTAGGCGTGATCGGTCAAAATGGAGCTGGGAAATCAACCTTGATCAAATTGATAACCAAACAGCTTTTTCCTGACGAAGGCCAAATTAAGTGGCAAAAAGGAATTAAGATCGGTTACTTGGATCAGTACGCTGAATCGGCACATGATTTAACGATTATTTCTTTTTTGAAAAGTGCTTTTAAAGACCTTTATGAAATTGAAAAACAAATTCAGCAAGATTACGCTGAGTATGCTGAAACAATGGATGAACGCTTGTTAGAACGGGCAGGACGGAATCAGCAAACGCTTGAAGCGCATGATTTTTATGGAATTGATTCCCGAATCGATCAGGTAATGCAAGGATTAGGGATCGACGCGCTTGGAAAGGATCGCCGGGTAAGTGATTGTTCAGGCGGACAACGATCCAAAATTATTTTGGCAGAGTTGTTGTTGGAAAGTCCGGATGTGCTTTTACTGGATGAACCGACGAATTATCTTGACACTGAACATATTGAATGGCTGATTGGCTTTTTGAATGACTTTCAGGGAGCATTTATGGTAATTTCTCATGATTATGATTTCTTAGAACGGGTCACTAACGCAATTATCGATGTTGCGTGGGGAAAAATCACGAAGTATACCGGAAGTTTTAAAGCGGCAATCAAGCAAAAAGAAATTAAAAAGGAAGTTCAGCGAAAGGCGTTTGAAAAGCAACAACGCCAAATTGAAAAAGACGAAGCTTATATTCGGAAGAATAAGGCGGGGACCCGGGCGTCAATGGCAAAATCCCGTGAGAAACGGTTAGCCAAGATGAAACGGATCACTCCGCCAAGTGATAATTTGCGCGCCCATTTCAATTTTCCAATTGAAGAAATTTTATCGGCAAATACCTTAACGGTTAAAAATCTTGTTGTCGGGTATGACAAACCGTTGTTAGCACCGGTTACGTTTTCAATGACGCATGGTGAAAAGATCGTTTTGAAGGGATTTAATGGGGTCGGTAAATCAACCTTGATCAAGTCGATTCTGGGTAAAATTCCGGTATTTGAAGGAACCGCCAATTTCGGCGACGCGGTTAAAATTGGGTATTTTAATCAGGATTTAGTATGGGATGATGCCACGCAAACCCCGCTTCAAACGATTCAAAATATCGATCCGTTGCTCGAACCAAAGACCATTCGCCAAAAGCTTGCGCGGGCTGGAATTAATGCTGCAAATGCAATGCAGCCGTTGAATCTGCTTAGTGGTGGCGAACAGACGAAGGTCAAATTATGCATTCTGGAACTTCATCCAAGCAATTTCTTGATTCTTGATGAACCAACAAACCATTTGGATGATGAAACGAAGGATGCGTTACGGCAAGCCCTGATCAGTTATCCGGGTAACGTGATCCTGGTAACTCATGAAGCTTCATTTTATCATGGATGGGTCGACCGGATCATTGATGTCGAAGCCTTGCGGAAAACTAAATAAAATTTGAATTTTTAAGCGCGTTTACGTATATTTATAAAAAGAAAGAACTAAGCGAGAGGCAGAAAAATGGAAAAGAAAAAAAGTAGTTGGCTGGCCTGGTTAGTTGCAATTGTTTTGGTTGCAGGAACAGTCGGCTCATACATCTATATTAAGCACGAAGAAGGGATTCGGGCAGTTAAATTAGCAAAGGAAAAGAAGCGCGATGAACATGATGCTAAAATTAATGCCCGAATGATGAAAAAGCAACGGGAACATTTGCGCAAACCGGTTGAATGGAATAAGCCGAGCGAAACATTACCATATCCTGAAATTGCCAAGTACCGGCACTATTCAAAATTGAATCGGGTATGGCTTTCATTTTCACTGGCTAAGCAACGGTTGTATGTTCACCAGGGACCGTTTACGATCTATACAATGTATGCCTATGGGAACCCGAACTATCAAACAATGGATAACCGGCAAAAGACTCCGCTAGGAATTTTTAAGATCAAAAAAACGCGGGGAACGAATTATTATGATGCCCCGTCAGCTCGCAGTTATGCAGCATGGATCTCATATTCAAACCCTGGCGACCCGTATGGTGTTCAATCAATGCTTCAAGCTGTTCCAACTGATAAGAACGGAAAAGTTGATAAGGAAGCCGTTAAATGCTTAGGAAAGAGCTTTAAACATAAACATGCTGCTCAAACCAATGGGGCAATTTGGCTGACAACTTCAGACGCCGAATGGCTTGAAAAGAATATTCCAGCCAAAACAATGTTAGTGATTCAAAGCCGAAGCGACAAGGGTAATCCATATAATGAATTGAAGAGTCACTACAAGTATCTTGAAACGCAAAAGAAATTCAACCACAAGAATAAGGAAAAGGATCATCAAAATGAAGATTAAGGTACAGGATTTTATTGACCGCATTGTTGACGGCGATTTTATCAGCAGTGAAATGGAGACACCCGTTAACGATCTCGACGGGGCATTAAAACAACTTCTTTCGGATTTTCAAACGACGGTGGCTCAGGGGAAACTTGGACAGCAGATTTTGGTGATTACGGGTTTTGAAGAAGCCGTCTCAGTCCGATTAGAAAGCGGGATCATCAATCTGCCGTTTGCAAATATCAACCGGGTCGATAATTTTTTTGAAAGTTCAGATGAAGAGGTTCCAGTGCAAGTTGAACTGATCATGGAAGCGCCGGATCTGAATGCATCGAAATTTCATATCGATCAGTTAGGTTCAATTGAAACGTTGAATAACGCGCCGATGGAAATCGCTCAACAAATCATTACCAAGGTTCATTCCGGCTTAGAACAGATTCAAAGTAATCTGGCAGCAGTAAAGGAAAAGAAGGATTAAAAGATGGAACAGCATTTATTAGAAGTCAAAAATGGATTCAATTTTCGCGATATTGGAGGATACCCCGCAACTGATGGGAAAATGATCAAAATGCATAAGGCGGTGCGTTCAGGGATGCTTAATCCGCTTTCGGATGACGATTTGAACTATCTAAATGAATATGGGGTGCGGGTCGATGTCGATTTTCGCTCACCAAGCGAGCAGAAAGAATACCCGGACAAGGTTCCTTCAATGGCGAAGTATATTAATGATTCGGTTTTTCCAGCTGATGAAACGAATAGTACGGCAAAGAATCAAATGCGAAAGCAAGCATTTAAGGAAGATCCTGAAGCTGGCTATCATGATATGTTGAATTCATATAAGGATATTGTCCTTGCGCCAAGCGCGCAACATGCTTACCGGGTGTTTTTTGATGAGTTATTGGCTAATTCAGCTGACGGTGAAGCAGTTCTTTTCCACTGTACGGCAGGAAAAGACCGGACCGGAATGGGTGCTGTTTATTTGATGACTGTTTTAGGGGTTCCTGATGAAATCATTCGTGAGGACTACCTTTCATCAAACAAGCATTTAGCATTGAATCAGCAAAATAAACAGAAACTTTATCACGAACTGGGACCAGTTTTCTTGAAAAATATTGAAGCTTTGACCCATGTTTATGATGAGTATTTGGATACAGCCCTGAACGTCATTCGCGCAGAAGCTGGCAATGTCCGCAATTATGTTGAGCAGGTATTGAAGGTTACCCCGCAACAACAGCGCGATTTAAAGAAAATTTATCTAACAGATAACGGGCAGTAGTCTACAAACACCGTAAAAGGTGGTATGATTTTAATATAAAATAAAATTTAATTATTTTCAGAAATGGGGAATGACTAAATGTCAAGTGGTCAGGCGATAATCAATTTGATTATTGTAGTGATCGTCTTTTATTTTGCCGCTTTCTTTGTAGCAGCAGAATTCGCAATTGTGTCTGTTCGGAAGAGTGCGATTGAAAGTGCACTGGAAGAAGGAACAGGCAACAAGAAGAAACTGAAACTTGCACTGCAGATGGTTTCAAACATGAATGAGTACCTATCGACGACCCAAGTTGGGGTTTCGACGACCGGAATCATTTTAGGCTGGATCGGGGCCGATACTTTGTCGCAAATCTTAATTAAGACTTTCGGCAAGTTGCCGATCAATCACGCAACGATCGTGGCCGTCAGTGCAGTTTTAGGGGTCGTAATTTTGACCTACCTTGAAGTGGTTTTAACGGAAATCGTCCCAAAAAACATTAGTATCGACATGCCGATGAAGATGATGATGTTCATCGTCCGGCCGTTACACTACTTCCACGTAATTTTCTATCCGTTTGTATGGTTGCTTAATAAGTCAGCTTCAGGAATTGTGAAGGCGCTTGGATTAAAACCGGCAGGCGAAGAAGAAGACGTCATGTCGCAAAATGAAATTTTGAACGTTTCGAAAAACTCCGTTGATAGCGGGGCGATTGACCGCGAAGACTATGTTTACATGGAACGGGCCTTTGAATTTAACGATAAGGTTGCCAAGGACGTGATGGTCGATCGGACAAGTCTCGAAGTTGTTGACGTAACTGACACGGTGCGTGACGTGATCAATAAATATTTGCAAACCAAGTTTTCACGTTACCCCGTCGTTGCGAATAACGATAAGGATAACATTTTAGGCTACGTTTATATTTATGATATGATCCGCCAGGCGCAAGTTGACGATACTGTCCGGGTTTCACGGGTAATGCGGACGGTCATTACTGCTCCTGAGATGACCCCAATTCAAAAGTTATTGCAACAAATGATTAAGAAACATGTTCCGTTAGTGGTTATTTTGGATGAATACGGTGGAACAAGCGGAATCGTAACTGATCGGGATATTTACGAAGAGCTTTTCGGAACGGTTAAGGACGAAGCTGATGACGTTTCTTCCGACGACATTGTTCCAAATAATGATGGAACGTATAAAGTATCGGGGAAAACTACGCTGTATGATTTTGAGCGGTTCTTTAAGTTTAAAGATAAGGAATTTCAAGAAGCAGATAGCGTAACGTTAGCAGGCTATTTGCTTGAAAATTATAAGGTTAAACTCGGATCAAAAATTCAAATTGGCAACGTTGAAATCGAAGTTACCGATTTCAAGCGCAATTACATTGATTGGATGAAGGTTACCCCATTAGCCAGTCAAGAAGATGATTCTGCTGAAGATGAGCAGGGAACCCCAAATCCATAAGAGTAAAAGAGAGGTTGTGACAATTGTCGCAACCTCTTGCTGTATCTAGCGTTAAGGAGGAATTAAGATGGAACATCAACGGATGCTTGATTTAAAAGGCGGGGTCAATTTCCGCGAACTAGGAGGCTACTCAACGATTGATGGAAAGCATGTTAAGTGGCACAAGATTTTGCGCTCGGGAAACATGACCGATTTGACGGACGATGACCTTCAATTCTTGACCGATTACGGGTTGCGAATCGATGTTGACTTTCGTTCACCAGCTGAAACGGAATACTATGCGGACCGGTATCCTGAAAAAGCAGCGTATGTTAATTTACCGGTTTATCCGTTCAGCAAATCGTTATTTAAAAATCTAGGAATCGTTAACTACATGAAGATGAAAATCGATGATCAAGATTACGCTGATCAAAGTTATGTTCAAATGCTTGTCGACCAGCACGCACGGATGGCATACCAGCGAATGTTTGAGCTGTTGCTAGCAAATGATAAACCAGGTCAAAGTCTGGTATTCCACTGTTCTGCTGGAAAAGACCGGACTGGAGTGGCCGCCTTCTTGATTTTGAGCGCATTGCAGGTGAAACCGGAAGAAATTTTAAAGGATTATTTATTAACGAATTTGTTTTTTGAAGGCGCATCGGCAACCGAAATCAATCATTTAGTTACAAATGATGCGCGAAATGCCCTTGCAGATAAATTAAATTCGAATTTAGCTGTCAGTTCAGAAAACTTTAAAGTGTTAGAACGAACCTGTAAAACGGTGGCCTCATCAATGGATGAATATTTTGAAAAATACTTAGGATTGACGCCGGAAAAACTGAAAAAACTGCGGACGGTTTATTTGGAATAAATTAAATTGTTGTAATTTAAACCTCCTTTTGAAACTAATCTCGGAATAATTATTCGTAATTCGCAATTAATTGTAATAATCACTTGAAATTTATACGGATTTTGTGTAACCTATAAAACAATAAATAAACTTATGGAGGAACAACTTATGTCTAACTGGGATACAAAGTTTTCAAAAAAAGGTTTTACGTTTGATGATGTTTTGCTGATTCCGGCAGAAAGCCATGTTTTGCCGAATGAAGTTGATTTAAGCGTCGATTTGGCAGATAATTTGCATTTGAATATTCCAATTATCAGTGCCGGAATGGACACGGTAACGGAATCTGAAATGGCAATTGCGATGGCACGCGAAGGCGGTTTAGGTGTTATTCACAAAAACATGTCGATCGAACGCCAAGCTGAAGAAGTCCGGAAGGTAAAGCGTTCTGAAAATGGAATCATTAACGATCCAGATTTCTTAACCCGGGACAACACTGTTGCGGAAGCTGAAAAGTTAATGCATGAAAACCACATTAGCAGTGTTCCAGTTGTTAACAGCCGGAATGACCGGAAGTTGTGCGGAATTATTACTAACCGGGATATCCGCTTTATCCAAAATCATGATCAAAAACTAGATGATGTAATGATCAAAGAGGATTTAGTTACAGCGAAGGAAGGGACATCGCTTGATGAAGCCCGGAAGATCCTTAAAAAGAATAAGATCGAAAAACTTCCATTGGTTGATGGACAAGGGAGTTTATCAGGATTGATCACATTACGGGATTTGGAAAAAGTCGTTGAATTTCCAAATGCCGCTAAGGATGACAAGGGCCGGTTATTAGTTGCTGCTGCTGTCGGGGTTACAAGTGACACCTTTGAACGGGCAGCTGCACTCCTTGAAGCCGGTGCGGATGCATTGGTAATCGATACTGCCCATGGCCATTCAGCCGGCGTATTACGGAAGATCAAAGAGATTCGGGAACACTTCCCGCATGCAACGTTGATTGCCGGCAACGTTGCAACCGCAGAAGCAACGAAAGCGTTGTATGATGCCGGGGTTGATGTTGTTAAGGTTGGTATCGGACCAGGCTCAATTTGTACGACCCGGATCGTTGCCGGAGTTGGGGTTCCTCAATTAACAGCGGTTTATGATGCTGCAAGTGTTGCCCGTGAATACGGCAAACCGATCATTGCTGACGGGGGAATCAAGTATTCTGGTGATATTGTTAAGGCGATTGCAGCTGGCGGAAATGCCGTAATGCTTGGCTCAATGCTTGCCGGAACGGAAGAAGCTCCAGGTGAAACGGTCTTCTATCAAGGACGGCGGTACAAAGCATACCGTGGAATGGGAAGTTTAGGTGCCATGGACTCAACTCACGGCTCATCTGACCGTTACTTCCAAAGCGGTGTAAATGAAGCTAATAAGCTTGTTCCAGAAGGAATTGAAGGACAAGTTGCTTATAAAGGCCCTGTTTCAAGCGTTCTTTATCAAATGGACGGTGGTTTACGGGCCGGCATGGGTTACTGTGGCGCACCTGATTTGAAGACTCTTCGGGAGGAAGCCCAATTTGTTCAAATTACAGGAGCTGGATTACGGGAATCACACCCGCACGATGTTCAAATTACAAAAGAAGCTCCTAATTACTCTCGGGATTAAAAGTGAAGGTATTAGAATAAAAAATGGAACTGCAAGTTTTTGCAGTTCCATTTTTTTATCGATGTTGAATTCCACCCAGTGCAAGGGCGATTCCATAAGTTAAAATAATTAAAATTGGTAATTGGCGGAAAGCAATTGCTAAAAAGTGATCTTGAATTCGATTTTGCCGCCACCAATTGATCAAAGGTCGTATACCGACTAAAATGAATCCAATCAGGCCAATTACCGCCAGGCCAACGGTTAGGAACGGAATCCATGCGATCTTTTGCGAAAGTAATTGGAGACCGATGCTTAATCCAAGGTTATTAATGATATGGGTAACAATGGCCCATTTTAATCCATAACGGTATGCAACTAATCCAAGAAGCATTCCGGTTGCAAACGCAAACGGACTTTGGATCAAGTTCCCGTGGGCACATGCAAAGAGAAGCGATGAGATGATCAGGGCAAATTTAACGCCGAATGGTTGCAATTTGCGGAAGACGAATCCGCGAAAGACGATTTCTTCAAATAACGGAGCACAGATTCCACCATAAACCATCATACTTACTGAGCGAATTCCGGTTTGACTTGCATTTTGCATCTCGGCAAGAGCTGAAAATCCAAGAGGCTTCAAGCCGACCTCAACAATGGTTCCAAAAAGTTCAGCTCCGAGTTGAAAAACAAAAAGCATGAGGATGATGCCGATAATTGCTTGCCAGGTGATCACCGTTTTACGCGCGGTAAAAATCTGCTGGCGTTCAGTTTGATTTGCTTTAGCTAAGACAAGAATGACGCCAATGATGCCGGCAATCATATATGCCCAGCCATTGGTTGCTGAAACGGTTTTAAGTCCTTCAATCAAATTGGAATTTCCCTGGATGATTACAATTCCAAGTGAAACGAGCAAGTCGATTACGTTAAGTGCGACTAAAAAAATAATTGTTCCCCAAGCAACACGCTTAACGGCTTTTACAAGGGGTTGAGTGGTTGTTTGTGTGTTCATAATTTTTCTCCTTCCCTTTCGGTGAGTTAATTATACCTGATTGGAACCGTTTTGAATAGTAAAAAAATACGGACCATTCCTTGAGATTAAAATTCATTAACTGGAATAGTTCGTATTTTATTAAATGAAATGGTGTTTCTTCATGTAGATAAAAAGCCAGATCATAAAGCCGACATTCAAGACAATGATGATCAACCAGGCCCAGTGATTGTTGGTAAGGGGGAGGTTGACATTCATGCCGAAGAATCCGGTGATGATGGTTGGAATCGTCAGCAGTAACGACCAAACAGTTAAAAACTTCATTGTATCGTTCAGGTTATTATTCAAAATATTATTTGAAGTTTTTGAAAGCATTTCGGTAACTTCACTTGAAATTTTAACCATTTGGGAAGACTGCTTGGATTCGATCAGAATATCATCGAGCCGTTCAAAGGCTGCGGGCGTCAGTAACCGGGCCAGCGGCGTTTTCCCTAGATCTTGCAGCATCATTAAATTTGTACTGATACTGCTTGAAAGGTAAACTAGACTTTTTTCGATTTGAGCTAGTTCGCGAAGATCGCGGTTTGCAATTTCGTTATTTAATTCCCGATCAAGTTGATTGCGATCAGTGTTGATCTGGGTCAATGCCCGTTGAAAATACTGGGTCGAATGAAAGAGAAACAGCATTACAAACTCGGTGATGTCATGGACATTTTGGAGCCGTTGGTGCATTTCGCTGCCTTCAAACTGCTCAAAAACATAGTTTGTTCGGTGAGTATGGAATGAAAAAACAGTCTTTTCATGAATTAGAAAAACAATTGGCCGGGTCGTAAAATGATTGATCTCAGCTGTCGGCCAAAGAGGAACGTCGTATACGAGAAGATGGCTATCAGTGTGTTCATCATAGTCATAGTGCGGCCGTTCGTTCAGGTCAGATACATATGAAGTGATCTCGGGAGTAAGTTTAAATGATTTTTTAAGCTCGCGAATATCAGCTTCATCAATGTCGACAACGTCAAACCATTTAAAATCGGTTTGGGTTAATTCTGAAAGTTTTTCCTGTTTGATCATCGGGATTCACCTCTTTGATAAAAATTAAATTCTTATTCATTTTATCAAAATCAAAGGGGAACGACAAAGCTATTTTTCCCGTGAAATTACTCCATCTGTGATGTTGAAAATTTTGTCGGCGTAGTCTTTTAGGCGTAAATCATGGGTAACAACAACGACCGCTTTATTTTGGGTGTGGGCAAGCTGTGCAAATAACTTGCCAACTTCTTCAACATGGGCAGAATCTAAAGCCGCCGTTGGTTCGTCTGCCAAAATAATTTCGGGATTCGGATATAGCGCGCGGGCAATTGCGACCCGTTGATTTTGACCGCCTGAAAGCTGGTCGGGATATTTATTAACAAGTTGGTCGATTCCTAACAGTTTCAGCAGGTCATCGAGTTGACTTGCTGAAAGGTTGCCGCTCTTTTTAACCTTATCAACGAGTTTAAACTGCTCTTTAACTGTCAGGTATGGGACAAGGTTGTATGACTGAAGAACGAACCCTAAGTGATTAAGGCGTAACTGTTCGCGCTTCTTGGCAGAGAGATGCCGAAGATCATCGCCGTTGATCAAAACCTCGCCGTCAGTCGGGGTTTGCAAACTTCCGGCAATCGTTAAAAACGTACTTTTGCCGGAGCCTGATGGTCCAAGAATTAAGGTCATTTCTCCTTGGTCAGCACTAAAATTAACATCTTTGAGGGCTTCAACCTTTGCAATTCCTTTTCCAAATGTTTTATTAACGTGATTTAAAGTTAATGCAGTCATCTTATAAAGCTCCTTTCTTAGCCGATAACCTTTACAGGGTCGATTTTCATAATTGTCCGGACTGGTAAAATTGCACCGATGATCGAAGTTAAGACTAATCCAGCAGCAACCGCACTTAAAACGGGAACGTTAAACGTCATTGGGACCGCTGCGGGAATGACTAAACTGGTGATCCATGTCAGAAGAGCGCCAATTAAAATTCCGCTGACAACTAAAATCAACGATTGCATGATCGTACTGATAACCAGTGTTTTGGCGGGCACGCCTTGGGCTCTCAAAACAGCATAGTTTGGAAGTTTTTGATTGGTAATGATGTAAAGGAAGATCGCAATGACGATCAATGAGATGACCATCAAGAATCCAATCATAAATTCAAAAGTCATGTTTTGGGCAGTGTAGCCGGGAAGATTATTGATAAAGGCGGATACCGAGTATGCTTTTAAATTGTTGTCAGTAACTTTGTAATGTTTGCTTCGAGTAATAAGGGCGTTTGCAGCCAAGTTGGGATTCAAGTTACTGATGGTTTTCCATGCAGATAACCTGCCATATGCAATTGGTGAAATATTGATCTTCGCATTTTTGACAAACCCAATAATTTGATATTTTTGGTTAAGGGAGTTCAACTTGACCCACTGACCAAGTTTGTATCCTTTAGTTTCAAACGATGAATCAACAACTAATTGGCGGTCGGTTAATGGCTTGTGGCCCTTAATGACCTTCATATCCTTATAAATGAATTGAGTTGGCTTGATTCCAATAAAGGTTGCACTGATTTGCGGCAGATCGGAGTGTTTAGCAACCACGGCGGCTTGGCCAATGACAGCATCATTTTTGCCTTGGTGAAGCTGGTCAACCTGTTGGGTCGTCAGGAAGGATTGCCGCATATTGATGTCAGAGTCTTTATTCAAAACAACCTGTTTAATGTTCCACGTGTCGATTGCGGCGGTGTTTTGACTTCCTAATCCTTGGGCTAAACTTGTTAAGATAAAGATTAAGTAACTAATGAGAACGACCATTGAAATCACCAGGCCGTAACGAAGTTTTTCATGTTTGATTTCTTTAAGTGCTAAAAACATAATTACTGTTCCTTTCCTATTTGAGCAATTGCGGTTTTAAACCGGGTGAAATAAAATTCTTGATTAGCGGGATCAAGAAAGAGTGCGCGTAAAGTTTCGTGACTTAAAATGAAGTACATCCAAGTAGTGGTCTTCATCTCAGTTGTCGGGATAAATGGCCGCAGCAAATTTTCATTATATTTAAAGTGCATTTGAAATAATGAATAGCTTGGAAGAGTATGCGCCTCATCAATAAACCGGCGCATTTGGCGGATTATAAGCTGTGGATCAGTATAATCTTGATTTTCAAGATCAACGTGAACGTGGCCAAGCTCCTGATGAAGAAGATATTGGTATGCATCGGTCAGATCATCAAAATACTTATAGAAAGCTCCCCGTGAAATTGAAGCGTCTTTGATGATTCGCGCAACTTGAGCCTCGTTTAATGGGTAATGCGCAAATTCATTTAGAAGCGCATTGTCAACGCGTTTCTTTTTTTCGGCATTTAATTTTAAAAATGTTTGTTTAGGCAAATTAATCAACTCCTTTTGGTGACACTGTGTCACTGATGATATTTAGATTATATGCTAACGGTGACACCGTGTCAACGTTTTGTTTCGGTGTTTTTTCAAATTGTTAAATGATAAGATAGAAGTAAAGGATAATTAGCAAGGAATTGACGATGGAAAAGGAAACACGAAGAAAAATCTTACTATATAGTACAGTTACATTAGGAATTATCTTGGCGGTTGGAGTAATTGGACTGTTACTGCGGGATTATTACCCGCAGATTCATCAGTTCTTTAATCCGCAAAATGATCGCATGTATTTAAAGCAGGCCTTTCGGCATCATGGGATCAAGGATGCCTGTCTACTAATTATTTTGACTGCGATTTTGACTGCAATTCCGGGAGCACCGGTTGCGGTTGTCTGTATCTTTAACGGGGTCCTTTATGGTCCGTGGATGGGGATCTTAATGAATCTTGGCGGATACGTTTTAGGAAATTTACTGGTCGTTTATCTTTTAGCGCACTTTAATTTCATTAAGCATTCGCAACGATTCAAAAATCAAATGGCATCATTTAAACGGTTTAAAGATCCGGCACTGGCAATTATTTTGGGATATGCGCTTCCAATGATTCCATCAAGTTTTACAAGCTATATGGCCGTTAAGCTTAAGATGGGAATCGGGCGGTTGATTATGTGTATCGCGATTGGAACGCTGCCGATGTCATTACTGTATGCTTTTGGCGGGGATGCGGTCTTCCGCGGAAGTACGCTCCGGATCATCGTTGCGGTTATCTTAATTCTTTTGATTTTTGTAATCCTCTTTAAGGTATACCGTCAGTTTGAACAGCATCGTCAAAAGAAAACGGAAATGTAACATTCAAATTACAAACCGATGATTGAGAACCAGAAAAACGGTGGAATTTCACTGTTTTGCTGGTTTTTTCTTTGTTAGAAAAAATTATTTGTGAAAACTCAATGGGAATTCCTGTTCAATGAAGGTGATTTTGTCATAAAAGGGCGAAAATGAATGAACGCCGCGAGTAAAGGAATTCTTATTGGTAAATAAATTTATTTTGTTAGAGTTTATTACTTTAAGTTACATCCTGAAGATAAATATTACATAAAGGCGGCAAATAGTAATTATCCTGCTATTTGCCTGTTATATTCACCCCGTATACTAAACGGTGTTGTTAAGGGAAAACAACGTGTCAGAATGAAAACAGAATTTTTTATAGGAGTGAATTTTATTTATGAGAATCAAAAAGTTTTTATTGACAATTGCAGCAGCATTCGGCTTGATAACTGTAAGTGCCGTAGCCGCAAACGCTGATACAGTGACGGTAAAAAGTGGCGATACTCTTTCAAAAATTGCAACCGAATATAACACAACGGTTTCATCGATCCAACAACTTAATCATTTAGCTGATGTTAACTTGATTTATGTTGGGGAACAACTTCAAGTTAATGGAAGTCAAAATAATCAAGGAAACAGCCAACCGCAAGCAGCAGCTCAACAACCTGCAGTTTCAAATAATCAAGCAGCGCAAAATCAAAATACTCAACCTGCTGCTCAAAGTTCACAATCAACTCAAGCAACAGCAAATAATAGTTCAAATTCTTCAGCATCATCAAACCTTTCAAGCAGTGATGCAGCTGCGAAGGCATGGATCGTTGCTCGTGAATCAGGCGGAAATTATAATGCCCGGAATGGTCAATATGTTGGGGCATACCAATTAAGCGCAAGCTACTTAGGCGGCGATTACTCACCAGCCCACCAAGATGAAGTTGCTAACCAATATGTTACAAGCCGTTACGGTTCATGGGTCAATGCTCAAAAGCACTGGCAAGAATGCGGCTGGTATTAAAATCATAATTTAAAATCGTAGTAATTAAAGGGTAAAGTAAGCAAAGTTTCCTTGATTTTAGGAGGCTTGGTTTGCTTTACCTTTTTTGTGTTATCTTTTTATGGCAAACGGGTTTAATCTAGGATAAGATAAGAATATACGAGAATAAGTAGGTGAACGAGATGCGACTTTCAATTATTTTAATAATCTTATTGCTGATCGTAGTCGGCTTTTTAATGATTTATAATGCGTTGGGAGTTCGGGACCGAGCGGCTACTTTTTCACGTGGAATGATTATGACGATTGGCATCATCATTTTTGGTGGTGGCATTTATTTATTTGTAAAATATTTACTTCGGTAAATGACAACGAAAGAAAGAATGGAGAAGAATTATGACAGTTGAACCTGGTCCAGTTAAGGCATATATTGCATGCAGTTGGTTTACACCTGAACAACGCGAACAGTTAGATGCGGGGTTGAAAGCAATTGAAGCGAACCCGACCGTTTCACGTGAGTTTTCACATTTCCCGCTTGATCATCAATACAAAGGAATGGATGTTAACGAACATCCGGAACTTGTTCATGATATTGAATGGCAAAATCGGACTTATGTTTCAGATATTGAAGGAATGATGGGCGCCGATTTAGGAATCATGTTGTACAATCCGGCTCAAATTGATGACGGGGTTGCCTATGAATTAGGCTATCTTCGGGCATCGGGCAAGCAAACCGTGTTAGTTATTCCAGATGATGCGGATGAACCATTGAATTTAATGATTGCGATTGGTGTCAGCCGGATCATTCGAATGTCGGAATTAGCAACGTTTGATTTCCGCCATGTTGTCAGTGGAACTTACCAAGGCGGGGTCTACTAAGAGCAAGCATATTAATATCTCATTTGATTCAAGTTTGGTATTGTTATAACTGAGAGGTGTTAATTATGGCAGAAAAAGAAATTAAACGGGCGGATTTAGCAAAGTACAATGGTCAAAATGGTAACCCGGCTTATGTTGCAGTGAATGGAAAAGTTTACGATGTTACTGATTCACCAGCATGGACTGGTGGCGAACACCACGGAAATCTGGCAGGAACCGATGTAACGGATGCATTGTTAAACAAGTCGCCGCATGGTGATAAGGTATTAGCTAAGTTACCGTTGGTTGGAAAATTAGTTGATTAATAAGAAGGTGTGACAAAACGTTAAAAAACGAGCGTGGTGGAAGCAGAAAAGCGAACGAATCGCGCAGCATAGATTCGGAGGTTTACGTCCTTCCACGTAGCTCGTTTGTTTTGGAACCCGATTATGTGGATATAGCAAAGAGGTTGTGACACAAGTCGCAACCTCTTCTCTTTTATTATATGGTTTTTAATAACAAACAGACTAAGATAGTGATAGAAAATTTGATCCGACGGGATCTTGTTTTCTATCACTTTTTCTTTGCGTTAAAGTGATAAATGAAGTTGACATGTCGTGAGCTTTTTTGACACTTGATGTCGCATAACAAAATGGCAACTTCATTGCTTTCACTGTGAATCTCTTCGTAGTCTGTTGGCATTCATGTCATGTTTTGAAAATTAGATTAGTAAAAGTTTATGAATCAACTTTGAAAGGATGGTACATATTATGCGTTTTGTTTTTGGTATTGATGTTAGTAAAGTCACTTCTAACGTGGCGATTGT
>NZ_LWUD01000009.1 GCF_001654615.1 Ligilactobacillus aviarius
ATACTAAATGTTATAGACCCATTTTTGTCTTATACTGGGTAAAAGAATTCTTATAGTAAGGTAGAAATAGGAAAAGGCCTTGCTTTTTTGTACTGATTGTAATAAACTATTAAAGTACTTGCGATTTCGTAAGTATTTTGTTCTGTGTTTATAAATAAGCTAAGATGTGAAAGGTTGCGACACACCCGGCCGCTTTGCCACGAGTGAATCGGTAATTTTCACGGAGCTAGTCTTATTTTAAAAATAGACGAAGGAGGGAACATCATGGCAAAACAAAAAATTCGTATTCGCTTAAAAGCATACGAACATCGTATTTTAGATCAATCTGCTGATAAGATTGTTGAAACAGCAAAGAGAACAGGTGCTCAAATTTCTGGCCCAATTCCTTTGCCAACAGAACGGACATTATATACAGTTATCCGTTCACCACACAAAGATAAGGATTCTCGTGAACAATTCGAAATGCGCACACACAAGCGTTTGATCGATATTGTAAATCCTACACCAAAGACAGTTGATTCATTGATGAAACTTGACTTACCATCAGGTGTAGATATCGAAATCAAATTATAATTCTAAATTAATTAAATTGGAGGTGTACTCATGACCACAAAAGGAATCTTAGGAAAAAAGGTAGGTATGACACAAGTCTTTACTGAAGACGGTGAATTAGTACCCGTAACAGTTGTTGAAGTTGGCTCAAACGTTGTTATGCAAGTTAAGACAATGGAAAATGACGGTTACGAAGCTATTCAATTAGGTTTTGATGACCAACGTGAAGTTAAGACTAACAAACCTGCCAAGGGTCATGCAGCAAAAGCTAAAACTGCTCCTAAGCGCTTCGTTCGTGAAATTCGCGGTGTAGAGCTTGGAGAATATAACGTTGGTGACGAAATCAAAGCTGATATTTTCGAAGCTGGCGAATTTGTAGATGTAACAGGTACTTCAAAGGGACACGGTTTCCAAGGTAACATCAAGCGTTGGGGCCAAAGTCGTGGACCAATGGCACACGGTTCTCGTTATCACCGTCGTCCAGGTTCAATGGGTTCAATCATTAACCGTGTATTCCCTGGTAAGGTATTACCTGGTCGCATGGGTGGCAAACGAGTTACAATCCAAAACTTGGAAATCGTTAAAGCTGATACAGAAAATGGCGTACTTTTAATCAAGGGTAACATTCCAGGCGCAAACAAGTCATTTGTTACTATTAAAAGTACAGTGAAATAATTAGATGAAGGGAGGAAACTTACATGCCAAAGGTTACATTATTCAACCAAGACGGTAGCAAAAACGGTGAAGTTTCATTAAACGACACAGTTTTTGGTATCGAACCAAACGACAGCGTAATTTTTGATGCAGTATTGATGCAACGTGCTTCAATGCGTCAAGGGACACACGCTGTAAAGAACAGAAGTGCCGTACGTGGCGGTGGTAAGAAGCCATGGCGTCAAAAGGGTACAGGTCGTGCTCGTCAAGGTTCAATCCGTTCACCACAATGGGTAGGCGGTGGTACCGTATTCGGACCAACACCTCGTTCATACGCTTACAAACTTCCACGCAAAGTTCGTCGCTTAGCTATTAAGTCAGTACTTTCACAAAAAGTATTAGATGAAGGCTTAGTTGTTGTTAATGAATTGAAATTCGAACAACCAAGAACAAAAGCATTTGCAGAAGTTTTAAGCAACTTAGATGTTAATTCAAAGGTATTAGTAGTTCTTGAAGATGACAATGCAAACGCTGCTTTAGCTGCTCGGAACTTAAAGAATGTTACAGTTATCCCAGCTAAAGGTTTGAACGTCTTAGATGTTATCAACAACGATAAGATGGTCATCACTAAAGGAGCTCTTTCTCAAGTAGAGGAGGTTCTTGCATAATGGAATCACGCGATGTAATTTTACGTCCAGTTATCACAGAAGCTTCAATGGCTGATATGGACGATAAACGCTACACATTTGATGTTGATACACGTGCTACAAAGACACAAGTCAAGAGTGCGGTTGAAGACATCTTTGATGTTAAGGTTGCTAAGGTTAACATTATGAATGTTAAGGGTAAAAAGAAGCGCATGGGTCGTTATGAAGGCTACACAAAGAAGCGCCGGAAAGCAATCGTTACATTAACATCAGATTCAAAAGAAATTAAATTATTCGACGAAGAATAATAATATTAAGTAATAGGAGGAAAACACAGTGGGGATCAAGAAATATAAACCAACTTCTAACGGTCGCCGGAATATGACTGGTTCAGACTTTGCTGAAATTACAAAGACAACACCAGAAAAGTCATTACTTGTTTCAAAGAGCAAGACAGCTGGCCGGAACTCATATGGTCACATCACAGTTCGTCACCGTGGTGGCGGTCACAAACGTAAGTACCGTGTGATTGATTTCAAGCGGAACAAAGATAATGTTCCTGCAACAGTAAAAGCAATTGAATATGATCCAAACCGTTCAGCAAACATTGCATTGTTAGTTTATGCTGATGGTACAAAATCATATATCCTTGCTCCTAAAGGTCTTGAAGTAGGCCAAAAGGTTCAATCAGGTAAGGATGCAGATATTAAGGTTGGTAACGCACTTCCATTGGAAAACATTCCTGTTGGTACAGTTATCCACAATATCGAATTAAAGCCAGGTAAGGGTGGACAATTAGTTCGTTCTGCTGGTACATCAGCTCAATTACTTGGTAAAGAAGGTAAGTATGCTATCATCCGTTTAACTTCTGGTGAAGTTCGCATGATTCTTGTAACTTGCCGTGCAACAATTGGTGCTGTTGGTAATGAACAACACGAATTAATCAAGGTTGGTAAAGCTGGTCGTGCTCGTTGGGCAGGCAAGCGTCCACAATCTCGTGGTTCTGTAATGAACCCTAACGATCACCCTCATGGTGGTGGTGAAGGTAAAGCTCCTGTTGGTCGTCCAAGTCCTATGTCACCATGGGGTAAGAAGACTACAGGTCTTAAGACTCGTTCTAAGAAAGCAAGATCCAATAAGTTTATCGTACGTAGCCGTAACAAGAAATAATTTAAAAGCGGCCTAATGATTATATAATCCGGAAGGAGGATTACACTTTGAGTCGTAGTTTGAAAAAAGGACCTTTTGTCGATGAACATTTGATGAAAAAGGTTGAAGCACAAGCTGATCAAGAAAAGAAGTCAGTTATTAAAACATGGTCACGTCGTTCAACAATCTTCCCAAGTTTTATTGGTTATACGATTGCAGTTTATGATGGTCGTAAGCATGTTCCAGTTTATATCCAAGAAGATATGGTTGGACATAAATTAGGTGAATTCGTGCCAACTCGTACATTCCATGGTCATGGAAATGACGACAAGAAAACTGGCGTTAGATAGTTAAGGGAGGATAAAAAATGGCTGAACAAGTTACATCAGCAAAAGCAACTGCCAAGACAGTTCGAATCCCTGCACGTAAAGCACGTCTAGTGATCGATCTTATCCGTGGTAAGAGTGTTGCTGAAGCATTTGGTATCTTGAAGTTTACTCCAAGATCAGGTGCTTACTTAATCGAAAAAGTATTAAAGTCTGCTGTTGCTAATGCAGAAAACAATTTTGACTTAGATGTTGAAGATTTGTATGTAAGCGAAGCTTTTGTAAATGAAGGACCAACTTTACCGAAAACTTTGGAACGCTTCCGTCCTCGTGCTAAAGGTTCCGCTTCTCCAATCAACAAACGTACAAGCCACATTACAATTGTGGTATCTGCTAAATAAGGAGGGATAACGCGTGGGTCAAAAAGTTAATCCAACCGGATTACGTGTCGGTATTATTCGTGACTGGGATGCAAAATGGTACGCTGAAAAAGATTTTGCAACAGATTTACACGAAGACTTACGAATCCGTAAATTCATCGAAAATAAATTAGCCAACGCTTCTGTCTCAACTATTGAAATCGAACGTGCTGCAAAGCGTGTTAACATTTCAATTCATACTGCTAAACCAGGAATGGTTATCGGTAAAGGTGGATCAGAAGTTGAAAAGTTACGTCAAGAATTAAACAAGTTAACTGGTAAACGCGTACACATTAACATTGTTGAAATTAAGAAACCAGACTTAGATGCTAAGTTAGTTGGCGAAAACATTGCACAACAATTGGAAAACCGGATTGCATTCCGGCGTGCAATGAAGCAAGCAATGCAACGTACAATGCGTGCAGGCGCAAAGGGTATCAAAGTTCAAGTTGCAGGTCGTTTAAACGGGGCAGATATGTCACGGGTTGAACACTTCTCAGACGGAACAGTTCCTTTGCATACATTACGCGCTGACATTGACTATGCATGGGTAGAAGCTTCTACAACATACGGTCAATTAGGTGTTAAGGTATGGATTTACCGTGGTGAAGTATTACCAACAAAGAAAAACAACAGTAAAGGAGGGAAATAATCTATGTTAGTACCAAAACGTGTAAAGCACCGTCGTGAATTCCGTGGTCACATGCGTGGCGAAGCTAAGGGTGGCAAGACAGTTACATTTGGTGAATTTGGTTTACAAGCAACTGAATCACACTGGATCACAAACCGTCAAATCGAAGCTGCTCGTATTGCGATGACTCGTTATATGAAGCGTGGCGGAAAAGTTTGGATTAAGATTTTCCCTCACAAATCATATACTGCTAAAGCTATTGGTGTTCGTATGGGTTCTGGGAAAGGTACACCAGAAGGCTGGGTAGCTCCAGTAAAGCGCGGCAAGGTTATGTTTGAAATTGCCGGCGTTCCTGAAGAAGTTGCTCGTGAAGCTTTCCGTTTAGCTTCCCACAAGCTCCCAGTGAAGACTAAGTTTGTAAAACGTGAGGAAGTAGGTGGCGAATCAAATGAAGGCTAAAGAAATTAATGAATTAACCACTGCTGAAATGCTTGAAAAAGAAAAGCAATATAAAGAAGAATTATTTAACTTACGCTTCCAATTAGCTACCGGTCAATTGGAAAACACTGCTCGGTTAAAAGCAGTTCGTAAGAACATTGCACGTATTAAAACTGCATTACGTCAAGCAGAATTAAACAAATAAGAATACGAAAAGGAGGCTAATTTCGCATGAGTGAAACTCGTAATCACCGTAAAGTTTATCAAGGACGCGTTGTCTCAGATAAAATGGATAAAACAATCACGGTTGCTGTTGAAACTTATGTTAACCACAAGGTTTACGGTAAGCGTGTTAAGTACACAAAGAAATTCAAAGCTCACGACGAAAACAACGAAGCAAAAGTTGGCGATATCGTAAAGATTATGGAAACACGTCCATTGTCAGCTACAAAACGTTTCCGTTTATTAGAAATTGTTGAAAAAGCAGTTATTCTTTAATGAATAACCCAAAGAACTAATTCGTATTCTACTAATTATCTAATAGCGAAAGGAGGACACTTACTGTGATCCAACAAGAAAGTCGTTTAAAAGTCGCTGATAACTCAGGAGCACGTGAACTCTTAGTAATCAAGATCTTAGGTGGTTCTCGTGTTAAGACTGCTAACATCGGTGACATCATTGTTGCTACTGTTAAACAAGCAACACCAGGTGGCGTTGTCAAAAAAGGCGATGTTGTAAAAGCTGTTGTTGTTCGTACAAAGTCTGGCGTACACCGTGCTGATGGCTCATACATCAAATTTGATGAAAATGCTGCAGTAATCATTAGTGATGATAAGTCACCTAAAGGTACACGTATTTTCGGACCAATCGCCCGTGAATTACGTGATGGAAACTTCATGAAGATCGTTTCCTTAGCACCTGAAGTATTATAATGAACCATTAGTTGATAAGGAGGTGCACAAGCAATATGTTCATCAAAAAGAATGATAAAGTTAAAGTAATCGCCGGTAAAGATAAAGGCAAAGAAGGTACAGTTGAAAAAGTATTTCCTTCAAAAGAACGTGTAATCGTTAAAGGCGTAAACATCGTTAAGAAGCACCAAAAACCAACTAACGCAAATCCAAATGGTGGAATTGTTGAAGTTGAAGCACCGATTCATGTTTCTAACGTTATGCTTATCGATCCTTCAAACAATGAACCAACACGGGTTGGCTTCAAGATTGAAGATGGCAAGAAAGTACGTGTTTCTAAAAAGACAGGTAAAACATTGTAATAAAGGAAGGAGGATACTTTCTTCATGGAAAATCGCTTAAAAGAAAAGTATGATAAAGAAATCGTTCCATCAATGATGGAAAAATTCAATTATACATCAGTAATGCAAGCACCAAAGATTGATAAAATCGTTATCAACATGGGTGTTGGTGATGCTGTAAGTAACGCTAAAAACTTAGACGAAGCAGTTGAAGAATTAACTTTGATTGCTGGTCAAAAACCAGTTATCACACGTGCTAAGAAATCAATCGCTGGTTTTCGTTTACGTGAAGGTAACGCAATTGGTTGCAAAGTTACATTACGTGGTCAACGGATGTACGAATTCTTAGACAAGTTGATCTCAGTTTCATTACCACGTGTTCGTGACTTCCATGGTATCAGCAAACGTGCGTTTGATGGTCGTGGGAACTACACACTTGGAATCAAGGAACAATTGATCTTCCCAGAAATTGACTTCGATAACGTTAACAAGGTTCGTGGAATGGACATTGTAATCGTAACAACTGCTAACACAGACGAAGAATCAAAAGAATTATTAACTCAATTAGGAATGCCATTCGCTAAGTAGTAAGGGGGTTTCACATTGGCTAAAAAGTCACAAATTGCAAAGAATAAACGTGCTGCTAAGTTCTCAACACAAGAATATACTCGTTGCGAACGTTGTGGTCGTCCACATTCTGTATATCGTAAATTTAAGTTATGTCGTATCTGCCTTCGTGAACTTGCTCATAAGGGTCAAATCCCTGGCATGAAAAAGGCTAGCTGGTAATCCATAATAAAGTAAGTAAGGAGGCAAAATAATATGGCAATGACTGATCCAATTGCAGACTTCTTAACACGCATTCGCAATGCTAACATGGCAAAGCACGAATCATTAGAAGTACCTGCATCAAAAATTAAGCGGAGTATTGCTGAAATTCTTAAGAACGAAGGTTTCATTCGCGATTATGAATTTATCGAAGATAACAAACAAGGCATTATCCGTGTATTCTTGAAATATGGTAAAAATGGTGAACGCGTAATCTCAGGGATTCGTCGGATCTCAAAACCGGGTTTACGTTCATACGTTAAAGCTGATGCTGTGCCAAAGGTTCTTAACGGCTTAGGAATCGCTATTTTGTCAACATCTGAAGGTGTTATGACAGATAAAGATGCCCGTGCTAAGAAAATCGGTGGCGAAGTAATCGCTTATATCTGGTAATATTTTAAAGAGTAAGGAGGTGTCTGGCTCGTGAGTCGTATTGGATATAAAGTTGTTGAATTACCTGCAGGCGTTGAAGTAAAACAAGACGGTAACATGGTTACTGTTAAGGGCCCAAAGGGTGAATTAACACGTGAATTTTCTGATAAAATTTCAATGAAGATCGAAGGAACAACTGTTTCTTTTGACCGTTCATCAGATGATAACAAGACAAAAGCACTTCACGGAACAACACGTGCAAACTTCAATAACATGGTTGTTGGGGTTACAGAAGGCTTCAAGAAGGAACTTGAACTTCGCGGGGTTGGTTACCGTGCACAAATGAAGGGTAACACACTTGTATTGAGTGTTGGTTACTCACACCCTGTTGAATTTGAACAAACAGATGATGTTAAGTTTGAAACTCCTTCAGCAACATCAATCGTTGTTTCAGGAATCAACAAGGAAGTTGTTGGTGACATGGCTGCACGGATCCGTGCTGTCCGTGCTCCAGAACCTTACAAAGGTAAAGGTATTCGTTATGTTGGCGAATATGTACGCCGTAAGGAAGGTAAGACTGGTAAATAATGCAGCATAGGCTGTTAAATAAAATTAAGAGGTGAAAATCGTGATTTCTAAACCAGATAAAAACAAAACACGCCAAAGACGTCATATGCGTGTTCGCAATAAAATCTCTGGTACTGCTGAGTGCCCACGCTTAAATGTTTATCGTTCAAACAAAAACATCTACGCTCAAGTAATTGATGACGTAGCGGGTGTGACGCTAGTTAGTGCCTCTACATTAGACAGCGAAGTAAGTGGCAACACAAAGACTGAGCAAGCTGCTTCAGTTGGTGAAGTCGTTGCTAAACGTGCTGTAGAAAAAGGTATCAAAGAAGTTGTATTTGACCGTGGTGGATACCTCTACCATGGACGTGTTGAAGCTTTAGCAGAAGCTGCTCGCGAAAATGGCTTAGACTTTTAATAGAAGGAGGAAATAACGTTTATGGCTTTTATTGATCCAGCTCAATTAGATTTAGAAGATCGTGTCGTTGCTATTAACCGGATTACTAAAGTTGTAAAAGGTGGACGTCGTTTACGTTTCGCTGCTTTAGTAATCGTTGGCGATCACAATGGTCATGTAGGTTTTGGAACTGGTAAGGCTCAAGAAGTTCCAGAAGCAATCCGCAAGGCTGTTGACGCTGCTCGTAAGAACTTAATCGAAGTTCCTGTTGTTGGAACAACTATTCCTCATGAAGTTCTCGGTCAATACAGCGGTAGCCGCATTATGTTGAAGCCAGCTGAAGCTGGTTCTGGGGTTGCTGCAGGTGGTGCGGTTCGTGCCGTTATGGAACTTGCAGGTATTGATGATATTACAAGTAAGTCATTAGGTTCTAACACACCAATCAACGTTGTTCGTGCAGCAATGGATGGTTTATCACAATTGAAGAGTGCTGAACAAGTTGCTTCATTACGTGGAGTTTCAGTTCAACACTTAGCAGAATAAGGAGGACTTAGATTATGGCTCAATTGAAAGTTACTTTAGTTCGTTCAGTCATTGGACGTCCTCAAAAACAACGCGAAATTGTTAAAGGCTTAGGCCTTGGTCGTGTTCATAGTTCTGTTATTGTTCCTGATAACGTTGCAATGCGGGGAGCAATTCGGAAAATCAATCATTTAGTGGACGTTGAATTGGCTAAATAGTCAATATTTAGTTAGAGGGAGGTGCCGAACCTAATGAAGTTAAATGAATTAAAACCAGCAGAAGGTTCACGTCAAGTAAGAAATCGGGTTGGTCGTGGAACTTCTTCAGGTAACGGAAAGACTGCAGGTCGTGGTCAAAAAGGTCAAAAAGCACGTGGTAAAGTTCGTTTAGGATTTGAAGGTGGCCAAATGCCATTATTCCGGCGGATGCCAAAACGTGGTTTTAAGAACATCAACCGCGTTGAATATGCAGTTGTAAACATTGAAAAATTAAACAAATTTGAAGACGGTACAGAAGTTACACCAACATTGTTGGTTGAATCAGGTATCGTTAAGAACGAAAAAGATGGTATCAAGATCTTAGGCAATGGTGAATTAAAGAAGAAGTTAACTGTTAAGGCTAACAAGTTCTCAGCATCAGCTAAGAGTGCCATCGAAGCAGCAGGCGGTCAAGCCGAGGTGATGTAATAGATGCTTAAGACAATGAAGAACGCCCTTGCTGATAAAGAAATTCGAAAGAAAATCTTATTCACGTTGGGTGTCTTGATTGTATTTCGCTTAGGCACATACATTACTGTCCCTGGGATCAACGCAAAAGCATTAGCGAGTGTTGCATCTTCAGGGTTAATTAGTATGTTAAATACTTTCAGTGGTGGCGGTCTGACCAACTATTCAATTTTAGCGATGGGGGTTTCACCATACATTACCGCCCAAATTGTTGTTCAACTTTTGCAAATGGATATTGTTCCGAAATTTGTAGAGTGGAGTAAGCAAGGTGAAGTTGGACGGCGTAAATTGAATCAGGTTACCCGTTATTTAACAATTGTGCTTGCGTTTGTACAA
The DNA here is from genome assembly GCF_001654615.1 of Ligilactobacillus aviarius. Lineage (GTDB taxonomy): Bacteria > Bacillota > Bacilli > Lactobacillales > Lactobacillaceae > Ligilactobacillus > Ligilactobacillus aviarius_B. The sequence goes on from NZ_LWUD01000009.1 coordinate 9,816, forward strand.
TCAATCGGGATTACAGCTGGTTTCAACGCTTTGAGTAGTCTTCACTTAGTTCAAAACCCAAGTGTTCAAACTTACGTATGTATTGGTGTGATTTTAACAGCTGGTACAATGTTTGCTACTTGGTTAGGTGATATGATTACTGATCGGGGAATCGGCAATGGGATTTCAATCATTATTATGGCCGGAATCCTTGCGCGGGTCCCAGTTGGAATTAAGCAAATTTATCAAGAAGAGTTTGTTCATGTAAGTAAATCGCAACTTTGGCATTCAGTATTGTATTGTGTTGTTCTCTTGTTAGTTGTCCTTGTGATCGTGACATTTGTTACATATGTTCAACAAGCTAATTACAAGATTCCGATTCAATATACAAGACGGGTTGCAGGTTCTTCAGAAAACTCATACTTACCATTAAAAGTTAACGTTGCTGGAGTTATTCCTGTTATCTTTGCCAGTTCATTTATTGCAACGATTCAAACAATCTTGATGGCCTTCACAAGAACTCATTCAGGTGATGGATGGTATCAAACATTGTCGAATATTTTCAATATGCAGACAGTGCCAGGAATGATTTTGTACACAGTCTTAATTATTCTGTTTACATTCTTCTATGCGTTTGTTCAAGTTAACCCTGAAAAGTTATCAGAAAACTTACAAAAGCAAGGAAGCTACATTCCATCTGTATGGCCCGGAAAAGAAACTGAAAAGTATGTATCTCGTTTATTGATGAGATTAAGTACTGTTGGTTCACTTTTCTTAGGATTCGTTTCATTGATTCCTTTAGTCGCATCAAGCGTTTGGGGATTGAATGAATCAATCGGTTTAGGTGGTACTAGTTTGCTGATTGTTGTAGGGGTAACCCTTGAAACAATGCGACAAATTGAAGGTATGATGATGAAACGCGAATATGTTGGATTTATTCGTGAGTAGTTAAGTTAGTTATTAAAAGGACTCGTAAGAAATTACGGGTTCTTTTTGTTTTTGATAAACTTTTATCTTTAAAAAAATTGGGTTATAATACGTTAGTGAATTTATTTAAAGGAGAAATTTAAATGGCATTGAATTTAATGTTAATGGGTCTTCCTGGCGCAGGAAAGGGTACTCAAGCAGAAAAAATTATTGATGAATATCACATTCCACACATTTCAACGGGTGATATTTTCCGGGCTGCAATGCAAAACGGAACTGAAATGGGTCTTGAAGCTAAGAAATACATCGATAAGGGTGAATTGGTTCCAGATGAAGTTACAAATGGAATCGTCAAGGATCGTTTAAGTGAAGACGATGTGAATGATGGTTACATGTTAGACGGTTTCCCACGGAACATGGCTCAGGCAGAAGCATTAGACAAGTTTGGCGCTGAATTAGGCAAACCACTTAACTGCGTAATCAACATCAAAGTTGATCCAGATTCATTAATGGAACGGTTAACAGCCCGTTACATTTGCAAGAACTGCGGTGCAACTTACAACAAGTTGTTTAACCCAACGAAGGTTGAAGGCACTTGTGATCGTTGCGGCGGTCACGAATTCTTCCAACGGGATGATGATAAGCCAGAAACCGTTAAGAATCGGTTAGACGTTAATATCAAGATGAACACTCCATTGTTAGATTTCTACCGTGAAAAGGGAATTTTACATGAAGTAAATGGAAACCAAACAATTGATGATGTGTTCGCTGACATCAAGAAAGTTTTGGACTCAATTAAATAATCGCGAGAAAACCTGGATTATAAGCCATAACGTATTGCATTTTAGATTTACGTGTGGTATCATAATTCAGGTTTATCTTTTCAATAGGTCTAGTTTGCCGCAAAAGCTACTGGATCAGCGAAAATAACTGTTTTCGTTTAAAGTTTTCAAACCATATTAAGGAGGTACTTTTGCGTGGCGAAAGATGATGTGATTGAAATTGAAGGTACGATCAAAGAAACGTTGCCAAATGCGATGTTCAAAGTTGAACTCGAAAATGGACACGAAATTTTAGCTCACGTTTCCGGTAAGATTCGTATGCATTATATTCGTATTTTACCTGGGGATCGGGTTACCGTTGAAATGTCCCCTTACGATTTGACTAAGGGTCGCATTACCTATCGCTTTAAATAGATTGTACTTCAGTAATTTATAGGAGGTATGATTCATGAAAGTAAGACCATCAGTTAAACCAATGTGCGAACACTGCAAAGTTATCAAACGTAAAGGTCGCGTTATGGTTATTTGCAGCAATCCAAAGCACAAACAACGTCAAGGTTAATTTTTAAGGAGGTGTAATTGTAATGGCTCGTATTGCAGGTATCGATTTACCACGTGACAAGCGTATCGTAATCGGATTAACTTACATTTATGGAATCGGTAATACAACAGCAAAGAAGATCCTTGCTGCTGCTGGTGTTTCAGAAGACGTTCGTGTACGCGACTTAACTCCTGATCAAGAAGATAAGATTCGTGCTGAAGTTGATAACTACAAGGTTGAAGGTGACCTTCGCCGTGAAGTATCAATGAACATTAAGCGTCTTTCAGAAATTGGCTCTTACCGTGGCATGCGTCACCGTCGCCACTTACCTGTTCGTGGTCAAAACACCAAGAACAACGCGCGGACACGCAAAGGCCCAGCAATTTCAATTGCAGGGAAGAAGAAATAATAATTAGAAGGAGGGAAAACGTTCATGGCTGTTAAGAAATCACGTAAGCGTCGTGTAAAGAAGAATATTGAAACGGGTGTTGCTCACATTCACTCAACATTCAACAATACACTTGTTATGATTACTGATGTTCACGGAAATGCCGTTGCATGGTCATCAGCAGGTGCATTAGGTTTCAAAGGCTCACGGAAGTCAACCCCATTTGCTGCTCAAATGGCTTCAGAAGCTGCAGCTAAGGGTGCAATGGATCACGGAATGAAGACTGTTGAAGTTTCAGTTAAGGGTCCTGGTTCAGGTCGTGAAGCAGCAATTCGTGCTCTTCAAACAACTGGTTTGGAAGTTACATCAATTAAGGATGTTACACCAGTTCCTCATAACGGATGCCGTCCTCCAAAACGTCGTCGTGTTTAATGTGGATTCGTATTCATTTTGAGGGTAACTTCATTTTGTTTTTGCCAGATTACACGTTACGTTTTGAAAGGGGTAGACAAATAGCATGATCGAATTCGAAAAACCAAAGATTCACACAATTGAAGAAAACAATGACTACGGTAAATTTGTTGTCGAACCGTTGGAACGTGGTTATGGTACTACGTTAGGAAATTCTTTACGGAGAATTTTACTTTCATCATTACCAGGTGCAGCGATTACTGATGTTCAAATTGATGGTGTTTTGCATGAATTTTCAACTGTTGAAGGTGTCATGGAGGACGTAACAACCATTATCTTGAACTTGAAGAAGGTTGCTTTAAAGATGGACACTGAAGAACCTCAAATCCTCGAGATTGATGTTACAGGTGCCAAAGAAGTTAAAGCAGGCGATATTCACTGCGGTGCTGATGTTGAAGTTTTGAATCCAGAATTGTACATTTGTACAGTTGCTGAAGGAGCTTCATTCCATGTTCGAATGACTGCTAATAAAGGTCGTGGATATGTTTCTGCTACAGAAAACAAAGCTAAAGCAGATGATATGCCGATTGGTGTTTTAGCAATCGACTCAATTTATACCCCAATTGAACGTGTAAACTACCAAGTAGAAAAGACACGTGTTGGTCAAAAAAATGATTATGATAAATTGACATTGGATGTTTGGACAAACGGTTCAATTACTCCAAGTGAAGCAATCAGTTTATCAGCTAAGATTTTAACAGAGCACTTATCAATCTTCGTTAACTTGACTGATGAAGCAAAGAACGCTGAAGTCATGGTTGAAAAGGAAGAAACTCATAAAGAAAAGATGCTCGAAATGACAATTGAAGACTTAGACTTATCAGTTCGTTCATACAACTGCTTGAAGCGTGCTGGAATCAATACGGTTCAAGAATTAACTGACAAGACTGAAGCTGACATGATGAAGGTTCGGAATCTGGGCCGGAAGTCACTTGAAGAAGTTAAGTCAAAACTTGCTGATTTAGGTCTTTCATTACGTCATGATGACTAATTAGAATTAAAGGAGGGAAACTATTCATGGCTTACCGGAAATTAGGTCGCACAAGCGGACACCGTAAATCAATGTTACGGAACTTAACAACAGATGTAATCGTTAACGGCAAGATCGTTACAACTGAACAACGTGCTAAAGAAGTTCGTCGCCAAGTTGAAAAGATGATCACTTTAGGTAAAAAAGGTGATTTAACATCACGTCGGCGGGCAGCTGCTTACTTAATGGATGTTGTTGCAGACGTTAAGGAAGATGGCGATGACATCGTTGTTCAAACAGCTTTACAAAAGTTGTTTGATGAAGTTGCTCCACGGTTCAAGGATCGGAATGGTGGTTACACACGGATCATCAAGATGCAAGAACGCCGTGGCGATGCTGCTAAGATGGCAGTTCTTGAATTAGTAGACTAATTTAATTACTAATACTAAAATAAATTATATTTTGTGTCACTTTTATAACGACAACGGGCGTTACGATGGTGGGAAACCTAGTCTAGTCCTAAGTAGTACGGTTGTACGAAAATCGTTATAAAAAGTGATTTTTTTGTTAGATATTGTTTTCAAATGATTGTGAATTAGAAGGATTGGATGAATGTCCAATCCTTTTTTGTTTTGGCTCTTTGTCAAATCG
>NZ_LWUD01000010.1 GCF_001654615.1 Ligilactobacillus aviarius
ACACCTGTTTCCATTCCGAATACAGAAGTTAAGCTTCAAAACGCCGATAGTAGTTGGAGGAACGCCTCCTGTGAGGGTAGGAAGTTGCCGTGCTTGTTGATTATTCCGGCATAGCTCAGTTGGTAGAGCATCTGACTGTTAATCAGGGTGTCGACGGTTCGAGTCCGCCTGCCGGAGTTTCAAATGACTAATGAGCATTCACGTTAGTGATTAACATAATTATTATGACCCGTTGGTCAAGTGGTTAAGACACCGCCCTTTCACGGCGGTAACATGGGTTCAAATCCCGTACGGGTCATTGATATGCTGATTTAGCTCAGTTGGTAGAGCAACGGTATCGTAAACCGTGGGTCACAGGTTCGACTCCTGCAATCAGCATGATAAAACGTTCATAAATGTTTATAAGCCTTGATATAAGGCTTTTTTTGTTTGTAAAAATACTTTTTTGTTCATATAAAAACTACAGTCAGACACACAATAGACACACGACAGATAACCGTGTGTCTGTAAAGAATTTTAGAATGCGGATAAACATTGATATAACAATCAAAGGCAACACTTTTCTGTGTGTCTGACAGGGACTTTGGTGTAAATTTGGACAAAGAATAAGGGCATGATTAAATTCGTGTCCTTATTCTTTTATTCAAAAATAAAACCGAAAATTGACCAATTTCCCGCAGATGACTATACTTTAAATATTATTAAGTTTATTTATGGAAGGAATTTAAAATTGACTCCAATTAAGTCGCAAAAAACATTTTTAGGACACCCGCGCGGACTGGCAACCCTATTCTTCACTGAGATGTGGGAACGGTTTAGTTATTATGGCATGCGGGCAATTCTGCTGTTTTACATGTTTTATTCAGTAACGGAAGGCGGATTGGGCTTTAGTAAAGCGACGGCTGCATCGATCATGTCGATTTACGGGGCGTTAGTTTACCTGACAAGTGTCCTTGGCGGTTTTATGAGTGATCGCCTATGGGGCAGCCGGAAAACGGTTTTGATCGGTGGAATTTTGATCATGCTTGGGCATATCGTTTTAGCAACGCCATACGGCAAAGCCGCGTTGTTTATTTCGATCATTCTGATTACTTTTGGAACCGGAATGTTAAAACCCAACGTTTCTGAAATGGTTGGCAGCCTGTATAATAAGGATGATTATCGTCGGGAAGCCGGATTTAATATTTTTGTATTTGGAATTAACGTGGGGGCCTTTATTGCGCCAATCATTGTGGGGTACATTGGTCAAACGTATAATTTTCATATCGGCTTTTCACTTGCTGCAATTGGAATGTTTTTTGGACTTGTTCAGTATTCGATCGATGGTAAGCTGTACTTATCACCTGACAGCATGTTTCCGAATGATCCGCTTGAACCGGAAGAAGTTCGCGGACTGATCAAAAAGGGGATTGCGTGGGTTATTGGAATCGTTTTGACTTGCGTGATTATGATCGAATTTAATCTGTTTAATATTGGCAACGTGATCCTTGTATTGTCGGTTCTTTCAATTGGAATTCCGATTTACTACTTTGTTGTAATGTTGACTAGCCAAAAGGTAACGATGAGTGAACGCAAGCGGGTCGTGACCTACCTTCCATTATTTTTAGCTGCGATCGTCTTCTGGATCATTGAAGAGCAAGGGTCAGTTATTTTGGCGATTTTTGCTGAAGAACAGACTAAATTGACGGTGTTGGGTCATTCATTTCCAGCAAGCTGGTTCCAAAGTATGAATCCGCTGTTCATTATGCTGTACGTTCCATGCTTTGCTTGGCTGTGGAGCAAGTTAAAGAATCATCAACCATCATCAGCAACCAAATTTTCATTAGGATTATTTTTTGCGGGAATTTCGTTCTTATGGATGATGCTTCCGGGAATGCTTTACGGGACTCACACGAAAGTTTCGCCTCTCTGGCTGGTCATGAGTTGGGCATTGGTCATTATTGGAGAAATGCTGATTTCACCAATCGGACTTTCAACGACCACTAAACTGGCTCCGCAGGCATTCCGGTCACAAATGATGAGTATGTGGTTCTTAACGGATGCGGTCGCACAAGCAATCAACTCGCAGATCGTAAAGTTTTATAACCAGACAACCGAGATTCATTACTTTGGAATCATTGGGGGAGTAACGATTATTTTGGGACTGATCTTATTGATGATTGCCCCCAAGATCAAACGGTTAGCAACGTCAGACTAAAAAAATAATTTTTTTGAAAAAAGTCCTTGCAATTTTTCGAAATAGCATGTATGATAATTAAGTCGGATGTGATAAGGCATTTGATTTTAATTGAACATGGAGGGGTAGCGAAGTCTGGCTAAACGCGGCGGACTGTAAATCCGCTCCTTCGGGTTCGGTGGTTCGAATCCACTCCCCTCCATCATCTTATTGGGGTATAGCCAAGCGGTAAGGCAACGGTTTTTGGTACCGTGATGCGCTGGTTCGAATCCAGCTACCCCAATTTTTTTATTGGGTAAAAGGTTGTGCAGGTGCACAGCCTTTTTTTGTATTAACCGGATAAACGAATAATATTTAGTGATATACTAATGGTATAAATTTTAAAGGAATGGATTTAAGGATGAGCTTTCCAATTTATATTCGAATTCATAATGATTTAAAGGAATCAATTGAAAAAGGTAAGTGGCAGGTCGGCGATCGGATCCCAGCGGAACGGGAATTAGCTGAAAAATATGGCGTTAGCCGGATGACTTTACGCCAAGCAGTTCAAACGCTGGTTGATGAAGGAATCCTTGAACGCCGGGTCGGTTCTGGAACGTTTGTTGCCCGGAAAAAAGTTCAGGAAAAGATGTCCGGGACAACGAGTTTTACCCAGTTGATGGAAAATCAGGGAAAGACCCCTTCAAGTAAAACAATTTCGTATCAGGTTACGACCCCATCGTTAAGCGAACAGGAACACCTGAAACTTAGTGATCATGATAATATTTTACGGATGGAACGGATTCGGTACGCAGACGAAGTTCCGATTTGCTTTGAAGTTGCAACTTTACCTTATTCGTTAGTTAAAAATTATCAACGGTCTCAAATTACCCGGTCGTTATACCAAACGTTGCAAGAACACGGGCTTGAGATTGGGCATGCCCAACAGACGGTTTCTGCATCAAGCGCATCGGAAAAGATTGCTGATTATTTGAAAATCAAACGGGGAGCACCGATTCTAAAACTACGCCAAATTACTAAACTGACAACGGGACTGCCGTTTGAATATGTGCGAACAGAATATGCCGGCGAACGGTTTGAATTTTACTTAGAGAAATAAAAAAATAAGGCTGAGGCCTTATTTTTTTTGCTTGAATTTTTGCCGATAAACGCGGAATAAATAACGCGGCAAAGCTAACATCCGTTTAAAGCGGGTCGGTTCTTGGATCAGCCGGAAGAGCCATTCAATGTGATGATTGATCCAAAATTCAGGGGCCCGTTGAACGTTGCCGGTCAAAACGTCGAAACTGCCGCCGACGCCCATCCAAATCGAATTGGCAATAGACCGGTGATGGGCGATGAAAAAGTCCTGTTTTGGAAATCCCAACGCAACAAAAATGAAATCTGGTTGGGATTGCTGGATTTCATGGACGATCGGTTCTTCATCATTAAAATAACCATCATGCATTCCAGCAATGACTAAGTGCGGGTATTTTTTCTCAATTACATTTTTCAATGCGCTGATCACTGCTGGCTTACCGCCTAAAAAGTAAACTTTCTTTTGATTTTGATCAGCATATTGCAACAATGCTTGCATGGTATCAAAGCCGGTTACCCGTTCAGCAAGCGGGGTACCCAGAATCTGCGCACCTTTTACGATGCCGATTCCATCCGCAGTAACGTAATCAGCATGGTTGATGATCTGCTGGTAATTAGGATCGCGGGTGGCTGCCAGAACGATTTCAGGGTTAGCCGTGACGACGAACCGGTTAAGATGTTGCTGGTTATCGGTAATCAGTTGTTGAACCAATTCTTTCTGGGTAAAATTATCAAATTCAATTCCAAGAATATTGACCTTTAAACGCGTCATGATCTTCCTCGTTTCTGCTTTGTTTATTTCATTATAGAACAAACTATTTTGCGGTGGGAACCCGAAAAGTGATAAAATATAAGCACTATTATGTATCTAGTAAATTACGATCTTAAAGAGGAATATCATGATTAATAAATATGCAGACGACAGCTTAGCACTTCATACTGATGCGTATGAATTGAATATGATCGAAACGTATTGGCGTGAAGGGATTGCCGATCGGAATGCAATCTTTGAAGTTTATTTTCGCGATTTACCGTTTCAAAACGGATATGCCATTTATGCCGGGTTGGAACGTGTAATTCAGTATATCCAAAACCTGCACTTTTCAGAGTCTGACCTTCAGTACTTAAAAGAAGAGATGGGTTATCAGGATGACTTTATTGAATACTTACGGAATTTCAAGATTCGGTTAAGTATCCGGTCAATGGTCGAGGGAGAAATCGTATTTAATAATGAACCGTTGATGCAGATTGAAGGTCCATTAGCGGATTGTCAGTTGGTTGAAACCGCAATTTTGAATATTATCAATTATCAAACTTTAATTGCGACCAAGGCTGCCCGGATTCGGTCAGTTGTCGGCGATGATCCGTTACTTGAATTCGGTAGTCGGCGGGCCCAGGAAATGGACGCCGCCATTTGGGGAACGCGCGCAGCTTACATTGGTGGCTTTGATGCAACCAGCAACTTGCGGGCAAGTAAGATTTTTGGGATCCCGGCGAGTGGGACCCATGCCCATGCGTTAGTGCAAGCTTATCAAAATGATTATGAAGCATTTAAAGCATATGCTGAAACGCACCATGACTGTGTTTTTTTGGTTGATACTTACGACACGTTACGTTCCGGCGTTCCGAATGCGATTCGGGTTGCGAAGGAAATGGGCGACCGCATTAACTTTTTAGGGGTGCGGATCGATTCCGGCGATATGGCATACATTTCGAAGTGTGTGCGCAAGCAACTTGATGCAGCTGGCTTTCCGGATGCCAAAATCTATGCTTCAAATGATCTTGATGAAAAAACGATCATGAACTTGAAAATGCAGCATGCCAAAATTGACGTTTGGGGTGTGGGCACAAAATTGATCACGGCGTATGATCAACCTGCTTTGGGCGCGGTCTACAAAATGGTTGCCATTGAAAATGCGGCTGGTCAAATGGAGGACACCATTAAAATTTCAAGCAACGTTAATAAGGTGTCAACTCCAGGAAAGAAACAGGTTTGGCGGATCACCCGGAAAGATTCCGGCAAATCAGAAGGTGATTACGTTGCCCTTTATAATGAAAAGCCGCAACAACGGAAATCACTATTGATGTTCCATCCGCAATATACGTATATCAATAAGCAGGTCACAAACTTTAATGCGCGACCGTTATTGACGGAAATCTTTAAAAACGGTGAATTGGTTTATGATCAGCCAAGTTTACAAGAAATCAAGCAGTACGCTAAACGGCACCTTGAAAGTCTGTGGGAAGAATACAAGCGGCTATTGAACCCGCAAGATTACCCCGTTGATCTTTCAAAGAAGTGCTATGATAACAAGATGAAAATTATTCAAACCATTCGGGAAGCGAATAACCAAAAGCCGCTTCCGAATGATATTTAATAAGTGGAGTGAGAGAAATGCGTGAATTACAAGCAAAAATCATTGAAACGTTAAAGGTTCAGCCGCAAATCGATCCGGAAAAGGAAATTCGCCGTTCGATCGACTTTTTAAAGGCATACTTAAAGAAAAATCCTTTTTTGAAGACCCTTGTGTTGGGAATTTCAGGCGGACAGGATTCAACACTTGCCGGGAAATTAAGCCAGATGGCAATTACGGAAATGCGGGAAGAAACGGGCGACCAGGATTATCAATTTATCGCAGTGCGACTCCCGTACGGTGATCAAGCTGACGAACAAGATGCAATGGATGCCATTGAATTTATGGATGCTGACCAGACGGTGCGGGTCAATATTAAAGAAGCTGCCGATGCAATGGTCAAGGCGGTTGAAGCCAACCAAATTGAAGTCAGCGACTTTAATAAGGGCAACATCAAGGCACGGCAACGAATGATTGCCCAGTATGCAATTGCTGGAGCTAACTACGGCGCAGTGGTCGGCACGGACCACGCAGCGGAAGCAATCACTGGCTTCTATACAAAGTACGGTGACGGCGGCGCTGATATTACCCCGCTATGGCGGTTAGATAAGCGTCAAGGCAAGCAAATGCTTGAAGTTTTACATGCGCCAAAGCACTTATATGAAAAAACGCCAACGGCTGACCTCGAAGATAACCGGCCGGCTTTGCCTGATGAAGTGGCATTAGGGGTAACCTATAACGATATTGATGATTATCTGGAAGGAAAGCCGGTTGATGATCACAATGCGGAAATCATTGAAAACTGGTATGTAAAGACGGAACACAAGCGGCACATGCCGATCAATGTTTATGACGAATTTTGGAAATAGGGTGAAAAAATGCGACGGGTAAATGTTAACCAATATTTAGGTGTGATCAACAATGTATTAGACAGCACCCAAAAGATGAGTGCGAAGATGGATCCGTACTTCAATATTTTTCGAAGTGCATTAAATGATGATGAAGAAATCGAAGCCGAAGACTACCAAGCTACGCAGGCAAGCTTTGGCGAAGGCGTTAAGCAATATCAAACGAACTTAACGACCTTAGAAAAGGCGCAAGCCCCGGCCCAGTTGATTGGGGTTCATAAGAACCTGATCGCTCACTACCGGGAATTTGTAAAGGGCTGTGAAGCAATGAATGCCAGCATTGATTATCAAGGCCATCAAGTTGACCGGGAACAATTTGATGCAGCTGAAAAGGCACAGGAAACGGCAATGGATAAAGTTAACCGGAGTGTCCAGAAGATTATCCGGGGACTCCATTTAGCATAGTTTAAGGGTAAAAAAGCAGGGAGGCTGCGACGTGGGTCACAACCTCTCTTTAATTTTAAAGGAGAAGAAAGATGGAACAGCAATATTTTGAAATTACAGCGCACCAACTGCCGCAACTTCGGCCGCATCAAATCAAAGAAGCATTAAAATTGCTTGAAGATGGGAATACGGTCCCATTTATTGCCCGGTACCGGAAAGAAATGACGGGCAGCCTTGATGAAGTTCAACTGCGCGAAATTCAAAAAACGTATGATCAGGTTGCCAAAATTGAAAAACGCAAAGCCGATATTATTAGCAAAATTGACGAACAGGGGAAATTAACCGCAACGTTGAAGGCCAAAATCAACCAAGCGGATAACATGCAGTTGCTTGAAGACTTGTATTTGCCATACAAGCAAAAACGGAAAACGAAGGCGCAAATTGCCAAGGATGCGGGATTAGAACCGCTTGCCCGGTATGTTTTAGGCTTTAATTCCGGCATTGAGGCTGAAGCAGCGAAATACATGAATCCAGAAAAGGAAATCACGACGGTTGATGATGCTCTTCAAGGCGTTCATGAAATTATTGCGGAGGCGTTCGGTGAAAACGTTCAGTTACGGGATTGGGTTCGCCAAAACACGTTAAAACACGGAAAAATTGTTTCAAAAGTCAAAGACGAAGAAGCTGATGAAAAGGGTGTTTATCAGCTGTATTATGACTTTGAACAACCAATCAGTAAGATGGCTTCCCATCAAACCCTGGCCCTTGACCGCGGTGAAAAAGAAAAAATCATTCGGGTAAAGGTTGAACTTGATGAGCAATTTGTATTGCGGTATTTTCACTCCCGGTTTATCGGCAGTCGTCAAGGCGAAGCAGCGCCCATGATTGAGGATGCATATACGGATGCTTATCGGCGCTTCATTCGGCCAGCAATTGAACGTGAAATCCGGAAACAATTAACGGAAAGGGCCGATGAAAAGGCAATCAATGTGTTTGGTGATAATCTGTACCATTTGCTGATGCAGGCGCCGTTGAAAGGTAAAACGGTTCTTGGATTGGACCCGGCGTTTAGAACGGGCTGCAAGCTGGCGGTGATCGATCCGACCGGAAAATTCCTGGCGAAAGCCGTAATTTACCCGCATGAAAAGGCGAAGGGTCAAAAACCGAATCCCAAGTTACGGACAGAAGCAAAGGCGAAGCTCAAAGCCCTAATTAACGATTATCATGTTGAAATGGTCGCAATTGGGAACGGAACTGCCAGTCGGGAATCCGAAGCATTCGTTGCTGAAGTTTTGAAGGAAATCTCAATGCCGGTTTACTATGTGATCGTCAACGAGGCGGGGGCTTCAGTTTACTCTGCAAGCCAAATCGCCCGGGATGAATTTCCCGACTTTAACGTTGAAGAACGGTCAGCGGTCAGCATTGCCCGGCGGCTTCAAGATCCATTGGCCGAATTGATCAAGATTGATCCGAAATCAATTGGAGTTGGCCAATATCAACACGATCTGCCAGAAAAAGAACTTGATAATAAGTTGAGCCAGGTAATTGAAACGGGCGTCAACCAGGTAGGGGTTAATTTAAACACTGCCAGTCCGCAATTATTAGAGCACATTTCAGGATTGAATAAGTCGATTGCCAAAAATATCGTGAAGTACCGTGATGAAAACGGGAAGTTTAAGACGCGGAAGGAATTGTTAAATGTTCCGCGGCTTGGAAATAAGGCATATGAACAGTCAGCTGGTTTCTTGCGCATCGTGAACGGAACGAATCCATTGGATAACACTGACATTCACCCTGAAAGCTATGCGGTTGCCGAAAAGCTTTTAGCGGCTAATCAGGCAGCTCAAGATGAAATTGGAACAGCGAAACTGAATCAGAAGTTAAAACAGTTTGATCAAAAGCAGTTTGCGGCGGAAAACCAAATTGGTGAAGCAACGTTGACGGATATTGTTTCAAGTTTGGAAAAGCCGGGACGTGATTTCCGGGATACGATGCCAATGCCGCTTCTGCGTTCAGATACGCTTCACCTTGAAGATTTGAAACCGGGAATGCAGCTTCAAGGCACGGTCCGGAATGTTGTTGATTTCGGCGTTTTTGTGGATATTGGCGTTAAGCAGGACGGGCTAGTGCATATTTCGAAGTTAAGTGATTCATACGTTGCGAACCCGCGGGATGTGGTTGCTGTGGGGGATATCGTTGATGTCTGGGTCGATAGTGTTGATGAAAAACGCGGCCGAATCCAATTATCAATGATTGCGCCAACGGAACAGAAGGCCGAAAAATGACCGATCAAGAACTGCAACGGCTAATCGAACGGATTTCAATCGAATCATTTCAAGTCCCGTTTCGCCATACTGCAAGCTTTAATTCCCGGCTGCGGTCAACTGGCGGGCGGTATATGTTGGAAACTCACAATATTGAAATTAATCCGCATATCGCAACCGATTATCCGCCTGAAATTCTGGTAGGGGTAATTAAGCATGAACTGTGTCATTATCACTTGCATTTGAATCACCGCGGTTACCAACACCGCGATCATGATTTTAAGGTTTTACTGCAAAAGGTCGGCGGGAGCCGGTATTCGCCATCAAGTTTACGGCCTGATCCGCAAATCGTGTATGAGTGCCGGCAATGCCATAAACGGTATTATCGCCAGCGACATTTTAATGTCCAGAAGTACCGTTGTTCACGGTGTGGCGGTCATTTGAAATTAATTTCAAAATAATTAAAAAAAGATATTGCGTCTGATAATTTTGTCTGTTATAATTATTTCTGTTGTCGCGGGTATGGCGGAATTGGCAGACGCGTCAGACTAAGGATCTGGTGAGCATTGCGCTCGTGATGGTTCGAATCCATTTACCCGCATAAAGGTGAGCTGAGGTATTATGCCTCAGCTTTTTTTTACCTAAAAACACAAATATTTTGCATTCATTTCCTTTCAGGAGTATCTTAGATTAAGATTTTAAATTAGGTGTATATCTGCTTGAAGGGTAATGAGAAAAAAGAATTTTGAGGTGAACATAATGTCAGTTGGTGTTAAATTAACAGCCAGTGCAGGGTATTTGCCTGAACGGGTCGTTACAAATGATGAATTAAGTAAAATTATGGATACTTCTGATGAATGGATTCAAGCTCATACAGGAATCAAAACTCGTCATTATGCAATTGATGAAGATTCATCTGAAATGGCAACCAAGGTTGCAGAAAAGCTTTTGCAACAGGCTCATGTTGCTCCGGAAGAAATTGATTTGATTATCGTTTCAACAATTTCACCGGATGCATTGACGCCGTCAACCGCTGCCCTTGTTCAAAAGAATATTGGGGCGAAAAATGCCTTTGCCTATGACTTGTCAGCTGCCTGCGCTGGATTTATTTTCGGTTATAGTACGGCAGATAAGTTTCTTCACAGTCCGCAATACAATAAGGCAATTGTGATCAGTGTTGAAAATAACTCAAAAATGATGGACTTTACGGACCGGACATCGGCTGTTTTCTTCGGTGACGGTGCCGCCGGTGCATTGTTAGAAAAGAAGGAAGACGCAACGGATTCATTGCTTGCTGAAAAAATGCAGGCCGATGGCAACATGGAAGCCGTTAACAGTGGTCGAATCAAACCAATTTCAGCTGTTAAAGCTGAAAATTATCCGCAAGCAAGGGCTTTTTATCAAGATGGTCCGGCCGTGTTTAATTTTGTAACGACAACGGTCATCGCTCATATGAAAGATTTCTTAAGTGAAAATCAAATTGATCCGCAAGAAATTGATTTGGTAATTCCTCACCAAGCAAATTTACGGTTGCTTGAAAAGATTTCTGAAGGATTGAATATTCCATTTGAAAAGTTTGCCGTCAATGTTGATTATGCTGGTAATACTTCGTCAGTGGGAATTCCGTTGGCGTTAAGTGAACAGCTAGCAAACGGAAAGCGGCCAAAGAAAGTGTTACTGACAGGCTTTGGTGCCGGGTTAGTTTACGGCAGTCTGTTGTTAGACTTAAGTGATTATTAAAAAAAAGATTGTGCGATTTTTCGCACAATCTTTTTTAGTATTCAATAATTCCAGTTGTTCCGGTCCCAGTGCCAGTGCCCGCACCAGTTGCTCCAGCAGTCCGCCCATAGTTTCCGCCGGTTGCATTTCCAGTTGCAGTGCCGGTGTCAGTTCCTGCTGTTTGGTTAGCGGTGCCTGTTCCATATCCTTGAGTTTGGGCTCGCGGAGCGGTCGTTGGCGTTTGGTTTCCATAACCCGTTCCGGTTCCGTAACCAGTCCCAGCATTTCCGGCTGCTGAACCGTATCCATTACCGGTTGAAGTGGTATCTGTGGTTGAATCATCACTGCTGTCATCACCTTCAAGTTGGCTGAGTGAATCTTTTTCAAAGTTATGATCCGAATCTTTTAATCCAAGTTGGTGCCGAATTTCGTTTGAAATCTTCCGTTTTTCAGCGGCGGTTGCAACTTGGTATGACAAGCCACTTAATGTTTCGGTATGTCCTTGAAGAACCCGCGATGAAACGTGTTTCCCGGCATCCTTGTAATAAGATTCGATCATCATTAAATCATCATATGAAAGGTCGGTCTTCAGGCTTCCTTGGATCGCATTGATCGTTTTGTTGTATTTCGTTAATGAAGAAGCGGACATTGCCTTTTTGATGATGGCCGTTAAAATTTGTTTTTGGCGTTTTTGCCGACCGTAATCTCCTTGAGGATCGTCATCCCGCATCCGTGAGTACGATAATGCTTGTTTACCATCAAGTTTGACGGTTTTACCTTTCGTAACTGAAACATTTTGGTATGAGAACGTTAGTGACGGGGTAACGGTTACGCCACCGAGATCATCGATCACCTTAACTAGGCCGCCCATGTTGATCAGCATATAGAAGTTGATCGGAATATCAAGGGTCTTTTCAACGGTCTTGACCGCCAAATCAGTCCCGCCATATGTATAAGCCGAGTTGATCTTGTCATACTCGTTATTCGAACCTGAAATATGAACGGCCGTATCCCGCGGAATACTTGTCATGGTGATTTTTTCCGTTTGCGGATTGACGGTCATCACGATCATCGTATCTGTCCGGCCCTTAAACGTTCGTCCAAGGTCACCGGTATCGGTTCCCATCAGTAAGACTGAAAACGGCTTTTTATCTTTCAAAACTTGGGAAACAGTTTGATCTTTGCCCGTTGGCGAATAGGCCTTGGACATTGCCGTTCGCGTATGATTCAAGATGTTCAGTGCAAATGCCCCAATTCCATAGAATCCAATCAGTAACACGACTAAACAAATCGTACAGATTCTTTTGCGGAGACTTTGTTTCGTCCGGTTCCGCTTATGGTATTCTTCGGTTCGTGAAGGAATTTCATCATATAACGATGAATCTTCGCGTTTGTTATTATCCATAGTGACTCCTTAATTTATCTTCAAAATTTTACATTTTAATTTTATTTTTCGCTTATCTATTGAATTATACCAAAAAAAATAATTGAAAAGTTGAATAAATTGCGAATTTAATAAATGGAGGGATGATAATGATAAAAAGACTAATAATTACTGGCGTCGCCGCATTATTATTACTATGCGGGACGGAAAAAGTTCACGCTTCAAGTTATTACTGGGCGCCAAAGACGAAGATTAATCACGTTGAAGTAACGGTTTCGACCGGGACGGAAATTGAATTGCCGCCTGAAGTGAATCATGATTTTGAAAAGGATGGTGATAATTTAGAAAACGAACAAAACGACGATCCAATCATTCGTGAAGCCCGAAAATATCTCGGGGTGCCGTACGTTTGGGGTGGAACCACGCCGCACGGTTTTGATTGCTCAGGTCTTGTTCAATATGTGTATGCGCATTGCGGAAAACAGCTGCCGCGGGTGACGACCCAACAGGAACATTGCGGCAGAAAAATTCCGCTTGATCAAGCTCACCCCGGAGATTTATATTTCTGGGGATTGCCGGGCCAGACGTATCACGTTGCAATTGCGTGCGGAAACGGAAAGTTTATTCAGGCACCTGCGCCAGGCCAATCTGTAATGGTTTCGGATGTTCATTTTTTCCGACCAGATTTCGCAATTCGACTTGATTAAAGTTCTTTCTGCTTTATCGTCCGGAGGGATTTTGATATGATAAAAATTGGTTAAAAAGCGTAAGAAGGTGAACTAATGGTTAAATTAGTTTTACTCCGCCACGGACAGAGTATTGCGAATCAAAAAAATGAATATACCGGATGGTCAGATGTTCCGCTAACAGCGTTGGGCGAGGCTCAGGCCCATTCGGCTGGTCGGCTTTTGCGTGAAGAAGGAATCCAATTCAGTGATGTTCATACGTCGGTTTTAGTGCGGGTAATCAAAACCGCCAATATTGTTTTGGATGAAATCGATCAATTATGGATCCCGGAACACAAAACTTGGCGGTTGAATGAACGGCACTATGGCGCATTACGGGGATTAAATAAGGATTATACCCGTCAAATCTATGGAAAGAAGCAGGTTGCGCTTTGGCGGCGGTCGTACTACTCAGTTCCGCCAGAATTAGAAAAATTTGATGATGATCGGCGGTATGCAAGCATTCCGCATGATTTGTTGCCGCTATCTGAAAGTTTGGAAATGGCTTCAGCCCGCATTATTCCATACTGGATCGATGAAATTGCTCCTCGCCTTAAAGCGGGGAAAAATCAATTGGTTGTTGCTCATGGAAGTTCCTTACGGGCGTTGTTAAAATACCTGGAACGCATCAGTGATGAAGGCATTGACGGGGTTGAAGTTTATAATGGCGAACCAATTGTTTATACGTTAGATGATCAGACCCTTGAAGTTCAGGATAAAAAAGTTTTATCATACGAAAAAAAATCTGCCGATTAGGCAGATTTTTTATTTTAGAATTAACTATTAAGCTAATGCGCCCATTGGATCCCATGGAGCAAGAACAGTTGGTTCTTCCTTCAAGATTTCTTGAAGGTCCTTTGGCAAGTATTTCTTATTAACAACGATTTGGTAGCAGAATTCTTCCATCCAGTCATCGCTCATTACGAAGAATCCTTTTTCGCCGACCTTATCGCCCCATGAATTTTCAACTTTCCATTTTGTTGGTTGCCCGTCAACCAAATCAACGCCGGTCAATACCATGGCGTGGGTCATCATGCTTTCACCGTAATCAAGCCGTTCAGCCTTTGACATTGAAAAATCAATGTCGAAAAGTTCGTCTTGGTGGTAAAGGTTCGTGTCCATGATTCCTTTCTTCCGGTCAGATTCTTGACCAACGTCTGAACCGAACCAAACACTTTCACCATGTTTAAGTTGTTCAATGGCAACTTTGCGGAAGGTTTGCATATCGAGGTTCAAGTGGCGCACTTGCCGACCGCCTAAGACATTTCCAAGCATTTCAACCGTGTACATGTGGTTGAATGGCTTGTCAGCAGTTGGGGCATTGATAATTGAAACGTAATCGTCTAAGTTCCACCCAACGTACTTCTTGAAGAATTCTTGCGGCGTAATGTTTTCAATCCGGTGATAGTTGTTATCAGTATCACGGTATTCAAAATCAAAACTTGCCGGTGGTTCACCAAATGTGTAAGCTAACATCCGGTAAATTTCGTTCAGCATCTTTTCTTTTGTTTTTTGAATATCAGCATCGCTCTTTTTAGCAGCAACTAATTCGCGCAATTCAACGGCATCTTTGCGAAGTTTAAGGTTGAGTTGCTTATTGATTTCCGTTGAATTTGATGAGTTGAATGTTTCCGGCATGACGGTTTGCGGAACGACCCCGTATTTTTGGATCAAGGCCACTAACATATCCCATTGACCGCCATCTTGTTGTGGGGTTTGCATCAACCATGCAACTTTGCGGTCAGAAGTTGGCAATTCAGCCGTTTGCAAGACATTTTCAAGGAAGTAGTTTGATTTTTCAAGCTTATCCCAGAAAAAGGTATAGTTTTGTGAAAGTTCAAAGTCGTCTTTCATGTGCAACTTTTCGCGCATTGAGTGCCGCATTGTATTTAAAGCAGCAAACATCCAACAGCGGCCTGACCGTTTTTGGTCAGCAACTTTGCCGGTGTCAATGTCGATTGAAAAGACCCGGTCCATTGCGACTTCTGAACGGTAGTCAGCACTAACGCTTAAAATTCCGTTTTTGGTAACGGCCCGTTCGTTGACTTCGTGACCTTCAAGCTTATCAAGGTCAGCTTGGAAATTTTGTAATTGTTCTTGACTAATTGCTTTACTCATAAATATTCACCTCAAAATTAACGTTTAACCTGAATTACTTCTGGACCATCTTGCCGACCAACGATCACCGTGTTGACCATATCAAGGAATAAGCCTTGTTCAACCACTCCGACTTGACTGATCAAATATTTTGCCAATGTGTGCGGATGATCGATTTCATGCAAGTAAAGGTCGATGACATAGTTATTTGAATCGGTCCGAACGCGTTCATTTGTTTGCGGGTCGATTCTGAATTTCGGGTTGAGGCCTTTCTTTTCAAACCGTTCAAACACTTTTTGACTGCCGTATGGAATGACTTCAACCGGGAGCGGGAATGAGCCCAATTTTGGTGAAAGTTTGCTTTCATCAACGATCCACATTACTTTATCCGAATTGATCGCAACGATTTTTTCAAAAAGCAATGCGGCACCGCCACCCTTGATTCCTTGAAAATCAGAACTGATTTCATCTGAGCCGTCGATCGTTAAGTCGATATGGTCAACTTCATCAACTGACTTTAACGGAATTCCAAGGCTTTTAGCTTGTTGGGCCGTCCGTTCAGAAGTTGTTACCCCAGTAATGTGAAGGCCTTCTTCTTGAACGCGCTTGCCTAGGGCATCAACCATGTATTTAACGGTTGTTCCGGTTCCAAGTCCAAGAATCATGTTATCTTTGACAAATTCGACTGATTTTTCTCCAACGAGTTTTTTAAGTTGATTTTGATCCATCAGTAATCCTCCTTTTAAATTGAGTGAAGTGGTTTGGCTAAATATGAATCAAATTCAGGATGATGGTTGAAAAATTCAAGGGCTTCAGGGCAAAGCGGGATAATTTGCAGATCATCGGCTTTAAAGTGCTGAATAAAGGCTTGAATTAATTTAATTTTCAAACTTTGGTCATCTTTGACCCACACCCGTTCAATAACATAGAGGGATGAAGGTGAAAAATGACGGAATCCAAGGTTAGCGATCATTTCATCGTTCTCCTGGTAGATCAGTTCATTTTCATTCCAAATTGCTTCCATAATTAAACCTCCACTTACCATAAAGTTTAGCATATTCGGGCTAATAAAGTTATCCATATTCAAGTTTTTAATGGTATGATTAATAAATAAGAATGAGCAGAGGAGAATTACTATGAATCGTGGTTTTGAAGTTGTTTCACGTTATCAAAATGCAGGCTTGACGTTGCCGCAACGAGCAACCCAGCATGCTGCCGGCTATGATTTTTGTGCGGCCGAAGATTTTGTTCTTCCAAGTATTTGGAAATTGAATTTTGTTAAAATTTTTAAATCATTACGGGAGCAAAAGCCCCTTACTGACCAAGATTATGAAGATGCCAATCATGTTTTGAAACCATACCTTGTTCCAACGGGAATCAAGGCTTACATGGACGATGATGAATTTCTGATGTTGGCGAATCGTTCAAGTTCGCCGTTAAAGCGCGGCATCGTTCTTCCCAACGGGGTTGGAATCGTGGATGCTGATTATTACGGCAATGCGAACAACGAAGGCGAAATTTTCTTCCAGTTGGTTAATTTCGGGGTTCGCGATCAAGTGATCAAAAAAGGTGAACGGCTTGGTCAGGGAATCTTTATTCCATATTTAACGAGTGATAATGAACAAACTCCGCAAATGAAACGGACCGGAGGCTTTGGTTCATCAGGAAAATAATTAGGATGATTGAGAATGGCAAAAACAAAAACACAGTATGTATGTCAGGAATGCGGGTACGTTTCACCCCGGTATCTTGGACGGTGTCCGAATTGCGGGGCATGGAATTCATTAATTGAAGAGGTTAAAGAACAGCCGTCATCGATTAAGCAGAAACCCCACATGACATTTGCGGGCAACGAAGTTAAACCCCAGTTGATCGACGAGGTTTCAACTTCGGAAACGCCGCGGGTAAAAACTCAATATGAAGAATTTAACAGGGTACTTGGCGGCGGCGTGGTTCCCGGCTCCCTTGTGCTGATCGGCGGGGATCCCGGGATTGGAAAGTCAACGCTGCTGTTGCAGGTTTCCGGACAGCTGGCTCAAACGCAAAAAGTCCTGTATGTTTCAGGCGAAGAAAGTGCAGTTCAGATCAAATTACGGGCTAACCGGCTCGGCGTTGGCGGAAGCAATTTTTACCTGTATCCAGAAACGAATATGGACCGTATTCGGCAAAATATTGAAGAATTAAAACCGGATTACGTCATTATTGACTCGGTTCAAACCATGCAAGAACCGGAAATGACTTCGGCAGTCGGCAGCGTTGCCCAGATTCGCGAAGTGACGTCTGATTTGATGAAAATTGCGAAAACGAACGGCGTAACGGTTTTCGTTGTTGGGCACGTTACCAAGGGGGGAGCGATTGCCGGTCCCAAGATTTTGGAACACATGGTCGACACGGTGCTTTACTTTGAAGGCGACCAGCACCGGGCTTACCGGATTTTACGGGCAGTCAAAAACCGGTTTGGTTCGACAAACGAAATTGGAATTTTTGAAATGAAACAAGGCGGATTGGTTGAAGTTGCGAACCCATCTAAAGTCTTTCTTGAAGAACGGTTACGTGGTGCAACGGGTTCCTCAGTGGTGGTTTCGCTTGAGGGAACGCGTCCGATTTTGGTTGAGATCCAGGCCCTGGTAACCCCAACGGCTTTTGGAAATGCCAAACGAACGACAACGGGGCTTGACCATAACCGCGTAGCCTTGATCATGGCAGTTCTTGAAAAGCGGGCAGGCTTGCTGTTGCAAAATCAAGATGCATATTTGAAAGCGGCCGGCGGAGTGAAACTCGATGAACCCGCAATTGATCTTTCGATTGCAATCAGCATTGTTTCCAGCTACCGCGATGCGGAAACTTCGCCGACAGATTGCTTCATCGGAGAACTCGGATTAACGGGGGAAGTCCGGCGGGTCAACCGCATCGAACAACGGGTTGCTGAAGCAGCCAAACTGGGTTTTAAACGCGTTTTTATTCCGAAGAATAATCTTGATGGCTGGCAAATTCCGGCCAATATTCAAGTTGTCGGCGTTCAAACCCTTGCAGAAACACTAAAGATGGTTTTCAGATAGGAAGAAGGTGAGATTATGCGGAAAAAATTGATACGCATTGCATTAATGATTTTAGGAATCGGTGCTGGGTACTCATTTTTACCGGCACTTTGGGCAATGGTTCATGTTCATAATCCATGGCTTGCAAATGCTCCAATGGACATGCTGATTGGCCTGATTGCCTTTACGTTGCTTTCATTTTTGCTTGTCGATCCATTTGACCGGATAATCGATCGGATTGAAAAGAATTTACTGCACCAGCAAACGGATAGTCTGATTTCAGAGGTAATTGCAATTATTTTAGCGTTGATTCTCGGCTTTCTGATCACGACCCCATTGACGCGGTCACATTCGCTTTTTGTAAGTGCCTTTTTGCCGATTGCGATTTTAATTTTATTTGGGTATCTCGGTTTTGTGGTCGGGCGATCCCGGACACTCGAATTCCGCAATCTTTTTAATCGTAAAAAGAAGGAAAAGAATTCACCGGATGGAACGGTTTTGGAACGCAAAGCCGGACAAAATTTCTATCACTATAAGTTGCTGGATACCAATATTTTGATCGATGGGCGGATCTATGACCTGGCTAAAACCGGTTTTCTTGAAGGAACCCTGGTCGTTCCTAACTTTGTATTATACGAACTTCAATATATTGCTGATTCCGGTGATAGTATCAAGCGGGTTCGCGGCCGGCGTGGCTTGGACATTTTGAATAAATTACGGGCTGAAAAAATTGTCCCGATTGAAATGTATGATGGCGACTTTGATGATATTCAAGAAGTTGATAGTAAATTGATCAAATTGGCGAAACTGATGGACGCTGAAATCATTACGAACGATTATAATTTGAACAAGGTCAGCGAATTTCAAAACGTGCGGGTCTTGAATATCAATCAGTTAGCGAAGTCATTGAAACCACGGGTTATTCCGGGTGAAAAATTACGGGTAACGATTATCAAAAACGGGACCGAACGCCAACAGGGGGTTGCGTACCTTGACGATGGAACGATGATCGTGGTTGAAGATGGGAAATTCTTCATGAATAAAATGGTCGAAGTTGAAGTTACAAGTGCAATTCAAACGGATGCCGGGCGAATGATCTTTGCTAAATTAGCTCATTCCAAACGCGAACTGAATGAAAAAAATGATAATTAGTGATGAAGCATTTATTTTTTTAAGATTTCATTGTAAAATTAAACGGTAAATATTCATAAATAAGAACGGCAAAGCGTGATCGCGGTTTGTTGCAGCTTTAGATAAAAATAACAAGGAAGAGGCGCTATTAATGGCTAAGAATAAAGTCAGAGTGCGTTACGCACCAAGTCCAACAGGACACTTACACATTGGAAATGCTCGAACAGCATTGTTTAACTATCTTTTTGCTCGGCATAACAAGGGAACTTTCGTTTTACGGATCGAAGATACTGATACCAAACGGAACGTTGCCGATGGTGAAAAGAGTCAAATGGAAAACTTAAAGTGGCTTGGAATCGACTGGGATGAAGGTCCAGATAAGCCAGGTAAGTATGGTCCATACCGTCAATCAGAACGGAAAGACATTTATCAGCCATTAATTCAAGAATTGCTTGATAAGGGCTTAGCATACGAATCATACATGACCGAAGAAGAACTTGAAAAGCAACGTGAAGAACAGAAAGCACGTGGTGAAGCTCCCCGGTATGTTTATGAATATGAAGGAATGTCAGATGATGAAATCAAGGCAAGTCAAGAAGCTGCACGGGCAAAGGGCATCAAGCCGGTTATTCGGATTCATGTTCCGCATAACAAGACATATGAATGGGATGATATTGTAAAGGGCCACATCAGTTTCCAATCAGACACGATCGGTGGTGATTTTGTCATTCAAAAGCGTGATGGAATGCCAACTTACAACTTTGCGGTTGTTGTTGACGATCACATGATGGAAATCACACACGTTTTGCGGGGTGACGACCACGTTGCTAATACACCAAAGCAATTGGTTGTTTATGAAGCTTTTGGATGGGAAGCTCCTCAATTTGGTCACATGTCATTGATCATTAATTCTGAAACCGGGAAGAAGTTAAGCAAGCGGGATGAAACGGTTCTTCAATTTATCGAACAATACCGTTCACTCGGTTACTTACCAGATGCAATGTTTAACTTTATTACATTGTTAGGCTGGTCACCAGTTGGTGAATCAGAAATCTTTAACCAACGGGAATTCATCAAAATGTTTGATCCTAACCGGTTAAGCAAGTCACCTGCTGCTTTTGATATTAAGAAACTTGAATGGATCAACAACCAGTATGTCAAGGCTGCAAACTCAGACGTGATCGCTGATTCAGCATTGAAGCAATTGATCAAAGCGGGCAAGATCGAAGAAAACCCAGACACAATGAAGATCGAATGGGCACGTCAATTGACAAGTTTATACAAACAACAAATGTCTTACACGGGTCAAATCGTTGAAATGGCTGATGTTTTCTTCAGTGAACCAGACAAGCTGGATGATGCTGCCAAGGAAGAACTTGCAGTTGAAACGGCACCGGTTGTATTAAAAGAATTTGCAGAACGCGTAAAGAAGCTGCCAATTTTTGATGCAACTGAAATTCAAAACACGATCAAAGCGATTCAAAAAGAAACCAAGATTCGCGGACGGCAATTATACATGCCGATTCGAATTGCCACAACGCGCGCAATGCACGGTCCGGACCTCGCACCATCAATTGAATTGCTTGGACGGGAAAAGGCATTGAAGCACCTTGAACAAACATTAAAGGAAATTGGTGCTTAGTGAAGGCAAATATTTGATAAAAGAGGGCGGACGTTGGTCACCCTCTTTTGTGTACAGGAGAGCAAAATGCAGATTTACAATACATTAACTAATCAAAAAGAAGAATTTAAGCCGATCCACCCGGGGAAGGTCATGATGTATGTTTGTGGGCCAACCGTTTACAATTATATTCATATCGGCAATGCCCGGAGCGTGGTTGCGTTTGATACTGTTCGCCGGTATTTAGAATATAAGGGATTTGACGTTCAGTACGTTTCAAACTTTACGGATGTTGATGATAAGCTGATCAAGGCAAGTCAGGAAACCGGGATGACAGTTCCTGAATTAGCGGATAAATATATCAAAGCATTTTACGAAGATATTGATGCGTTAAACGTTCAACGGGCAACGTTAAATCCGCGCGTAATGGAAAATATGGATGACATCATTACGTTTATTAACGAATTGGTTCAAAAAGGCGCTGCCTATGCGGTTGACGGCGATGTGTACTTCAAGACCCGCGAGTTTAAGACTTACGGGGAACTTTCAGGTCAGGCGATCAATGACCTTGAACAGGGAGCAAGCGAACGGGTAACGGATGAAGAACAGGCTAAAAAGCACGATCCGCTTGACTTCGCTCTTTGGAAAAAGGCCAAACCGGGTGAAATTGCCTGGGATTCACCGTGGGGAAAGGGCCGTCCCGGATGGCACATTGAATGCTCGGTGATGGCAACTAAGTATCTGGAAGATACGATCGATATTCACGCTGGCGGGGTGGACCTTGAATTCCCGCATCATGAAAACGAAATTGCTCAAAGTGAATCTAAGACAGGGCATAAATTTGTTAATTACTGGATGCATAACGGATTCGTAACGATTGGCAAGGAAAATGAAAAGATGAGCAAATCACTTGGAAACTTTGTCACGGTTCATGATCTGGTAAAGAAGGTCGATCCGCAAGTGATTCGGTTCTTTATGGCAACAACGCATTATCGGCGGCCAATTCAATATACGGAAGAAAACCTGGCCGAAGCCAAGACGAACCTTGAAAAGTTGACAACGGCTTATCGGAATCTTGATTACCGGATGAAGGATGCCAGTGAAATTTCAGCTGATGAAGCGGTTCAACGTCAATTTGAACAATTAGTCAGCGACTTTGAAAAGGCAATGGACGATGACTTTAACGTTCAAAATGCAATGACTTCGCTTTATGAATTTGCAAAATTAATGAACGTTTATGCTGAAAAGGAGCAGGTTTCAAAGGAACTTGCCAAGGCAATGTTGACGAAGTTTGAAGCATTGACCCAGATTATTGGAATCAAGATGCCCAAGCAGGAATTATTGGACGAAGAAATTGAAAAGCTGATTCAAGAACGAACCGAAGCCCGGGCAAATAAGGACTATGCCCGCAGTGATGAAATTCGAGATGAATTGAAGTGCCAGGGAATCATTCTTGAAGATACTGCGCAAGGAACACGGTGGAGAAGAGAATAATGGCAATTGCAGATTATAATCAGATGAACGGAATCGCGCTCGCTTATATCGGCGACGCAATTTATGAAGTGTATGTCCGGCAGCATTTGCTTCAAAAGGGACTTACCAAACCAACTAAGTTGCACCATATTGCAACCCGGTATGTTTCGGCCAAGGCCCAAGCGTTTTTAGTCGGACGAATGGAAGATCAGCACCTTCTGACAGAAGAAGAACAAGAGTATTTTAAGCGCGGCCGGAATGCGAAAAGTCATACATCAGCCAAAAATACGTCGGTAATGACTTATCGCATCTCAACGGGGTTTGAAGCCCTTTTTGGCTACTTATATTTAAGTGAACAAAAGGACCGGTTGGATGAAATTGCAGCATGGTGTATTAAAACGGTTGAGGAGGAAAATTTAAGTGGCTCAAAGTAATACAAATGACATGGTGATCGGACGGCACCCGGCAATGGCAGCCCTCAAGTCGGGCCAGACGATCAATAAGGTTTTTGTCCAGGTAGGATCAAACTCAGATGCCATCGCTGAGATCGTGACCCGGGCAAAACAAAAGGGAATCATTGTTTCCCAAGTTCCGAAAACCAAGCTGGATCAACTGAGTAATAATCAAAATCACCAGGGTGTTGTTTTAACGGTTTCACCATTTGAATATGCAACGGTTGATGATTTATTTGCGCGGGCTGCCAAGCGCAATGAGGATCCGCTTTTCTTGATTCTTGATGGGATCGAAGACCCGCACAATTTAGGATCGATTTTACGGACGGCGGATGCGGCCGGCATTCATGGAATTATTATTCCTAAGCGGCGGGCGGTTCAATTGACGTCAACGGTTGCGAAGACTTCGACCGGCGCCATTGAATACGTTCCGGTAGCGCGGGTTACCAATTTAGTTCAAACCGTAAAGCAGTTAAAGGAACGGGGAGTATGGGTCTTTGGAACGGATATGAAAGGCCAAGATTTCCGGAAGTGGAGTGCCAAGGGACCAACGGCAATGGTCATTGGAAATGAAGGAAAAGGAATTTCACCGCTTTTGAAAAAGGAATGTGATGAAATGCTGACGATTCCGATGGTAGGACATGTTCAAAGTTTAAACGCCAGTGTTGCTGCCAGTCTATTGATGTATCAAGCATTTTCATCGCGAGGAGAATAACCGATGAAAAAGCGGATTTTGATTGTGGATGCCTATAATATGATTGGCAACTGGCCGCAGCTTGATAAGTTAAAAAAGGCCGACCGGCTAGAGGATGCACGGGATCAGTTATTGAAAGTTCTTTCGAATTACCGGAAACAAAT
The DNA here is from genome assembly GCF_001654615.1 of Ligilactobacillus aviarius. Classification (GTDB taxonomy): domain Bacteria; phylum Bacillota; class Bacilli; order Lactobacillales; family Lactobacillaceae; genus Ligilactobacillus; species Ligilactobacillus aviarius_B. Next base: position 23,662 of record NZ_LWUD01000010.1, read on the forward strand.
GGACATGGAAATCATCGTTGTCTTTGATGCAATGTACGTTCCGGGACTTTCAAAAAGCTATCAACAATATGACCTAACGATCATTTGGACGGATGAAGGACAGACCGCTGACAGTTATATTGAATCGTTGGCTGGAAAACTTCTTTCACCATTGACGCAGGTAACAGTCGCCACCAGTGATCAGGCGGAACAATGGACGATCTTTTCACAAGGAGCTCTTCGGAAACCGGCGTGGGAATTATATCAGGACATTAAACATGCCCGGCGAAAAGTCAGTGAGGCAACGAAAAATTATCAAATTCAGTCAACGGTTCGAAAAAGTCCGTGGGATGATCAGCAGTTGGAAAAACTTGCCCAATTGCGGGATGAACTTTCAGAATAAGTTGACACGTGCGAAGAATTAATTGTATAGTTATCTTGAGATTTTAGAAGGAGAGAATTATGTCTTCAAAACGTAAAATTGCATTAGCTTGTTCAGTTTGCGGTTCACGGAACTATACGATCACTGAGAATCCGAACCGGACTGAACGCCTTGAAGTAAAGAAATTCTGTAAATATTGTAATAAACATACTCTTCACCGAGAAACGAAATAAAGGAGCGAGAACGTTGAAATTTTTTAAAGAAGTTATTCAAACAATGAAGGATACAACGTGGGAAAATGCACGTGAAACCCGGAAAGATACATCAACGGTTGTTACAATGTCAATTCTCTTGATTATCTTTTTTGCAGTCATTGACGCTGCGGTTCAAGGTTTGATTTCCTTTATCTAGTCAAACGCAGAAAAGTTTGTTATACTAACGTTAGTTGAAAAACCTTCGCTTTGCGAGGTTTTTTTATTTTGCTTTGAAATTAAATGAATTAATGATGAATGGAAGGATCACAATGGCAGAAACATCAGAAAAAAAGTGGTATGTTTTGCACACATACTCTGGATATGAAAACAAGGTCAAGACCAACCTTGAATCTCGTGCCCAATCAATGGGAATGGAAGACTACATTTTTCGGGTAGTTGTTCCGGAAGAAGAAAAGCATGAAACAACCAAGACGGGGAAAGAAAAGGTCGAAACGTTAAAGACTTTCCCTGGCTATGTGTTAGTTGAAATGGTAATGACTGACCAATCATGGTATGTTGTTCGGAATACTCCAGGGGTTACCGGATTTGTTGGTTCTCACGGTTCAGGAAGCAAGCCAGCCCCATTATTGGACTCAGAAATCCAAACGATTTTACATGGTCTTGGAATGAGTACGCGGCATCAAGACTTTAAGGTCAACGTGGGTGATTCCGTTGCAATTATCGATGGACCATTTAAGGGTCAAGTAATCAAGGTAACGGAAGTTGACGGCGAAAAGATGAAGATCAAAGGAAACATCTTAATGATGGGCCACGAAACAAACGTTGAAGTCGGCTTTGATGAAATCGACAAGATCGTTTAATTTGAGATTCAGTTTTAAGATTAACTATAATGGGTGAGGTTGCGGAAACAACCTCATTTTTATTAAGGAATAGAAAGAATTGATAAAAATGCGAGTTCAAGAACCAACGCTTTTCATTCACGGTTATTCGGGAACGTATTTTTCTTTTCGCAAGATGCTGAAACGGTTTGCGAAGAACCATTGGGGAGAAAATTCATGCGTGGCGATCATTTCGCGAACGGGCCATATTTATTTTTGGGGACGGCCGCGTTCATTGATTCAGGTTTTATTTTTAGAAAACCGCGAAAATGTTGCCCATCAAGTTAAATGGATTTGGAAACTATTGAACCAGTTAAAGACGAATTATGGGATTTCGCATGTGAACCTGGTTGCCCATTCGATGGGATGTGTATCGGTTTTAATGTATTTGAATCAATATGGATATGATGGACGGAATTCGAAGGTCAAACGGGTGGTTACGATCGGCGCTCCGTTTAATGACCTTGAAGTCGGTAAGCGAACCCCATACATTGAAGACCATCCGTTAACAACAACGGGGCCGGTTGAAATGTCGCCCCTTTACCGGTGGATGAAAGCTAATAACATTGGGATGCCCGCAGACATTCGTTTCCTAAACATTGCGGGAAATTTACAGGATGGAACATTTTCAGACGGACAAGTTTCAGTTAACTCGGCGCTTTCGCTGCGTTATTTGGTTAGGGATGTTCGGCGGCAATATCAAGAATATATTATTCATGGAAAACAGGCTGAGCATAGCCTTTTGCATGAAAACGAACAGGTCGATCAAATTATCGGCAAGTTCTTGACCCACTAATAAAAGAATTGAAATGGAGTGAGCTTCAATGAAGTTAGTTGCAATTTTAATTGGATTAGGACCGTTGATTGGATGGGGAATCTATCCGACAATTGCATCCAAATTTGGCGGCAAACCTGTAAATCAAATTCTCGGATCAACGATTGGAACGTTGATCTTTGCAATCGTTTATAATCAAATTGAACATTTAGGGTTTCCTCAAGGCAAAGATTTGTTACTGGCAATTCTTTCAGGAATTGGATGGGCAGTGGCGCAAGTGATTACCTTTTATTCATTTACGTTGATCGGCTCTTCAAGGGCAATGCCGGTTACAACAGCTTTTCAACTTTTAGGAGCTTCGCTTTGGGGCGTCGTTGCGCTTGGCGATTGGCCGACAATGATCGATAAAGTTGTTGGCTTTGTTGCTTTGGCGGTAATTATTCTCGGTGCTTGGATGACGGTTTGGAGTGAGCATAAAACAAAGGAAGATAGCAATTCTTTGCGTAAAGCAGTTATTGTTTTACTGATTGGTGAAATTGGATATTGGGCTTACTCAGCCGCTCCGCAAGCAGCAAGCATTAACGGCAAGCAAGCTTTCTTACCGCAAGCAATTGGAATGGTAATCGTCGGAGTGATTTATGGAATCATTACTTTGGCCCGGAAACAGGGCAATCCGTTTGCTCAAAAAGTAACGTATAAGCAAATTATTTCAGGATTTTTCTTTGCGTTTGCGGCCCTTACATATTTAATTTCGGCACAGCCAAATATGAATGGACTGGCAACCGGCTTTATCTTATCGCAGACATCTGTTGTTTTAGCAACGTTAACCGGAATCTGGTTTTTGGGACAGAAGAAAACGCATCGTGAAATGGCAGTTACAGTTGGTGGTTTGGTTTTGATCATCGCTGCGGCTGCGATTACAGTCATTGTTTAAAAGCAGAAGTTTCAGTGCAGACCATTGCACTGAAACTTTTTTTGTGGTATATTCTAAAAGTATGTTTTACACATACTTAGTGGGAGGTCAAATCTGAATGGCCATCCGAACCACACACGGAAGAGGAGGTTTTTACCGTGGCAAAGAATGTAGTAAACGTAGTTAAGTTACAAATTCCTGCTGGAAAAGCAACTCCAGCTCCTCCTGTAGGTCCAGCTTTAGGACAAGCAGGTATCAACATTATGGGATTCACAAAGGAATTTAATGCACGGACAGCTGACCAAGCTGGCATGATTATTCCTGTTGTTATCAATGTATATGAAGACCGTTCATTCGACTTCATTACAAAGACACCACCTGCTTCAGTATTACTTAAGAAGGCTGCTGGTGTACAAAAAGGCTCAGGCGAACCTAACACAAAGAAGGTCGCAACAGTTACAAAAGACCAAGTTAAGGAAATCGCTGAAACAAAGATGCAAGATCTAAACGCTGCAGACGTTGAAGCTGCTATGCGCATGATTGAAGGTACTGCACGGAGCATGGGCTTTGTTGTTAAGGACTAAGCATAATTAACATGCTTCCCAGTCGGACACTTTGCGAAAGTAAAGATGTCAAGTGGGAGGTTTATCCGATGACCACATTTTGCAAGGAGGAAAACACTAATGGCTAAAAAGAAAAGCAAGAAATATTTAGAAGCTGCAAAGCAAATTGAAGCTGACAAGAGCTACACATCAGAAGAAGCCCTTGAATTAGTTAAGAAGATTGACTTTGCTAACTTTGATGCAACTGTTGAAGCTGCATTTAACTTAAACCTTGATACAAAGCAAGCTGACCAACAATTACGGGGCGCAATGGTTTTACCAAATGGTACAGGTAAAGACCAAAAAGTTATCGTATTTGCTAAGGGTCCAAAGGCTCAAGAAGCTAAGGATGCCGGTGCAGATGTTGTTGGTGACGACGACTTGGCACAACGGATCCAAGATGGCTGGTTAGACTTTGACGTTGCAATCGCAACCCCAGACATGATGGCCCAAGTAGGTCGTTTAGGTCGGGTTCTTGGTCCTAAAGGCTTAATGCCAAACCCAAAGACTGGTACAGTTACAATGGATGTTAAGAAGGCTGTTACAGACGCTAAGTCAGGTCAAGTAACATACCGGACAGACCGTGACGGTAACGTTCACGTTCCAGTTGGTAAGGTTTCATTTGATGCTAAAGCATTAAACGAAAACTTCATGGCAATTTACGAAGTAATTGCGAAGGCTCGTCCAGCTGCTGTTAAGGGAACATACATCAAGCACTTATCAGTTGCTTCAACATTCGGACCAAGTGTTACAATTGACGTTAACACTCTTAAATAAAAAAGTAATTGACCGGTAAAACCGGTTATGATAAACTAAAAAAGTTGATAATAGTTCTACCTAAGACTCAGGTGGTGCAAGCCTCAAAATCCTGCCGAGGAGAATACGGTTCTTTCTCTATGTCTTAGTGTAGACATAGAGTTTTTTATTACTCTAATCTACAACTAGGAGGTGAAAACATGGTTAAAGAAATTATCGCTAAGAAGGCTGCGATCGTTGACGAAGTTGCTGACAAGTTCAAAAACTCAGTATCAAATGTTGTTGTTGACTATCGTGGTTTAACTGTTGAAGAAGTTACAGACTTACGTAAACAATTACGTGAAGCCGGAGTTGAAATGCGCGTTATTAAGAACACATACTTAAAGCGTGCCGTAGCTAAGGCTGAAATTGAAGGCTTAGATGACGTATTTGCAGGTCCAACAGCTGTTTGCTTCTCTGAAGAAGATGTTACAGCTCCAGCACGGATTTTGGTTAAGTTTGCTGAAGATCACGAAAACCTTGAAATCAAGGGTGGCATGATCGAAGGTAAGGTTTCATCATTAGACGAAATCAACGCTTTATCAAAACTTCCAGACCGCGAAGGTTTGCTTTCAATGTTACTCTCTGTATTACAAGCACCAGTTCGCAACTTTGCATATGCTGTTAAGGCTGTTGCAGACAGCAAGGACGAAGGTGCTGACGCAGAAGCAGATGCAGAATAATTAATTAAAAATAATTTTTAAATTTCGGAGGAAAATAAAATGGCATTAGATACAGAAAAGATCATTGCTGACTTAAAAGAAGCTAGCATTCTTGAATTAAACGACTTAGTAAAAGCTATCGAAGATGAATTTGGTGTTTCAGCTGCTGCTCCAGTTGCTGCTGCAGGTGCTGCAGGTGCAGACGGCGCTGCTGAAAAGTCAGAATTCGACGTTGAATTAACAGACGCAGGTTCAGCTAAGGTTAAGGTAATCAAGGCTGTTAAGGACATTACAGGTCTTGGCTTGAAAGATGCTAAGGGCTTAGTTGATGACGCTCCTTCAGTAATCAAGGAAGGCGTTGCTAAGGACGAAGCAGAAGACATGAAGGCTAAACTTGAAGAAGTTGGCGCAAAGGTTACTCTTAAATAATTAAGAGCGTGTCTTCAAGGAGGATGGATTTCCATCCTCCTTTTTTTGTTGGAATTTTTAAAAATAGTTTTTAATTCAGAAGAGATTTCTCCTTTTTCCTTTTATCAAAAACGAACTTATTATATTATTTTAATTAGGACTGTTTAAGATTAAGCGTAATGGTATTAA
>NZ_LWUD01000011.1 GCF_001654615.1 Ligilactobacillus aviarius
AGTGTAAAAATGATAAAATTTAAAGTCAAACAATGCCTAATCATGACCAGAATCATGGTATCGAACCGCGTTTGTTCAAGATAAGACTAATCATTCAGCGGGGTTTATGGTAAAATATCACTATTGTGAGCTCTTTTGTTTTAACAATTCATAAGAAACAATGGATGCCAAAATGATATAATAGCTATATTAGTTACTAATATGAAATGAGGAAAATACGATGAAATTGAAGTATTTCGGAACAGATGGCGTTCGGGGCATTGCGAATGAATCTTTGAGCCCTGAATTAGCATTTAAATTGGGCCGTTGCGGCGGTTATGTGTTGACGCAACATGCTACAAATAAGGAACGGGCACCACGGGTTTTAGTGGCACGTGATACTCGGATTTCAGGCCAAATGCTTGAACACGCATTGATTGCCGGATTACTTTCAGTTGGAATTGAAGTGTTCGACTTGGGCGTAATCACAACTCCAGGGGTAGCATACTTGGTTCGTTTGCAAGATGCTGACGCCGGGGTCATGATTTCAGCTTCACACAATCCGGTTCAAGATAACGGAATCAAGTTCTTCGGGGGCGACGGCTACAAGTTGTCTGACGAAAAGGAAGCCGAAATCGAAGCTTTGCTTGATAAGGACGAAGATACATTACCACGCCCATCAGCAGAAGGCTTAGGAACAATGAGCGACTTTAAGGAAGGCGCTTTGAAGTATACTCAATTCCTTGAACAAACAATTCCGGATGATTTATCAGGAATGCACATCTGCGTCGACGGGGCAAACGGTTCAACAAGTACGTTGGTTTCACGCTTATTCGCAGATTTAGGCGCTGATTTCACAACGATGGCAACGAACCCTGATGGCTTGAACATCAACAATGGTGTTGGTTCAACACACCCAGAAGCCTTAGCTAAATTCGTTGTTGAACAAGGTGCTCAAGCCGGCGTTGCCTTTGACGGGGACGGCGACCGGTGCATCGCAGTTGATGAATTAGGAAACATTGTTGACGGTGACAAGATCATGTACATTTGCGGAAAGTACATGAATGAACGCGGCCGGTTGAAGAAGAGTACGATCGTAACGACGGTGATGAGTAACCTTGGAATGTACAAGGCAATGGAAAAGGCTGAAATGAATTCAGTTAAGACGCAAGTCGGCGACCGGTACGTTGTTGAAGAAATGTTGAAGGACGGCTACAACCTTGGTGGCGAACAATCCGGCCACGTCGTCTTCTTAGACTTCAATACAACGGGCGACGGCATGTTAACAGCTCTTCAATTATTAAATGTCATGAAGCAAACCGGCAAGAAATTGTCTGAATTAGCAGCCGAAGTTGAAAAATATCCGCAAGAACTTGTAAATGTTCGCGTAACGGATAAGAAGGCTGCATTGAATAATTCCGCAATCCAAAAGGTCATCAAGGAAGTTGAAGCAAAGATGGACGGCGAAGGCCGCGTCTTGGTTCGTCCTTCAGGGACCGAAGACTTATTGCGGGTAATGTGCGAAGCTAAAACCCCTGAATTGGTTCATGATTACGTCATGGAAATCGTGAACGTTGTTAAACAACAAATGGGGGTTGAATAAACGAAATGAACGAAACACTGGCTGTGGGAAACGGCTGGTGTTTTTCTTCTCTTGTCACACTTTTTTAACTGCCTTAAAATTAAGGTGAGGAGGAAAAAGAAATGAAAAAATTTATCTTAGATGAATCATTGTTTGAAAAGTTCCCGGAAGCCGAAATCAGATATTTTACGGTCGACGGAATCAACAATCACGTTGATGAAAAGGACGATCCGTACTTTGAAAAGCTGCTTGCGGATGCGAAGGAAGAATCCAAGAAGTACATTCAAGCCGAAACGTTCCGCAACAATCCGGTCGTTGCTAGTTGGCGCAAAGTTTATCAACAGTTCAAAAAGAAAAAAGGCGCCCGGTCATCAATTGAAGCAATGTTGAAACGGGTCAGTCAGGATCGCGACTTTAAGCCAATCATTCCATTAGTTGATTTATATAACAGTATTTCATTGCGGTATGGCGTTCCGTGCGGTGGTGAAGACCTTGACCAAATGGATGGCGACATGCATTTAGGCGTAACTGCCGGCGGCGATGAATTTTGGCCGTTGGGAGCTGATGACAGCGAACCGACACTTCCGGGCGAAGTCTGCTACTATGATCAAGGCGGAGCAATCTGTCGCTGCTGGAACTGGCGCGAAGCGAAACGAACCATGCTGACGGAAGAGACAACGCATGCCGTTTTAGTAACCGAAGCCGCAACCAAAGAACAGGCAGCAAACATGGAAGCCGCAATGGAAGACTTACGGAAATTAGTGAGCGACTTCTTCAAGGTCGAACCAAGTGAGATCATCACGTTAAACCATGATAATCCAAGCGGCGAAATGAAATAGAAATTCAATCTGACACCAATTGTGAAAGCAGTTGGTGTTTTTTAATGCCAAAGTTTAAGAAAAGATTAATTTTTTAAAGCGAATCGTAATCGTAACTTAAATATTGCTATTATTTTAAGAGATGTGAGTGAATCACGGAATGAATTTAATAAAAGGATTCTAGGAGTAAGCGATGAAATTACTGATTTCAATTGTGCTTGTTGCGTTGATTGTGTATGCGGTATATATGGCAAGATATCTATCGCCGCGGGCAAAAAAGGTTTGTACTGTGATTGCAATCGTAATCGCAATTGTAACTGGGATGGTTTCCGGCGTTCTTCCAATTGTTGGAGTGGTAATTGGATTTAGATGTGATTTAACGGTGGCTTCAAAAGCAACTGAGTGGTTCCCAATGTTATGGATGCTTGGAGGCGCTGCCGGAATGGCGATTGGAGTTGCATTGGGGATAATTTTAGCTTTGATTCTGGGAATTATAGTTATTGTTTGGGGAAACATATGTAAGTACCGGAATCATTCACAGGATAATTGATAAATCATAATAAAAGAATTTGAGGAGTAAGAAATGGTATTTGGATTAGTTTTAGCATTAATTGTTGCAGTAATTTTTATGCTCTGCATGGCCCATTCTCATTCTTTGCATTTCGGGCTTGCGGGGAAAATCATTATGATCATTGCGCTCCCGTTTGTGGGGGCAATCATTGGTCTTTTAGGTGATTTGGCAGCCGCTTCCCAATCGGTTGAATGGTTTCCGGTGTTATGGATGTATGGCGGCTTCATTGGAATGATTGCCAGTCTCGTCGTGGTGATTATTACTGCTACGAAAGCAAGTCATGAAAACGGAGGTGAGCCCGTGGTCGTATTTAACCCGGACGGAACTGAAGGAAAGTTAAAGGTTACCTTTATTCAAGGGGGGAAATCTTTTTTCCGCAATGCATTTAACTTTAACGGCCGGGCTAACTTGCAAATGTTTGGCTGGGGCCTGTTATCATATGTGATTATTAATTTTATATGGTGCTTGATAGTGAAAGTAATCAGCGGATGTTTGCAAAATGGTTCGTGGCTGTTGATGGCACTTTCCGGGCTGGTTTTACTCGGACTAATGATTCCGCTGTTAGCCCTGAATGTCCGCCGGCTTCGTGATACGGGAATGAAGAACGGACTGAACTACACGTTAAATATAATTGGGTTTATTTCGCCGATGTTTCCGATTATCGGAATGATTTATAAAATCGTTTTGCTTGTTTTGCTGTGCATGCCGACAGGAAAGTTTCAGAAAGAATAGCTGTGTATTTGGATAGTGATGTAAAAGGTAAATTTACATGAGTAATAAAAAATATATAAGTCAAGTTTTGTCTTGCTTAGCATTAGGCATGTTAATACCTATATTAGTAATGTTATCAATTAAAATTTATATAAAAAGAATTGATGTTTCTTTTTATTTCCTAGTTTTTTTATGGATAATTAGTTATATTTTGGAAATATTTTTTAATTCATTTTGTGAAAAATATAAGAAAGTAATTTGGCTTTGCTGTCAGATAGTATCGTATTTCTTGTTTTGGATAACTACAGGATTAATTTTAGGATTTTTCTCACAAGATGATAATTTTATATATAAGATTGTGATGAGTGTATATGGCTTTGCTATTTTAGTCACAATTATATGTTTGCTTATAGGTTTATTTTCTAAAAATATAAAAATTGCTAAAAAAAGAAATTTCATTTTAGGAACATGCCTAAGCGTTATGATTATTATTTTTACAATAATTACAAAATCTGGTAGTTATCTTTTTAGTCTAGCATTGATATTTATTGCTTTCTTATGTTGTGTTTATTCCGTTAAACAATTTAACGATTTAAAGATTGAAAAAAGTTTTAATTCTGGGATAGAAAAGTGGACAGATATAATCAGTACTGCAACAGATATGAGTTTAACTTTTATAACATTTGTTTTTACAATATTGGCTATGCTTTTCCCGCCAAGTGATGATGACGATGATTAAGAAAGGGAGGATTATTAAAAATGCATAAAATTAATGAACAAGGATATGTAAGTTTTAAAGAAAGTATTTCTGATTTTTTTCATGGATTAATAGATTTCAAAGGAATTACCACTCGTAGAGGATATTTATTTCCAATGATTTATTTCTATGTAATCTTATTTACAGGATGTAACTTGATTTTGGTATTTACATTGATGAATATTAATGGATTAATGGTAACAATATTTGAAATAATAATTGCGACAAATGTTATTGTTGCCAATCTATTGATTATCCCTGTAACAGTTCGACGTTTTCGGGACATTGGTTTTAATATCGTTATAACGATTTTGATGTTATTATTTGCAATTGGAATATGCCCACTTTTTGGAGTACTTTTACCAACTGATTGTTTCAAAAAGAAAGCTTAAAATTTATACATAGGCAAAGAAGACTTGTTTTTATGACAAGTCTTCTTTTTTACTTAATTATCCGTTTAATATCCCACAAACTCATCCCGAAATTATCCTTCAAGATCTTGACGATTCGCGACGTTCCTAACGAACTTATGATGTTGGCGACTTCTTGATTAGTAAGTGTCGTTTCATAATGCGGCGGCAGTTTAACCGTGAACCGCTGCGGAAAGATGGCTTGAGCCACGCCGTAACACTGGTACGCGGTATTTTTATTGGTTTGAAAAACTTTGCGGTCGACCTCCAGCCGGATTTCAATGTCGTATTCCGGGACATCGACCGTGAAGCGGTACGGGCTTTCCTTGCGAATCGGATATTTGTTTAAGAAGACCCAGCAACCTGGATGGCGCGTCATTCCAGCTGCGGGGAAAATCAGGCATTCTTTGCCCATGATCGGCAGCTGCCGCGTTCCGGGGTGCGAAGTTTGATAAAGATGGTTGACGATCCCGTCGATCAGAACTGCCCCAAGATCACCGTGCGGCGCAAGCAGCTTTTTGATCAGTACTTTCGGAGTTTGCGGGGTCTTAATGATCGTGCCATCGTTGCGAAAAATCATGGTGCGCAGATTTTGTTCATGGATTTTACAAAACATGATGGTTATTGCTGGATCGAGGGTGGCATCATGATCGATCACGATCCGGGATGAATGGCGAAGCTGGTTCGTATTAACGTGATATGTAATCAGCATGGGCATAACTCCTGACTGGATTATTAATTTTTATTAAAAATGATAATATTTTGTTATATTTATAAATTTTACTTAACGGGTAGCACTCCTGTCAACGCTTTCTTTAACCATTCTGAATTTTAGAATTCGATTCAATTCTAAACCTTTGAAATTGATTGCTATCTATTAAGAATTAACCGAATTTTTTATGCTTGAAGTATCAATTTGGCCAGGTTGAAATTCAAGCAAAGGAAACGTCATGACCGGATTTGAATGTGGAAAATCAAGATGGATTTAAGGAATTATTAGCCGATGACACCGTGATTTATGCGGTGTTGAAGAAACTGCATATTACGAAAGCCCATAATGATTATGATGATTTGGTTTCGGAAGGGCGCCTGCTGTATTTAAAGGCGTATGCGACGAATCAGTATACCGGAAAACGCCGGTTTAACTATTTCTTCACCAAGATCTACTGGGGCTTGCTGGATTATTTACGCAAGCAGCAGCGCAATCATGAAGTTGAAGCCCCGATCATTTCAGCAACCAATGAAGATTGGGATATTGTGGATGAACGGGTCGATGTGCATGCCGGAATTGAAGATGCTGAATTGTTGGCAGCGATTCGGGCAATCTGTACTGCCAAGGAATGGCTGTACGTTGAACAACGGCTTCAAGGTAAAAAAGTGGCGGAAATCGCCGCGCAAATTGGGGTTCATCCGAATGCAATTTACCGCCGGAAAGCCCGGTTGCGAAAGAAAGTTGAATCTTTTTTTGAAAAAAATCAATTTTGAGGGTGGGAAAAATCGCGGGTCAATTCGTTAATAAAGATGTAAGGGGCGCGCAACTTACACCACCACGATGAACTTGAAAATCAATCTTGATCCGATAACAGGTCGTGATCGAACTTGATTTTCAGCCATTTAGAAATTGGAGGAATTTAAAATGACAGTTAAACCAGAATGGAAGAAAACCGGAATTTACCTGGAACATGATTTAGGCGAAGGCAAGACCCGCCGCCGGACATTTAACGGCGTGAATGCCAGCGCAACCGATGACAAGATCGCGGAATTTGCTGAAATCATCGGCAAGTTGACGGGCGAAAATGTTGTTAACATCAAGGTTACCCGAACCGAAGAGCTTTCAGCTTCACCAGCAGTTAGTGAATAATCGGTCAGCGAATTAATTACGAAAGAGGGAATTTAAATGAAGAAATTAAACTTAGGTTTTCGCTCAGCAACGAAGAACACAATGCACCACTTACAGCTCAACTACGTAAAAACGGAACTTGAAGCTGAACCGTTGAAGAAGTACATGGCGCAGATCGCAGCGTTAGGAATCTTCAGCGACAAGAACGGTGAAATGGTGTTCGCAACACCGGCTTCCGCAAGCTACATTGATACGGAAGAAAAAGTGGTGTTTGCGGAAAAATAGGTTGATATAAGGTTTAGAGATCCTGCTGAAAAGCAGGATCTTTTTATATCTAAAAAAATATCTTTTGAATAGCAATCATCATAGTTGGGGGTTATACCAAGGAAATACTTTCGGACATTTAAGGTGTTGATTTCCAATTAAATTTTAAGGAGGAAGCGAATTGAAATGATTCAAATTAATTTGACATTTGGTTCTTAAAGCACTAATATGACATATTGTCATATGACAGTGTGTCATATATCTAGAAAGGAATGAAAAAATGCCGAAGCAAACATTTCTGAATCTTCCGCAGGAGAAGCAGCGGCGGCTATTGAAGGCGGGTTTTGAAGAGTTTTCTCGGGTGCCGGCGATTGACGCTTCCATCAGTAATATTATTAAACTTGCTGAAATTCCGCGCGGAAGTTTTTACCAGTATTTTGAAGATAAATATGATCTGCAGACTTACTTGGTGATGCAGTTTTCGCAAGAGTGGTATCGAACTTGGCATCAGCTTTTGCAGGAACACCAGGGTGATTTCTTTGCGGCAGTACCGCTTTTGTTTAAGGATATTCTTGATATGATGCGGAATGAAAAGAATCACGCTTTTTGGAAGAATACCTTTTTCCAGTTCCGTAATTCTAAGGAAATGCGCAAGGCACTTCATCAGCAACGGCGGTCAAAGCACGATGATGACCGGGAGTTGATCAACCAGCAGAAATTACGGATCGAATTGACCGAGCATAATTATGTTTTGCTTAACCGACAGATCACAACGATGATGATCCAGTCGATCAGCATGTATTTTATGGCGGACCGCTTTAACGTCGATGATCCGTATCAGGAAGCGATTCAAAATTTTAATACCTTATTGAATTGGTTACAATTCGGAATCCAAGGCAAAGGAGGAAATGCGGATGATTAATTTATTGAAGAAGCGGTTGCCGAAATCGAAAGTTATCGGGGCAACGATTTTCATGGCAATTCAAGTCATGACGACGCTGTACTTGCCGACGTTGACTTCGAATATCGTGAATAACGGGGTTGCGAAGGGCAATGTTCATTACATTTGGATGGTCGGTATTCAGATGATGATCTTCTCGCTGATCAGTGTTGCGGCCGCAGCGTTTAACGTTTATTTTTCAGCAAAAGGTTCGCAAAAGTTAGGGCAGCGGTTGCGCAGCGACGTCTATCGCAAAGTGATCAACTATTCGCATGATGAAATGAAACAGATCGGGACATCATCACTGGTTACGCGGACAACCAACGACATTATGCAGATTCAAAACGTAACGTTGATGTTTTTGCGGATGATGTTAATGGCACCATTAATGTTGATCGGGGCAAGCATTTTAGCTTACCGTCGGAGTGCAACGTTGACGACAATCTTTATTGTCATTTTGCCGTTGATCGCGGTCATCATGGCACTGGTGATTCGCTTTGCCGGACCGTTATTCTTTGCGATGCAGAAAAAGACTGACCGGGTCAACCAGGTTTTCCGGGAAGGCTTGACCGGTGTCCGGGTCATCCGGGCATTCCGCCAAGATGAACTGGAACAGCAACGCTTTGATGAAGTCAACAAAGACTATACCCACAATGCAATCAAGGTTTACAACATTACTGGATTGATGATGCCGTTAATGACTTTGATCATGAGTGCAACCAACGTTGTGATTACCTACTGGGGCAGTCATTTGATTGCCTTTCAAGCAACGAAAGTCGGGAACATGATCGCCTTTATTACGTATGCGGCTCAAATTTTGATGAGCTTTGCGATGCTTTCAATGGTGTTCGTTATGGTTCCCCGGGCCCAAGCGTCAGCCAAACGGTTGAATCAGATCTTGAACATGACGACGCCGATCACGGACGCCAAGGATCCGCAATCATTGGATAAGCCATCTGCGCTTGAATTTGACAACGTGGCGTTCAAGTATGCGGATGCCCAAAAGGATGCGCTTGAAGGGGTCAACTTTAAGCTGCATGCCGGACAAACGTTGGCGATCATCGGTGGAACCGGGTCAGGGAAATCAACCTTGATCAACATGATTCCGCGGTTTTATGACGCGACTCAGGGTGAAGTCAAAGTCAATGGCGTTGATGTCCGGAACACGACGCTGCAGGCCATTCACCAAGCCGTTGCATTCGTCCCGCAAAAGGCGAACCTGTTTGAAGGAACATTGCGCGAAAACATGCAATTTGGCGATGCGCAGGCTTCAGATGAGCAGATCTGGCATGCCCTTGAGATTGCGCAAGCCAGTGATTTTGTAAAGGAACTGGACGGCCAGCTTGACGCGCACGTTGAACAGGGCGGCGCTAACTTTTCTGGCGGGCAGCGGCAACGGTTAGCGATTGCGCGCGCCTTGGTCAAGCAGGCTTCCATTTACGTTTTCGATGACTCATTTTCAGCATTGGACTTTAAGACGGATGCAAAGTTACGCGCAGCCTTAAAAACCGATGAAGAAATTCAAAAACACGTTGTGGTTATTGTTGGTCAGCGGGTTTCAACGATTGCCGATGCTGATTTGATTTTAGTATTGGATAAAGGCAAGGTCGTCGGTCAGGGGACCCACCAGGAATTACTCGCAACGAACAAGGTTTACCAGTCAATTGTGAACTCCCAGATCCGGGAATCAAAGGAGGGTGAGCAAAATGCCTAAACGGAATCGCGGTCCAATTGAAAAACCGCAACATTTTTGGAAAACAACGTGGCGGTTGTTGAAGTACATGAAGAATCAGATTGCGGCCATTTTAATCACGATGGCATTGGCGATCACCGCCCAAGTATTGCAGATTCGGACACCAAAAATTTTAGGTCAGGCAACGACAACGATTTTTGAAGGCGTGATGAAAGGAACGGCAATGCAAAAAGCCGGCATTGCGATGCACCACTGGCCAATTGATTTTCACAAAATCGGCCACATTTTAATGATCGTCATGGCCATGTACGTCGGTTCAGCCGTATTAACGTTTATCCAACGGGTCATCATGAACTACATGTCGCAGCATACCGTATATAGCATGCGGAAACAGTTGAAACATAAAATGATGACGGTGCCGGTCAACTACTATGACACGCACTCGAACGGGGACATTATCAGTACGGCCATTAATGATATGGATAACATTTCATCGACCTTGCAGCAAAGTTTGATGCAGCTGGTAACTTCCGTTGTTCAGCTTGTCGGCACATTATGGCTGATGTTGACGATCAGCTGGAAACTTACGTTGATCATCGTTTGTTCAGTACCGTTAAGCATGATTTGTATCGGAATCATTGCCCCGCAATCCCAGAAAAATTTCGGCGCGCAACAAAAGCACCTCGGAATTTTGAACGGCGCAATCGAAGAAAACTATGCTGGGCAAAACGTGATCAAGAGTTTTAACCGGGAACAAAAGACGATCGATGACTTTGAAAAAGAAAACGAAGCCTTATACCAAGCATCATGGCGGGCCCAAATGGCTTCCGGAATTATGATGCCGATCATGTCATTTATCAGTAACCTGACTTACGTTTGCGTTGCGATTGTCGGTGGGATTCAAGTTACCAGCGGGCAGATTTCATTAGGGAATGTGCAGGCGATGCTGCAATACACGACCAACTTCTCACAACCCATTTCTCAGTTGGCCAATTTGGCAAACACGATCCAATTAACGATCGCATCTGCTGAACGGGTCTTTGGCGTCTTGGATGAACCGGATATGCAGGAAACGAAATCCGGGTTACCGGTTGAAAAGGATCCGGCTGGTCTGATTGAATTTGAACACGTGAAATTCGGCTATGACAATGCGCCGATTTTGATGGAAGATTATAATTTGACGGTCAAGCAAGGGCATATGACGGCGATCGTCGGGCCGACCGGTGCCGGGAAAACGACAATCATCAACCTGCTTGAACGGTTCTATGATATTAAAGGCGGCTCGATTCGGTTAAACGGGGTCGATACCCGTGATTTGACACGGGAAGAATTACGGTCCCACTTTGCAATGGTCTTGCAGGATACATGGCTATTTTCAGGAAAGATTTGGGATAACTTGAAGTATGGCCGCGAAGATGCAACGGATGAAGAGGTTCTTGCGGCTGCGAAGGCGGCCCATGTGGACGATTTTGTGGAACAATTACCCAATGGTTACCAAACCGTTTTGGATGAATCTGCGTCGAACATTTCACAGGGACAGCGGCAGTTGTTAACAATTGCACGGGCATTTGTGGCTGATCCTGAAATCTTGATTTTGGATGAGGCCACCTCAAGCGTTGATACACGAACTGAATTACAGATTCAACATGCCATGAACAAGCTGCTTGAAGGCCGGACGAGCTTTGTAGTTGCGCACCGGTTATCAACAATTCAAGATGCGGATAACATTATTGTGATGAATCATGGTTCAATTGTGGAAACCGGAACGCATAACCAGTTATTGGCGAAGAACGGCTTCTATGCTGACTTGTATAATTCACAATTTGAAGGCAATATTCAGATGGATTAGGAGGAATGAACATGCACAAAAAATTAGGAATAATTTTAACCGCGGGGCTTTCATTGTTTCTAACCGGCTGTAGCAAGGTCAGTTTATCGACCACGGCGAAAACTTATTCACCGGATGAAATGGTTGCGGTTGTTAAGGGGCATACCGCTAATCAAAATACCGTTACTTATCAAATTAGCAATGGGGCAAAGCACAGCGTTAAGGTTCACGATAAAACCTTTGTGATTCAGGTTCCAGCAAGTGACCAGCAACAAAAAGTGAAGATCACGGCTGCGCATGGCGGGCAGCAACAGCAGCAAACCGTAACGGTGAACGCGGCGAAAAAACTTGGCAACTACCAGCAGATTGTGCAAAAGTACAATCAAATGGTCGTCATGAGCAAGTTATCCCCACAGGAAGTTCAGATACTAAAGGCAGCGGCGGCTTTGAAGAAGGCCCCAAGTTCACCGAATCCTCAACTGATGCAGCAAATGAAGCAGGCGCAACAGGTCGAACAAAGGGTTCAGCAGTTACAATCCACAACGAAGAGTGAACAACTTCCAGTACAATTGAATGGAATCCACAATGCCGTGGATAATTCCGCATATACGTTGCGCTTGAATGTGAAAAACGGAGATTTGATGGGAGCCACAATGATGATCCCGGTCAAAAGTTTTAAGGACAAGGCTCAGGCTCAGCAATTCGGCACGGCGTTTGCGCTTTTCAGTCAAGCGCTGGGTGCCAATGGCAAGCAGGTCATGCATGAATTTGAAAGCAAAACGAAGAATCAGGATAAAACCCAGACAACGTCGAAAACGATTATCAACCATGGAATCAAGTATTCGATTGGGTTTTCAACAACTGAATTATATGTGTATATTACGAAGGCATAAAAAGAACGGTTGCGCAATCAGGCGCAACCGTTCTTTTTAATATGTTGGTTTAATTTCCAATGCTTCTTGTTGACTAAAGTCAGCATCGGGATATTTCTTTTTCAGTGCTAATAATAAGAAACGTTTTGCAAGGTTTCCGTTCCGGGCGAGAACTGGTCCGTGGAAGTATGTTCCAAAGACATTTTTGTAAATTGCACCTTCAGAACCGTCTTGACCGTTGTTCCCATGACCTTCAATCACTTTTCCGAGGGGACGTTCGCCTTCGCCGAGGAACGTTACCCCGTTGTGATTTTCAAAACCATGATATTCTTCGCCGGTTTCTTCGTTTTTGATTCGAATATCGCCGATGAAACGGTTATTGATCTGGGTTTCAGTCCGGTGCGGCAGGGCGCCGACTCCCGGAATCTTTTTGCCATCCGCGCCAATGTAATATTGACCAAGCAATTGATAGCCGCCGCAAACCGCAAGCATTGGTTTATCATCGTTAATGAACTTTTTAATGGCCGCTGCTTTATTTGGCAGGTCTTTTGAAACGATCGTTTGTTCATAATCTTGACCGCCGCCGAACAGGGCAAAGTCGAATTTATCCGGATCAAAGTCATCATCTAAAGAAATGATTTGAACATCAATATCGGTATCCATTTGTTTGGCATAGTATTTCAAAACCAAAATATTGCCAATGTCACTGTAAGTATTGAGCAAATCACCATAGAGGTGGGCTAAATTCAAATGATATTGCATTATTCCATTCCTCCTTTGATGTAACCTTCGTCAGCAAGCATCTTCCGCAATTGCAACATTGCGGTGTAGGTTGCCAAAACGTAAACGTGCTTTGTCGGCATTTGTTTGATATAGTTGACGGCTTCCTTTAAGTCCGGCCGTTGGGCAAAATGTTCTTCGGGAACGCCGGCAACGCGCATCCGGAAAGTGATGTCCTTATACCGTTCACCACCGGTCAAAACAGATGGAATGTGGTCAAATGGTAATTCTTCAAAACTGCCGTCCCAGATCCAACTGGTGTCGATCCCATCAGCGTAGTTCGCATTTAACAGGAATGCAAGGGAGAACGGGTTCTTGTCTGTTTTGATCATTTGCAATACTTGGTCAAGACCGACCGGGTTTTTAACAAGGATGATCGTTACGTCTTTATCCCCAACGTGGACAACTTCTTGCCGCCCGAAGATGTTTTTATCATCCGCACCAAGGGCTTTCGTGATTTCGTGTGGCAACAAACCAAATTCAGCGCCAACAGAATATGCGGCAAGCGCGTTATAGATGTTATACGTTCCGCCAATGTGAAGCGTAAATTCGTGATCATCGATTTTAACGGTTGATGATTGCGGCGTTTGATCCACAATTTGATTCATCCGGTATGTTAATTCCGGCCGTTCAAATCCACAGTGGGGACAGAAGTATTTTCCCAAGTTGCCGTAACTGCGACTATAATAATGAAGAATGTGATCGCAATTTGGACATAAGACCCCATCCGTATTAGCGGGTGCCTTTTGATCTTGATCCGGTTGATTGTCAAAGCCGAAGTAAACAACTTGGTTTGGCAGATCCTGCAAGTTGTGGAATAACGGTTCGTCGCCGTTCGCAATAATCTTAGCTTGCGGGTGCAATTTGATTCCTTGAAGGATCTTATTATATGTGGTGTAAATTTCGCCGAACCGGTCAAGCTGATCCCGGAAAATGTTGGTTAAAACAAAGGCGGTTGGAGCAACGTACTTTGAAATAATCGGCACGTTGGCTTCATCCGTTTCCAAAACAGCGATTTTTTTACCGTTCTTGACTTTTTTAGCAGATAAAAATGTGCTGACGATCCCCTGTTTCATGTTTGAACCGCTCGGATTGGTTAAAATTTCCGGGTATTTTTGTTTAAGAACTTTAACCGTGAGGGCGGTTGTCAGGGTCTTCCCGTTGGTTCCGGTAACAATCACGATTTCGTAATCCTTTGCTAATTCCTTCAAAACGTCTGGATCGATTGTAAGGGTGATCTTGCCTGGAAGCGACGTTCCGCCGTGCATTACATTATGCAAAAACCAATAAGAAGATTTTCCGGCAGCAATTGCCAATTTACTTTTAAGTGCCATTGATCTATCTCCTAAAATTAAAATACTATTTGCATTTTATCATAGTAGAATCTGAAATTCACTTTTACATCATTTAACTTAATCTGCGTTCGCCTCAACGGGGATAAACTTTTGCTGATCAAAGTCATAAAGACCGCGCGCAGTTAATTTTAAAGTTGGAATAACTGGCAATGCTAAGAATGATAAGGTAATAAATGGATTAAAGCCGATTGGCCGGCTGATTGACTGGTAAGCTGCGGTGATCGCGTTTAATTTTTGAGCGGTCTCTTTATATGAAAGATTTGACATCAACCCGCCGATTTGAAGCGGGAGGGTTGCTAATTCATGGTGATTTGCAAAGACGGTGATTCCGCCGCCAACTTTTTGAAGATGCTGAATGGCAGCAAATAAATCCGCGTCATTGGTTCCAACGGCAATAATATTGTGGGAGTCGTGTGCAATTGAAGATGCAACGGCTCCGTGAGTTAAGTTGAAGCCTTTTACGATTGCTTTGCCGATTTTGCCGGTGTGATGGTGGCGTTCAACGACGACCATTTTAAGTTGATCGTTGGAAGGATCAGGACAGAAGTTTCCATTATGAATTGAAACGGGTTCGACTAAATGTTTAGTTTCGATGTGGTTCGGAATTACCTGAATGATGTTTGCGGTTGCTGAATTCAGCGGAAGTTGGAGATCAGCTGGCGAAAGCGCAAAGTTCATTGTGTTTTTCGCAAACGATAGCGGTTGGGTATTAAAATCATGATTTGAAATTAAGTGGCCTTTTTTGATGACCTGGTGGATCTTAACATCATACGGGTCGTCTAAGACAACGATGTCAGCTTGGTAATTCGGATTGAGGGCGCCGATGAAAGGGGTTTGGTGAGCTTGCGCAGCGTTAAAACTCGCCATTGTGTATGCCGTTTCGGGCCGCAAACCGTGGTGAATTGCTTTGCGAATGCAGTCGTTGATCTCGCCTTCATTTAAAAGGGAGTCAACTAATTTATCGTCAGTACAAAATGCGAACCGACTGGCGTTGGATTCATTGACTGCGCCGACGGTATTTTCAAGGTCGCGTTCAACGGTTCCTTCGCGCAGGAAAACATAAAAGCCTTCATTAATGCGTTCTTGAATTTGCTGGATCGTAGTTGCTTCATGGTCAGTTGAAATTTGGTGTTGCCGGTAAACATCGAGCTGGTGCCGTGAAAGGCCAGACCCGTGCCCGTCAATTTGCCGGCCAGCTTGAAGACAATCGTTCAGTTTAGCAATCATATCAGGTTGATTCGACGAAACTGCTGGATAATCCATCACTTCAGCTAAGCCGCGGACAGTTGGATCCTGGTAAAATGGTTTCAGTTCTTTGGCGGTCAACGTTGCGCCGCTGTCTTCAAACGGAGTGCACGGAACACTGGAAGGCAGCATCGTGTAAACGTCCAGCAGCGACTGCCGCGCGTCATCGATCATGTATTGAATCCCGTTTGCCCCGGCAACATTCGCAATTTCATGCGGGTCGGTGAAAATTCCCGTTGTTCCTTGTGGCAAAATCACTTTGGCCAATTCACTGGGTGTTAAAAGGGAACTTTCAATGTGAACGTGAGCGTCGATAAATCCGGGAACGATGTATTGGTCAGCATAATCAAGGGTCCGCCGGGCATGGAAGGCCGACGATTCGCCGGTCGCAATAATTTTGCCGTCATTGATCCAGAGGACATTTGGTTCGAATAACCGGGAGAAGACATTTAAAACGTGGTTACTTTTAATACATAAATCGATCATCGTCATTACTGATCCTCCAATATTATTTGTGTTTTGATGATATTGTTAATCTATTTAACCTTAAAGGACTAAAAGTCAATGCAAATTGTTAATTATTTTGAGCGAACTTGGAATAAATGTCCGAATTAATAATTAAAGCACCGAAAATTTTAAGTGAGGGAATGAATTTTGACTTTAAATCGTATATACTTATTTAGAAAGACTTTTTTTGGAGATGGGTTTATGGCACAACTTTTTTTCCGTTATGGCGCAATGAACAGCGGCAAAACGATTGAAATCCTTAAAGTTGCTCACAACTATGAGGAACAGCACAAGCACGTTGTGATTTTAACAAGCGGGCTGGATAACCGGGATGAAGTCGGATATGTTTCGAGCCGAATCGGGTTACGGCGGCCGGCAATTCCGATCTTTGATGAAACGGATGTATATGAAATTGTGGCTTCAAAGCAGAACATCGACTGTGTGTTAGTTGATGAAGCACAATTCTTGAAAAAGCATCACGTAATTGAATTGACGCGAATCGTTGATGAATTAGGAATTCCAGTAATGACGTTCGGTTTAAAGAACGACTTTCGGAATCAGTTGTTTGAAGGTTCCGAATATCTTTTGCTGTATGCTGACAAAATCGAAGAAATGAAGACCATTTGCTGGTTCTGTGCCAAAAAAGCAACCATGAACCTTCGAATCCATGATAGCAAGCCGGTTTATGACGGCGAGCAGATCATGATTGGCGGCAACGAAGCATATTTCCCAGTTTGCCGGAAACACTACGTTAACCCGCCGCTGGAAGAAATCCGCAAAGATATTGAAGAATAATATTTAATGGAGGACAAGATGGATAAGTTATTTGATCGTTTACAAATGCTTGAAGACCGTTACGAAGAGCTTGGCGAATTACTTTCTGATCCGGATGTAATTGCTGATACGCAACGGTTCACCAAGCTTTCAAAGGAAATGGCCGATTTGCGCGAAACCGTTGAAAAGTACAACCAGTATAAGAAGGTTACGCAGCAGATCAAAGATGATGAGGAAATGTTGAATGCCGGTTTAGATGATGAAGAAATGGCATCGATGGTCAAGGATGAACTGGCAGATTCAAAGGCGGAAAAGGAAAAGCTTGAAGAAGAAATCAAGATTCTTTTGATTCCCAAAGACCCGAATGATGAAAAGAACATCATCATGGAAATCCGGGGAGCTGCCGGTGGGGACGAAGCAAGTTTGTTTGCAGCAGATTTATACAACATGTACACCCGCTATGCTGAAAAGCAAGGCTGGTCAGTTCAAATCGTTGATAAGACTCCAACCGAAGTCGGCGGATTCAAGCAAGTCG
The DNA here is from genome assembly GCF_001654615.1 of Ligilactobacillus aviarius. Classification (GTDB taxonomy): domain Bacteria; phylum Bacillota; class Bacilli; order Lactobacillales; family Lactobacillaceae; genus Ligilactobacillus; species Ligilactobacillus aviarius_B. Next base: position 17,462 of record NZ_LWUD01000011.1, read on the forward strand.
TATTGCTGATCAACGGGAAAAACGTTTATTCAAAATTAAAATATGAAAGTGGTGCTCACCGGGTTCAACGGGTTCCCGTTACTGAATCAGCTGGCCGGGTCCACACTTCAACTGCAACGGTCGGGGTAATGCCTGAAGAAGAGGACGTTGAAATTGAAATTGATCCAAAGGATATTCGGGTCGATGTTTTCCGGTCATCAGGGGCCGGTGGTCAGCACATCAACAAGACTTCATCAGCTGTTCGGATGACGCACTTGCCGACAGGAATCGTGGTTTCAATGCAAGACCAACGTTCACAGCAACAAAACCGGGAAAAGGCAATGCAGATTTTGAAAGCCCGGGTTTATGATTACTATAAGACCCAAGAACAAAGTGAATACGACGAAAACCGGAAGTCAGCCATTGGGACTGGGGACCGGTCAGAACGAATTCGGACATATAATTACCCGCAAAACCGGGTTACGGATCACCGGATCGGATTGACATTGAATAAGTTGGATAAGATCATGAACGGTGATTTAGATGACATTATTGATGCGTTAGTATTGTATGATCAAACTAAGGCATTGGAGAAATTGCAAAATGAATAATGCAGTAAATTATTTTAAGGCCCGTCAATGGGCTTTTTCTTTTATTGAAGCGCACGGGTTGGAAGCAGACGCCGCTGATTTACTGTTGAGCGATCAGATGGGGTGGAATGAAGCTCAACTATTGATGCATTTTCGCGATCCAATGCCAGCTGAGGAATGGCAGCAGTATCAGACCAACGTTCACAAATTTGTTGATGGCTGGCCGGCCCAATACCTTACGGGCAAGGCGTTTTTTTACGGCTTGCAGCTTAAAGTAACGGAAACAACCTTGATTCCGCGCCCGGAAACGGAGGAACTGGTTGATTGGATCTTAGCTGATTATGATGAACAGCCGATCGACCTGCTTGATGTTGGTACCGGTACCGGGGCGATCGGCTTGGCCCTTAAAGCTCAACGTCCAACTTGGGACGTAACGTTAAGCGATATTTCAGCTGATGCGTTGGGCGTTGCCAAACAGAACGCAGCGGCGTTGAATGAATCTGTTAAATTTGTCCAAAGTGATCTTTTAAATGATGTGGACGGCAAATATGATGTGATCGTTTCGAATCCGCCGTATATCGCTGAGGACGAACGGAAGTACATGGACCGCAGTGTTTTAGAGCACGAACCGGAACTTGCGTTATTTGCACCGCATCACGGTTTGGCAATTTATCAGCGAATTGCTGCGGAATGTTCCTCGTATTTAAAACCGCATACCCGAATGTATTTTGAAATCGGGTTTCATCAGGGACAAGCGGTCAAACAAATTTTTGAAAAGCAGTTTCCGCAAGCAAGCGTTGAAGTGCGCCAAGATATCAATCATCATGACCGGATGGTGCGGGTCAAATTTTAAGAAAGGAAATCAAACGAATGGAAATTACTAAAATTTATAAACCAGATGAAGTTGCGCAAGCAGCAAAAGAAATTCAACTTGGAGAATTAATTGCGTTTCCAACTGAAACCGTCTATGGATTAGGGGCAGATGCAACCAATGAAAAGGCTGTTCGACGGGTTTTCCAAGTTAAGGGCCGGCCAGCCGATAACCCGTTAAACGTTACGGTGTGTTCAACGGCAATGGTTGAACGGTTTGTTGGGGAGATCAATGAATGGGGGCAAAAGCTGATCAAGCAATTTTGGCCAGGACCGTTGACGCTGATCTTTAAAACCTTGCCGCATGCGTTAGCTCCAGTTGTTACGGGCGGATTACCAACCGCTGCTTTTCGGATGCCCGATAATCAAGTAACGCTGAAAATGATCGAACTAGCAGGAACCCCAATCGTTGGGCCGTCTGCTAATTCATCAGGCAAGCCGAGCCCGACGACCGCTGAGCATGTTTTTCATGATATGGAAGGCAAGATCGCGGGCATTGTTGATGATGGACCAACCGCAGTCGGCGTTGAATCAACGATCATTGATTTAAGCGGTGATACGCCGATTATTATTCGTCCAGGAGCAATCAGTACGAAAGAAATTGAAGATGTTCTTGGAACAAAAGTTTTACTGAAGGACAGTAAGGATGCAGCTCCGGCAGCGAAATACAAGCATTATAGTCCGGATGCCCAGGTTTTGATGGTCAATGACCAGGATTGGAATCAAGTTGACCAGTGGCTTAAGGATCAGGATCAAAAGGTAGCGGTAATGGCAACGGATAAGGTGTTAGCTTCGCTTTCAAATGCTGAACTTCAATTCAGTTTAGGGCAAGATGTGCAATCGGCAAGCAAAGAATTCTTTGCAGGGATCCGGCATTTAGACAATGATGAACATGCCAAAATAATCCTCGTTCAAAAGTTCCCAACAACCGGTTTAGGGGAAGCCTACATGAACCGCTTGGAAAAAGCCAGCGGAAATCAAACTTGGGGTTTAGAGTAGCAAAATTATTTAATATCCGATAAAATAGGACTGAATAAAAATTAAAGGAGATGTTTGAAATGGGAAAGTTTGAAGTTTTAGATCACCCATTAATTCAACACAAATTAACGATTATTCGAAACAAGGATTGCGGAACACGGGAATTTCGGGAAGTTGTCAACGAAATTGCCGAATTGATGGTTTACGAAGTTTGCCGTGATATGCCGCTTGAAGATATTAAGGTTGAAACCCCAGTAGCAACGGCCGTTGAAAAACGGTTGGCTGGGAAAAAGGTCGTTGTCGTTCCAATTTTGCGGGCAGGACTTGGAATGGTCGATGGCGTCCTTGAATTATTGCCAGCCGCAAAGGTCGGTCACATCGGAATGTACCGGGATGAAGAAACCCTTCAACCGCACGAATACTTTGTCAAGATGCCAGATCACCTTGATAAACGGGAAATGATCATCGTTGACCCAATGTTGGCAACTGGCGGCTCAGCCATTGCAGCCGTTGATGCATTAAAGAAGCGGGGCGCCAAATCAATTCGATTTGTTTGCTTAGTTGCTGCTCCAGAAGGGGTCAAGGCTTTGCGGGAAGCCCACCCGGACATCGATGTTTACGCTGCTGCATTGGATGATCACTTAAACGAAAATGGTTACATTGTTCCCGGATTAGGCGATGCCGGTGATCGGCTCTTTGGAACAAAATAATAGCCGAATATTATAGTTGTTAATTAATCTATAAATTCTATTAATAAAGTTTAAGAAAATCAAAATGTGATTATACCGCGATTTTTTTGTGACGTTTTATGCTTATAAAGCGTTTACATCAAATTTTTAAAATACGTTTAAATGGTGGTGCTACGCCTTTAAATTGGTTTTGTATTTAATAAAAATGGTGGTATGATGAAAAATGTATTCAGAGATTGTCCATCTTTGGATCGAAATCATTTTATGGTTCGACCGTAATGTTTTCAACCTTATTACAATTGAAAAGAGGTGAGACTTGGTGTTTGATGACGGAAGTAAAATTGTCAAGCTATTTGGGCTCTCATTTAACGTCGGGAACTGTGTCGCCGGACTTGTTACAGCAATTATTGTATGTGCCGTTTTAATTTGGCTTTCACGCAACTTGCAGATGAAGCCGACCGGCAAGCAGAATATTCTCGAATGGATCGTTGATTTTACAAATGGAATTGTGAAATCAGCGATTCCCGATGCCCAAGGAAGTAATTACGGATTGTTCGCATTCGTACTTTTCGTATTTATTTTCGTTGCTAACCAATTAGGGTTGATCATTCAATTCGTAATTGGAGATGTTACATACGTCAAAAGTCCAACTGCTTCGCCAATGACAACATTAACGTTGGCATTTATGGTACTGGTAATTACCCACCTTGCCGGGGTTGTTCGGTTCGGCTTTAAGGGATACTTCAAGAATTCGTTCTTAAGTCCTTATCCAGCATTGTTCCCAATCAAATTGATGGAACAATTTACGAACTTTATTACTTTGGCTCTTCGTCTTTACGGTAACATTTATGCCGGTGAAGTATTGTTGAAGTTGATTTTCCAATTGGCTCAATCACATGGCTTACTCACATTTATCCCAGCCATCCCATTGGAATTGATTTGGCAAGGATTCTCCGTCTTTATTGGATCAATCCAAGCCTATGTCTTTGTAACATTGACAATGGTATATATTTCACAAAAGGTCGAAAAAGAATAATTACTCACACACATAAGGAGGATGTAATACTATGGTTACAGGATTTGCTTTATTAGGTGCAGGACTTGCCGCAGGGCTTGCTGCTATTGGTACTGGTGTAGGTAACGGTTTAATTATTTCAAAGATGTTGGAATCAATGGCTCGTCAACCAGAATTAACAGGTCAATTACGGACAAACATGTTCATTGGTGTTGGTTTGGTCGAAGCTGTCCCGATTATTGCGATCGTTATTGCATTCATGTTATATGCTAAATAACCTTCACGAAAAAGTAACTCAAGTTATATTTGAATGAAGGAGGTGTCAATAGATGTATTCGACATTTTTACTTGGTGATGCAGGGGTACAATGGGGAGATTTCCTCTTCTACCTTATTATGTTCATTATCATGTTGTTGATTGTTAAACACTTTGCATGGGGTCCCGTTACAAAGATGATGGACAAACGTGCAACGAAGATTTCAAACGACATTGATTCTGCTGAAAAGGCCCGGAAAGAAGCTGAAGACCTTGCTGCAAAACGGCAAACTGCTTTGGAAAATTCACGGACAGAAGCTGCTGGAATCATTGACCGCGCAAAACAAAACGGTGAACAACAAAAAGCTTCAATTGTAAATGCTGCAAATGAAGAAGTTAAAACAATGAAGGCCAATGCCAAGAAAGATATTCAACAAGAAAAGCAAGATGCTTTATCAAGTGTAAAGAACGATGTCGCTGAATTATCTATTGAAATTGCTTCGAAGATTATTCAAAAAGAACTAACACCTGAAAGTCAAAAGGAATTAGTTGATTCATATATTGAAGGGTTGGGAAAGCAAAATGGCAATAGATAATGCAACAATTGCACGTCGTTATGGCAATGCCCTTTTTGAAGTTGCGCAAGAACAAGATTCACTTGCTGAAACAGCAGCTGAATTAAATGAATTAAAAGCAGCTTTAAATCAAGAACCTGGATTTGTTAACTTTATGACAAGTCCGCAAATCGATGAGAAAGCAAAGAAAGATACTCTTTCTGCGTTAACTGCAAATGCTTCAGCATTAGTTTCTAATCTGCTCAACATGTTATTTGACTATCGGCGGATCAGCAACTTAGAAGCAATCATTGATGAATTTAACAGACTTTATGATCAAGAACGCAAAGTCGTTCGGGCCGTTGTCCGGACAGCCGTTGAATTAGATGATCAGCAAAAGGATACCCTTGCAAAGAAATTTGCTGAGGTTGAAGGTGCAAACCAAGTTATCTTGGATGCAAAGGTTGATCCATCGATCATTGGCGGGGTTGTGATGCAATCTGAAAGTCATATTTATGACGGTTCAATTAAGACGAAGCTTGAAAAGATCAAGCGTCTGTTACTAAAACGTTAAAGAGGTGAGACTTTTATGAGCATTAAGGCTGAGGAAATCAGTGCTCTTATTAAGAAACAATTAGCAGATTATAAAGATGAATTATCTGTTGATGAAGTTGGTACTGTTACTTATGTTGGTGATGGTATTGCTCGTGCTAACGGTCTCGATAATGCCTTGTCTGGTGAATTGGTAGAATTCCAAAATGGAGTATTCGGAATGGCTCAAAACTTGGAATCAACAGATGTTGGGATCGTTGTTTTGGGTGATTACAAGGGAATCCGCGAAGGTGACACCGTTAAGCGGACAGGCCGGATCATGGAAGTTCCTGTTGGGGACGCATTGATTGGCCGGGTCGTAAACCCATTAGGACAACCAATTGATGGATTAGGCGAAATTAAAACCGATAAGACACGTCCAGTAGAACGGAAAGCTCCAGGTGTTATGGAACGGCAATCTGTTTCAGAACCACTTCAAACTGGGATCAAAGCGATCGATGCTTTAGTTCCGATTGGTCGGGGCCAGCGTGAATTAATTATCGGTGACCGGAAGACTGGGAAGACATCATTGGCAATTGATACGATCTTGAACCAAAAGGATCAAGATATGATTTGTATCTACGTTGCGATTGGACAGAAGGAATCAACCGTTCGTGAACAAGTTGAAACTTTGCGTAAATTTGGCGCAATGGATTACACAATCGTTGTTTCAGCTGGTCCTTCAGAACCTGCTCCAATGCTTTACATCGCTCCATATGCCGGAGCCGCAATGGGTGAAGAGTTCATGTTCAACGGCAAACACGTTTTGATCGTTTATGATGATTTAACAAAGCAGGCTGATGCTTACCGTGAACTTTCATTGATTTTGAGAAGACCTCCTGGCCGTGAAGCTTACCCAGGTGACGTTTTCTACCTGCACTCACGTTTGCTTGAACGGGCTGCTAAGTTAAGTGATGAACTTGGTGGCGGATCAATGACTGCTTTGCCATTCATTGAAACAAAAGCCGGGGACGTTTCAGCATACATTCCAACTAACGTTATTTCGATCACTGATGGACAGATTTTCTTGGACAGTGATAAGTTCTATGCTGGGGTTCGTCCTGCTATCGATGCCGGGACTTCGGTTTCACGTGTTGGTGGTGACGCTCAGATCAAAGCCATGAAGAAAGTTGCCGGAACATTACGTTTGGACTTAGCTTCATACGCTGAATTGGAATCATTTACTCAATTCGGTTCAGACTTGGACGAAGCTACGCAAGCTAAGTTGAATCGTGGTCGTCGGACAATTGAAGTTTTGAAGCAACCATTACATAAACCACTTCCTGTTGAAAAACAAGTTGTGATCCTTTATGCATTGACTCACGGCTTCTTAGACTCAGTTGTGATCGATGATATTACGAAGTTCCAAGACGGATTGTTTGACTACTTCGACAATAATCACAAAGACTTGCTTGACGAAATTAAGAAGACTGGTCAATTACCAGATACAGCAAAACTTGATGCTGCAATCAAGGACTATGCTGATACTTTCCAAGCAAGCAACAAATAGAAAGGGTGGTGAAGGCTGATGGCTGGTTCATTACAAAGTGTTAAGCGTCGAATCAATTCGACCAAGAAAACACAACAAATCACAAATGCCATGCAAATGGTATCAACTGTAAAATTGAATCAAATTCAAAGACATACAGCAAGTTATCAAGTCTATGCCGCCAAGATTCGGAGTGTAATCACTCACCTTGCTAAATCACACTTATTGGATAGCATTTCAGTAAGCAGCTCATCAAAGAAGAGCGACGATCCGATGAGTTCATTGGGAATGTTGCAACAACGTCCGGTCAAGAAAGTCGGAATTGTTGTGATCACATCAGACCGGGGCTTAGTTGGAAGCTACAACAGTACGGTATTAAAGCAAACAATGACGTTGATTAATAACGTAAGTCAGGCTGACAACAAGAAAGATGACATTGTGATCTTAGCAATTGGTTCAACTGGTGCAGATTTCTTTAAGCAACGCGGATTTAACATCGGATACGAATATCAAGGTGTTAATGATGTGCCGAAGTTTAAAGAAGTTCGGCCAATTGTTCAAGCAATCGTTACGATGTTTACAAGCGGAGCATTCGACAAGTTGTACGTTTGCTACAACCACTTCGTAAACACCTTAACGTCAGAATTTCGTGCTGAACAAATGCTTCCAATTACCGCTGAAAACGTTGGTGATTTGGAAAATGACGGACTTGAAGATGCCAAGGAAGGTCAATTAGCTCCAGCATACGATGCAGAGCCATCCCAAGATGCAATTTTGGAAGTTGTTTTGCCGCAATATGCTGAAAGCTTGGTATATGGCGCAATCTTGGATGCCAAGACATCTGAACATGCTTCAAGTTCAACAGCAATGAAATCTGCTTCAGATAACGCAGATGACATTATTTCAACCTTGCAATTGCAATACAACCGTGCACGGCAAAGTGCAATTACAACTGAAATTACTGAAATTACAGGTGCTCAAGCTGCCTTAGAATAAAATTAGGAGGAATTACGAATGAGTTCTGGTAAAGTAGTACAAGTTATCGGACCTGTTGTTGACGTTGAATTTCCTCTAAATGAATCTTTACCTGAAATTGACAACGCGCTTCACGTAAAACGTGAAGATGGTTCAGACTTGGTTCTTGAAGTTGCCCTTGAATTAGGGGACGGAGTTATGCGGACGGTTGCCATGGATTCAACTGATGGGTTGAAGCGTGGCGCAGAAGTTATTGACTCAGGTTCATCAATTTCTGTTCCAGTTGGTAAAGATACTTTAGGACGGGTATTTAACGTTTTAGGTGACACGATCGATAACGGTCCTAAATTTAGTGAAGACCATCGTCGTGATCCAATTCACCGCAATGCTCCAGCTTACGATCAATTGAATCCAGGGACTGAAGTTTTGGAAACAGGGATCAAGGTTATTGATTTGCTTGCTCCATACATCAGAGGTGGAAAGATTGGTTTGTTCGGTGGTGCCGGTGTTGGGAAGACTGTTTTGATTCAGGAATTAATCCACAACATTGCTGAAGAACACAGTGGGATCTCAGTATTTACCGGTGTTGGTGAACGGACACGTGAAGGGAACGACCTTTACTTTGAAATGAAGGAATCAGGCGTTTTGGATAAAACAGCCATGGTATTCGGTCAAATGAACGAACCACCTGGTGCCCGGATGCGGGTTGCTTTGACTGGTTTAACAATTGCTGAATACTTCCGTGACGTTGAAGGTCAAGATGTTTTGCTCTTCATCGATAACATTTTCCGGTTCACTCAGGCTGGTTCAGAAGTTTCAGCCTTGCTTGGACGGATTCCTTCAGCCGTAGGTTACCAACCAACGTTGGCTACTGAAATGGGTCAATTACAGGAACGGATCACTTCAACGAAGAAGGGTTCAATCACTTCAATTCAAGCGGTTTATGTTCCTGCCGATGACTATACTGACCCTGCTCCAGCAACAACTTTCGCTCACTTGGATGCCACAACTAACTTGGAACGTTCATTGACACAACAAGGGATTTACCCAGCCGTAGACCCGCTTGCTTCAACTTCAAGTGCGTTGGCTCCTGAAATTGTTGGTGAAGAACACTATCAAGTAGCAACCGAAGTTCAACACGTATTGCAACGTTATCGTGAATTGCAAGATATCATTTCAATTCTTGGAATGGATGAATTATCTGATGAAGAAAAATTAACGGTTGCACGTGCACGGCGGATCCAATTGTTCTTATCACAAAACTTCCACGTTGCTGCTAAGTTCAATGGATTCCCGGGATCATACGTAACAGTTGAACAAACAGTTCAAGGATTCAAGGAAATTCTTGAAGGGAAGTATGATGATCTTCCAGAAGAAGCATTTCGGAGTGTCGGAACAATTGAAGATGTTGTAAAGAAAGCTAAGAAATTGGCAGCTAATGCTTAAGGAGGGAACGTCAAATGAGTGACAAACCTGAATTAACAGTATCTGTTGTAACTCCAGATGGTGAAGTTTATGAAAACAAGACTACTTTGGCGATCTGTAAGACTGCTGAAGGTGAACTTGGAATTATGCCGAACCATACTCCTGTGTTAGCTTCATTGGCAATCGATGAAGTGCGGGTCAAGACTGGAGAAGATCAATACGATGAAATTGCCATTGGCGGTGGATTCTTAGAATTTTCAAATAACGTTCTTTCAATCGTTGCTTCAGCAGCTGAAAGAAAAGAAAATATCGATACATCACGGGCAGAACGTGCGCGCGACCGGGCTAAAGAACGAATCGAAAAGGCACAAAATGAACATGATGCAAAAGAATTAAAGCGGGCTGAAATTTCATTGAAGCGGGCTTTAAACCGGATCAAGGTTTCAGGTCATTAGTGAGATTTAGTCTTTGAGAGAAAAAAGAGGTTATGGTTTTCCATGACCTCTTTTTTAATTGAAAGGTGAATATTAAGTTAATTTAAAAATTAATGTTATTTGATATAAAAGGGTGTATATTAATTAGGTATGCGAGATATACTTATCATTAATATTGTTATCTAAAGGACAACTATGATATTATAATTGCAAACTGAGAGGTGAGGGGTTAATGAGACAAATTGGATTAAACGCGTTACTGACGATCATCAGTAACTTTACTTTTATCCTGATTACGTTTAAAATCTTGCGCGATTTGCGGCTGGATTACTATGTCAATAAGGAACGGCAACGGACGTTTCGGCTGTTTCTTATTTTGGTTTCAACGGCCCTGGGCTTTTTAGTAAGTCAGTTTTTCCTAAACTTCATCGATAGTGTACGAAATTTAGGATATCTATTGTAATGGAGGATTAGACTTGGAAAAAATTATTGTTCGCGGCGGAAACAAGTTAAATGGAACGGTTGAAATTGAAGGAGCAAAAAATGCGGTTTTGCCAATTTTAGCTGCATCGATTCTTCCAACTGAAGGCCGCACGGTTTTACATAACGTCCCGATTTTATCAGATGTATTTACAATGAATAATGTGATCCGCTTTTTAAATGTTAAAGTTGGATTTGATGAAGATCAAAAAGAAATTACGGTTGACTCAACCGATGAATTATCATACGAAGCACCATTCAAATATGTTTCAAAGATGCGGGCTTCAATCGTTGTTTTAGGGCCGCTTTTGGCACGGGTTAAACATGCGAAGGTTGCAATGCCTGGGGGCTGTGCAATTGGTTCCCGGCCGATTGACTTGCATTTAAAGGGATTAGAGGCAATGGGTGCCAAGATCATTCGCAACGATGGTTATATCGAAGCAACAACGGATGGGTTAAAGGGTGCGAACATCTATCTTGATTTCCCAAGTGTTGGGGCAACCCAAAACATTATGATGGCTGCAACCTTAGCCAAGGGAACAACGATCATTGAAAACGTTGCTCGGGAACCTGAAATCGTTGATCTTGCCAACTTCTTAAATAAGATGGGAGCACACGTAACCGGTGCCGGAACAGAAACAATCAAGGTTGTTGGGGTTGATCACCTTCACGGAGTTGAACACACGGTCGTTCAAGATCGGATCGAAGCCGGAACATTTATGGTTGCCGCAGCAATCACCAATGGAAATGTTTTGATCAAAGATGCGGTTGAAGAACACAACAAACCATTGATTTCTAAACTTGAAGAAATGGGTGCGCAAGTAATTCGGGAAGATGATGGCATTCGCGTAATCGGACCGGAAAAACTTAAACCGGCAGACGTGAAGACAATGCCGCATCCCGGTTTCCCAACTGATATGCAACCACAAATCAGTGTTGCTCAATTAGCGGCTGATGGGACAAGTACATTAACGGAAACGGTCTTTGAAAACCGGTTCATGCACCTTGAAGAATTGCGGCGGATGAATGCCGACTTTAAGGTTGAAGGCAATGCGGCTGTCTTGAACGGCCCAACGAACTTTAGCGGGTCTGAAGTTGCTGCAACTGACTTGCGGGCCGCTGCTGCGTTAATCCTTGCTGGGTTGATCGCAAAGGGCATCACGCAAGTAACCCATTTGGAATATCTTGATCGGGGATACTGGCACTTTAATCAAAAACTTGCTTCATTAGGTGCAGAAATCAAGCGGGTCAATGATATTACCGGAAACGAAATGAAGATCAACAGCGAAGTTAAAAATTAATCAAATTATTAAGTAATAAGGGGCTGGATTTTGGAACAGTCCCTTTTTTGGTACTAACAATTATCTTGATTTTACGTGAATTCAAAAATGATTCTATGGTATAATAATCGAGATATATCCTTAATTTTGAGTAATGATTATTAAAGGAGAATTGCTATGGCAAAAGACATTGGGATTGACTTGGGTACAGCCAATGTGCTGATCAATATCCAAGGTGAAGGAATTGTATTAAACGAACCTTCAGTAGTAGCTGTCAATTCAAAATCAAATAAGGTTCTGGCTGTTGGATCAGAAGCATATCAAATGGTTGGCCGGACACCAGGAAGTATCCGGGCAATCCGCCCGTTAAAAGACGGAGTGATCGCAGATTTTGATATTACGGAACAAATGCTTTCATATTTCATTAAGAAGTTGAATGTGAAGGGGTTCATGTCAAAACCAAATATTATGATCTGCTGCCCAACGAATACAACGGACGTTGAACATAAGGCAATTCGCCAAGTTGCTGAAAAAATTGGCGGCGGTCAGGTTTATTTGGAACTTGAACCAAAAGTTTCAGCTGTTGGAGCTGGCTTAGATATTTTCAAACCATTTGGGAACATGGTCATCGATATTGGTGGGGGAACAAGTGATATTGCGTTCCTTTCATTAGGTGATATTGTTGCCAGTCGTTCATTGAAGATTGCCGGTGACCGGTTGAACATGGATATTTTAAACTTTGTAAAGAAGAAGTATAATTTACAAATTGGTGAACGGACTGCTGAAAAGGTAAAAATCGAAATCGGGACGGTTGTTCCAGGACACCGGAATGAAGAGATCGATGTTCGCGGCCGGGATACAGTTTCAGGACTGCCGCGGACAATTACCTTGAAGTCTGACGATGTCGAACCAACGTTGAATGAAACCATGATGAACGTTGTTGAAGCGGCAAAAGATGTTTTAGGAGTAATTCCACCTGAACTTGCAGCCGATATCATCGATCATGGGATCATGATGACGGGTGGTGGTGCATTGCTTGATGGCATGGACCAATTACTGATGGATAATTTGAACATCCCGGTTAATATTTCAGATACACCATTAGATGATGTTGCTGTCGGAACGGGAATTTTGCTTGAAAAGATTCTTGGCAGCGAAAATCAAAAGAGATAATCGAAATGTTTAAACGCATTTTTACGTGGATCATCCATCAATATCAACGGTTTATTTCACCGTTGTTTCCGCCAAGCTGTCGGTATTACCCGACATGTTCGAACTATGCTTTGCAGGCAATTCAAAAGTTTGGAGCATTGAAAGGCGGCTTGATGGCTGCAGCGCGAATTTTACGGTGTAATCCGTTTGTGAAGGGTGGATATGATCCCGTTCCAGATCATTTCAGCTTGCAGCGAAATGAAAGTTGGAAAGATGATCCCAATGAAAATTTCTTTTACAATGAAGAACATTTAAATAAATAACTTTAAGGAGGTAAGCGTGTGTCAAAAAAAACTAAAACGATTGAATTAGTTGAAGATGAGAAGGTAATCAATGGGGTAACGGTTGCTGAATTAAAATTAGGTGAAAAGTCTTTGGGAACGGTCAAACCTGAAGATGATAAGTTTACTGCTAGTCTTCCAGATGGTGAAAAGTTCAGTGTGAAAAGCCATTCAGAAGCAGTTAATATTTTGATCAGTCATTACCATTTACACTCATAGGATGATTACGCAAAGGAGCTTTTAAATTGGGTAATACGAAAAATAACCGGCGGGTAAAAAGTAATGATGACCGGATCGACTGGGGAATCATTTTCTCAGTTCTGGTTTTAGCCGTGATCGGGATGCTTTCGATTTACGTTGCCGTTAAGCACGATACAAGTAATGCGAGTGTAACTAAAACGTTAGTCTCACAGGCAATGTGGTATGTCTTCGGAATCATCGCGGTCGTGATCATCATGCAGTTTGACGCCGAGCAGTTATGGAAAGTGGCTCCGGTTGCTTACGGCATCGGAATCACACTGATGTTCCTGTTGCTTTTCCTGTATAGTCGTTCGTATGCGGCTCAAACAGGGGCGAAAAGCTGGTTTGCAATCGGATCATTGACTTTCCAGCCGTCTGAAGTGATGAAACCCGCGTATATTCTGATGCTGGCGCGGGTAATTGCCGAGCATAATTCCCTATATCCAGAACATACGATTGAAACGGATTGGAAGCTGCTTGGTAAAATGTTTCTCTGGACGTTGCCGATCGTTATTTTGTTAAAACTTCAAAATGACTTTGGGACAACGTTGGTTTTCTTAGCAATTTTCGGCGGAATGGTTTTAATTTCCGGAATTTCATGGCGCATCATTGTTCCAATTTTCGGGGCATTCTTCGTTATTGGGGCAATCGCAATTTACTTTGCGGTCTTCAACCGGGGAGTGCTGTTGCACTTAGGATTCCAAAACTACCAATTCCAACGGATCGATGCTTGGTTGCACCCTGAAAATAACACGACCGGTTCAAGTTACCAGTTATGGCGGAGTATTGAAGCCATTGGTTCTGGTCAGTTATTTGGAAAAGGGTTCAACGTTTCAAACGTTTACGTTCCTGTTCGGGAATCTGATATGATTTTCTCTGTTATTGGGGAAAACTTTGGCTTTATTGGTGGATGTGTCTTGATTTTCATCTATCTGTTGTTGATTTTCCAAATGGTTCAAGTAACGTTTGAAACCCGGAATGAATTTTACGCATACATTTCAACCGGGGTTATTATGATGATCTTATTCCACGTATTTGAAAACATTGGAATGAGTATCGGATTGCTTCCGTTAACGGGGATTCCATTACCATTTATTAGTCAAGGGGGATCTTCGTTGATTGGGAACATGATTGGGATCGGCCTGATCATGTCGATGAGGTATCACCATAAGAGTTACATGTTTAGTAATAATTCAGATTTTAATTAAAGAAGGTTGCGGCTTTGTGAAGTGCCCTACAATTGTTAGACAAAAAACTAATGATTGTGAGGCACTTTTTGTATGGTTAAATATAAACCTGAATTAAAGGCGCAGATTGTTCATGAATATCTTTCAACTGCACAGAGTATCAATGATTTAAGTGAGAAATATCATATTGGAGAAAGTCAAATATCTAGATGGGTTCAAAGATACCGGTTAAATGGTCCTGATGCTCTCAAACCACGGCGGCATAAACGGAATTTTACTGCTGATTTCAAATTAAGTGTGATAAACTATTACCAAACTCACGAGGATTCAATGGCTGAAGTAGCGGC
>NZ_LWUD01000012.1 GCF_001654615.1 Ligilactobacillus aviarius
TAATGTTTGTTGCGCAGTTAATGCTTCTTTTTGATTTAAGAGAAAAATACAAGCAATGCGATATAAATAAGCTTATGTAAATTACGAAAACCCGTAACAGTGACGCTTTAATTCTTTAATTTTACGATTAATTCCTTCAATCGGACCGTTGGAGTAACTGAAATAACAGGCATTCTTAACGTAATGAATATTCCGTTTCAGAGTTGAAACGGCGGTATCCATGGCACTTCGTGTCGGATGATAATTGTAAATAACATCATGAAGAATTGACCCATCTTTTTCTCTAGTTGCTTCTAAAATTCCTTGATATACTTGATAAACTTGTTTGAATTTCGGTGAGAAATCAAAAATAAGGTCTAATGCATTACGTTGGGTCATGTATTCATTGATTCCGTTAAGGAATACTGGCTTATCGTCAATGATTTCTTTCTCATATTTGTGGAATAATTTCCAATGTGATTTAAGCAGTTTATATTCTCGAGAATGCTTATTAATGTGACTGATTAAAGTTGTCCGACATTTGTCTAGAGCCCGAGCAGTTAATTGAACAATATGGAATCGATCAATGATAACTTGAGCATTTGGAAAAATATGTTTAATAAAATAGATATATTGTGCGTTTAAATCAGCAACAACAGTTTCAACTTGTTGTCTTTCGGAAAGAGGATAACGATTGACAAAATAATCGGTAATTGTCTTAGTAAGACGGTTGGGAAGTTTAACAATAATTTTATGGGTATCAGAGTCGCAACAAATAAATGACATCAGCCTTCCGGTTGAACGAAATTCGTCAAAACAGAGATGCTTAGGAAGGACTGGTTCACGATATTTTGGATGACAATGACGGTTAATAATACGAATTACTGATGAAGCAGAACAACCATACATTTTAGCAATTTGAGTGGCAGTTAATGAAGAGCAGGCTTGAGCAAGGATATCTTCATCAAACCGTTTAGAAAGTGAATGATTGAATTCAACAATATCAGTTTTAGCACCAAAGGTGGAGTTACAATGGTAACACCGATAACGTTGTTTAGCCAGTTTGAGAATATAACGATCACCATTAAAACTACTTAAGCGGATCCTTGTCTGACGTGTTCCATTTTTAATTACATCGGGGAATCCGCAATTTTCACAACGTTCAACGCTGTAGGTAAGTTTGG
>NZ_LWUD01000013.1 GCF_001654615.1 Ligilactobacillus aviarius
CTTGGTGGATACGCTACTACGTAATCACCAACTCTATATGCCACCGAAGGAGGCTAAAGAGACTGAATAAATAATTTTTATTCAATGCGCATATCCTTCTCAACCTAAAATTTTTAGGATTTTAGGCTAGTCTTATTTGAGTGCGTCTAAAAACAAGAAACATAGTGATAAATCAAATTAATTTATCCTTGACTTAATACCATTACGCTTTATTTATCGAGTTGATTATATTCTTCATCAGAAACCGGTTCACACCATTCACTTTCGCCTTTTGTGATAGCAATGTGTGAAAACCAACTGTCCTTGGTTGCTCCATGCCAGTGCTTTATCCCTTCATGAATTGCAACCACATCACCAGGTTTAAGCAACTGGGCCGTTTTGCCTTCTTCCTGATACCAACCTTCACCAGCCGTGACCAGCAAAATTTGAAAACCATTATGGTGAATGTGCCAATTATTTCGACAACCGGGTTCAAAGTTAACGTTTGAAACCCCAACATCAATGTTGTCATCCTTGGATACTAATGAATTTAAGTAACTGTTTCCAATAAAAACATCTGCGTACTGAGTATTTAATTTTCCAAAGCCGAATAAGTTATTTTTGACTTCATTTTCATTCTTTCCCATTGCGAATCCCTCCTTCATTTTTAATTGTACTGGTTATCAATTATGATTTAAAATACTTATATCAAATCAATTACAATGTCTAAAATGAATGGATGATTTTTATGGAAACACGTATTTTGAAGTATTTTTTAACCGTTGCCAAAATGCAAAATATTACCCGGGCCGCTCAAGAATTACATATTACCCAACCAACATTAAGCCGCCAGTTAAAGCAGCTTGAAGATGAATTGGGAACTCAATTATTGATTCGTGGAAAACGCGAAATCACGTTGACTGCCGAAGGAAAAATGCTCGAGCATCGTGCGCAGGATATTTTGACCCTCATCAACCAGACCACCAGTGAAATCCAAAGTTTTAATCACCATGAACTTAGCGGCACGATTAATCTGGGATACGTCGAAAGCAACGTTTCCTTCCTTGTTGACGATTTAATTGCCGAGTTTCAAGCCAAATATCCATTGGTGAAATTCCAAACTTACAGTGCGATTGGGGATGACATTAAGGATAAAATCGATACGGGAATTTTAGATCTCGGATTTGTGATCACTCCCATCGAAACCGCGAAATATAATTACCTCAGTCTCCCGATTTATGAACGTTACGGCGTTTTTGTTAATCAGACACATCCGCTTGCACATCAATCAACCATCACTGCCGATGACCTAAGAGACTATCCAATCATTTATCCTTGGCGGAACATTCTGCAAAACGAATTAAATGCAGTTGTTGGGCTCGATCCCCAAAAGCTGAATATTAAAATTACAGCGAATTTATCTCCTAATAGTTTGCCGTTAATCCATCAACACGATTACTGTATGTTGGGAATTGATAGTATTAATCGGTTTAACCCATATCCAGATATTGTTTTCGTTCCATTTGAAAACTATTTACAAACCAGCCACCGTTTGATTTGGCGGAAAAATCATCATTACTCTAACTTAGTAATGACCTTTATTGAGTTCGTTAAACAACATGTTTCACGTGAAACCCAGGCTAGTTATTAATCTCCTGCGCTGCAGCATGAACCTTTTGAATGCTGTTGATTACTAACGGGAAACCAATATATGGCAACATATTAATGATCATCCAGATAATCAGCGATTCACTGTTACCAGCCTTAAGACAGCCTTTAGCGTGCGCTTTAATTTGAAAGTCAACGTTCAGTGTAATTAACGCCATCAATTCATATAATTCGCGTTCGACCACCGTTAATGTTTCATGCTGATAAAAGTCACCAAAAAAGTGGCTTGTTAAATGGTCAGCGACAAAATCACCTGCTCCATCGGGAAGATCAGCAAGTAAGTTTCGAATTTCAGTCCCATAAATCTGAGCTTGAACTTCTTTACCAAATTGCGGATTATCTTGACGTTGCATTTGACGATTTGCAGGGATTACTTGATGCGCAACGGTCAACGCCGCCTGGACTTTACCAACCCCAACTACTGGTTCGAGTTGATAAATAACTTCCAAAATTTTTTCACTGTTTATTTCCTGATCAATGGCCACTTGAACATGCGACTTGATTTGTTCTGGAATTCCTTGAACGGTGAATGCAATAATTGGAAGCATCGCTTTTTGTTCTTTTGAAATCGGCGTTTGGTCAAAGTCTTTCAAATAGTTATTCAAAATTGCATTGAATTGTTGATCCATTTTCATTTCTATCCCCTATCCTTTCTTAATTAGGCTATGTTAAACTATATTGTGTTTATTTACACTGTGTAATTTAAATCACAATTTCACAATAATTTACACAGTGTAAATTGTCAATTAAAATATAGGAGAAGATCTTACAATGACATTTCAACGTGCACGCAACGACGAACAACGGCAAATTCGAATTAACCAAATCACAACGGCAATGATTGAACTGATGGAAGACTTGCCATTCGATAAAATCACAATGAAAAAATTAGGCGAAAAACTATCTTTTACTCGTAACAATTTATACCAGTACGTGAAATCCAAAAATGAAGTGATCCTGCTGATCATTCAACAGGATTTTGTTGAGTGGGCCAATACCCTTCACGATAATCTTCAGCCACTTAAGACCCCAACCCTGAGTGCCTTTTGCAAGGTCTGGGTTCAAGCTGCCGTTAAGTACCCGCGGATTCTTCACTGGTTCCCTTTGCTTGGAGAGTTAATTGAAAAGGACGTTACGCTTGAAAAGTTAATTCCATTTAAAAAAAGTTATTTTAAAATTTTAGAAGCAGTAAAAAAAGACATTATCAAAGTCCTTCCCAAACTGGATTCTGCACAAGCTGAACGGCTCGTATACTTTCATTTAAGAGTGCTTCCCCATCTTTTCCACCTTTACAATGAATCAAGCGTTCAAAAGGAAGCAATTAAACAAGCCGGCTATCCGGGACCACAAGGAAGCTTTGAGGAACAAGCTGAAATTGAAATTCAAATTTATGTAAATGGACTTTATAATACTGAAATTAGTTAGAAAAAAGCGCGGAGATGAAAAATTCCATCTTCGCGCTTTCTTATTAATTATTAATTCTATTTCATTAATACAACATGCAAACCGGCAGCTAAAATTCCACCAACGATTGGACCTACCATTGGAACCCAAGCATATTTCCAATTAGCGGTTCCCTTATTTGGAACTGGCAAGATCGTATATGCCAACCGTGGACCCCAGTCACGCGCCGGGTTAACCGCAAAGCCGGTCGTGCCACCAAGCGCCATCCCAATTGCGGTAATGATCAAACCAACGATCAATGGCTTTAATCCTTGAGTAAAGTTGCCTAAATCAAGCAACGTAAAAATGAAAATGAATGAAGCGATCAATTCGCTAAAGAAATTAAAGACTGGACTGTCAATTGCGGGAGCCGTTGCAAAAATTCCAACTGAATTGCCATCTGCTTCATCTTTTGAAGCCTTAAAGTGTGGGTAGTATTGAATTAAAACAAGTGCTGCTCCGACAAATGCTCCCAAAAATTCACCAATTAAATATGGCAACACTTGACTCCATGGGAACAAGCCGCAAATTGCAGTTCCTAACGTAATGGCCGGATTAATAAAGCCTTTTGAACCTAACGTTCCGGCAACGTAAACCCCAAACGTGATTCCAAGACCCCAGCCAAGGGATACAAAAAGCCAATTTTGACCCCGACTGAAGGTCCCCTTTAAGTTGATTCCAGCACCGACGCCGCAACCAATGGCGGTCAAGATCATCGTGCCGAAAAATTCACCGATAAATCCATGCATAATCTCCTATGCCTCCCAATTTAATTTTGAAAATCAATTCTCAATTTCAAGAACTGAAATTAATTTTCACAACATAAAAGATTATAGCTTTTTGTTTCAGAAAATTCGATCAATCACCCTTTTCTTAAACAACTTTAAGAAATTTAATCAGGTATGATAAAATAAAAATAATCAAATCATAGTAAATGGGGAATAATAATGAGTTTTACAATTTATTTAACCCGTCATGGGCAAACAATTTTGAATAAATATCGCCGCTTTCAGGGATGGTGTGACGCACCCTTAACTGATCAGGGAATTGAAGATGCCAAGAAAGCTGGTCAACGGCTTAAAGACGTTCAGTTTGACTTTGCTTACAGTAGTGATTCACCCCGCGCAATCCAAACCCGCGACATGATCATCGCTGAAAATCAATTTAAAGCGCCTGAAACGCACGAATTACCAAACTTCCGGGAACAATCCTTTGGCTACTTTGAAGGCGCTGATTCCGGCCATATTTGGACAATGGTGGGCCTTCCGCACGGGTGTAAAACGTATTATGAGATCTTAGATAAACTGGGAGCCGCTGCGACCCGCGATCTTCTTCACGAAGCTGACCCATGGGGCGACGCCGAAGATGACCAAACTTACTGGAACCGAATCGCAGCTGGTTTCGAATACCTTAAAGAACATCACGGGAACGGTGAAACATTGCTTCTTGTAAGCCACAGCTTGACGATTCGGACAATTGTTGACCACTTCGCGCCGGAATACAATGCAACCGTCAACGGTCCTAAAAACGGATCAGTAACCAAACTGGTTGTTGATGACCACGGCAAAATTTCAGTTGAATATTACAATCATTACTAAAATAAGCACGCAAATTGCGTGCTTATTCTTTTACCACCGAACCGAAATTCGTTGATTTTCATGTTTATCGTTTTTAATTTCATCAACCAATGCCCGCGCGTAATCGGCATAACTGATTTCGCTCTTGCCATTTTTATCAAACGATAAATTATCACCCGTTACAATTACATAATGTCCTTGAGATTCATCGGTCGGTTTAAAGTTAACCGCCGGACTAACATACGTCCACCTTAAATCCTTGCTTATCCGTAAATTATCAAAAGCAACACTCATCGCCTTTGCTACTGGCCGTGCCTTTTCAGGGAAATTCTTCGTATCTACTAATTGCATGTTCATTTCTGGATCAGCAATCAAACTGCCTGCCCCACCAACTACAATCAACCGAATATCTGTTTTTTGCAAAATCGAAATTAAATGTTGCATTGATGAAACGTGAAGACCAACCGCATCTGCATCCCAAGTTCCAAAAGCATCAACGATCACATCAAAATCCTTTACATCGTCAGTTGTTAAATCAAACAAATCTTTTAACAATACATTTTGAGCTGCGGTTTGATTTTCATGCCGAACAATTGCGGTCACGTCAAATCCTTCTTCAACGCACCGTTTAACGATTCGCCGGCCAGCCCGTCCATTGGCGGCGATAACTCCAACCTTCATTTTAAGTCCCTCTTTTCATTCATCTCTATATCAACCATTTTAACTGATATCTTCAAATTATGAAAAGATAAATTATTCAAACATTAATTTTAAAGTCTTGCCAATTCCATCATGATTGTGATCAGCAACCGTGATCTGATCCGCATATTCCTTGATCTCATCACGAGCATTCCGCATTGCCACTGCCGTCCCGGCAACCTTAAACATTGACAGGTCATTTTCTTCATCACCAAAAACGATCACGTCTTTCAAATCGACGTTTAACCGCTGAGCAAGATGATGAACCGCATTCCCTTTACTTGAATCTTGCGGTAAAAACTCAAGAAAAATCGGACCGCTTCTTACAATCTGAAATTCGTCAAAATACTTTGCCGGAATTTGTTTTGCAACCGTGGTAATCCTATCCGGTTCATCAGTCCATAGACATTTCTGAATATTCTCCCCTTCTAAAAAATCGTAATTATCAGTTTCAAACGGTACCAATTGACTGTCGCGAATATCCTCCAATGCTTGGGCATTCATTTGCGAACTGACTGCATATGATTTCTGGGATGCGGCAACTAAAGTATCGCCGACCCTTAGTTGCTTCGCCAACTGATCAGCTTCAATGGCTTGATCAGCTGACAAATAATGGGCATCAATTGATTTCATCGTTGCTAAGTCAAAGACGTTGCCCCCGTTAAAAGTAATTGCATATTCATCCGGCATGGCCCACAATCCAAGCGTCATTAAGTAATCCTTTAAGCCATTGATCGAGCGTCCGGAACATAAAACAACTCGATGTCCTTGAGCAATCAACTTTTTTAATTCATGTTTGGTTTCCGGCATGATCTCCTTTTGGTCATTTACCAACGTTCCGTCAATATCCGTTACGATCAGCTTCTTTTTCATAACCATCCTTCTCTTTTGAAATCGTTTACAATTAATTTAACATTAATGGATTTCAATCTCAAGATTCAAAAAAGAGGTCGTGACTCACGTCACAACCTCTTAGTAGAAACATAGTCAATTAATTAACTTCATTTGCAATTGCTTGTTCAACTGCACTCTTTTCGGCTTCAACCAAATCAACTTTTCCTTTGATCAAGTTGACATCCATTTCAATTTCACGTCTCAATCCTGGAGTGTCCAATTTTGGTTCGTAGAATGCTTTGAATTCATCATACCGTTGCTTTGTGTAGAAGGTATTAGCTGTCACGGTTACGTAAGTATGGAATTCCATGTCGCCACCCAATGTGTCGATCAACCAATCCCAATTATCACGCATCCAATCCCATGTAGCTTGTTGAGCTTCGCTGTTACCAAGCAATCCAACATACCATTCACGCAAATCTTGCGGCTTAATTGTGTCAGCATCCTTGAAGCATTCAAGAATTTCTTGAATTGCAGCTTTATCAGATGTTGCAGTCAATGCAGTGCTTAAGTCGCGTTGATAAATTCCATCGCTTGTCTGCCGGTATTCGTTCAATAATGTCTTGATCAAGTCTTCGTTACCGTAATTTGCAACTTCACTCATCATGACATATGGCCGAACGCTTGCTGGAATCGTTGCAATGTGATCTTTGTGAGCTTCAAACATTGCGTGGGCATCCTTGATGGCCTTTTCGTTCTTTGCATACAAAGCAGCCTTCACGATTGTTGGCCGGCCTAATACGGCATCGTTATCGTCATCATCTTTTGATTCGATTCCAAGAGCAGCGTACTTGGCAGCACTTAATTCATTAAATAATGTCCGTAAGTTCTTTTCGTCTTCTGAACCTGGTTTAACAAATTTCTTCAAGTCATCAGCAATTTCAAACAATGCGTCATTTACAATGTATGACTTGTTCTTTGTAAAGTGGCTCATCAATGGAACAAGGGCTGAGTATGAAATTTCGCGACCCTTAGCCAACAAGTGCATATCTTGCAATAATTCGCGTTGACTGATTGCATCCAATTCATCAATGTGATCCAAAATGTCGTTTAACAATGTTTCATCGTACTTAACGATAAAGTGTGAGTTGTTGCCGACATTCAAAACAAATGGCTTATTGCCGTTCTTTTGCTTCAATTCAGCATAGTTTCCAAGATCAAGGGTTTGATCCTTCATTAATTCTGGAACAGTTTCATAGTTGCTGTTCAACGGAATTTGCCATTGCCGACCTTCATCCTTGCCTTCGCCAATGAAAAATTGTTTTTGTGATAATTGAAGGTTGCCATCAACGATCTTTGCCGTTACAACTGGATAACCTGGTTGGTTCAACCATGACTTCATTACTGCACTGACGTCCATTCCAGAAGCATCGCCAAGGGCTTTCCATAAGTCGTCCCCAACCGCATTACCGTATTTATGAGCATCAAAGTAATTCTTCAAGCCCTTCCGCAATGCGTCATCGCCGATCATTGAACGAACCATAACTAACATCCGTGAACCCTTAGCGTACACGATCGCACCATCAAAGATTGCGTCAATGTCAGCGGGATCTTCAACTTCAACGTGAACAGGTTGAACGCCGTCAATTGCATCCCGGTTTAATGCCATTGGAACTTCCTTTTCTTGGAAGACTTCCCACATGTGCCATTCAGGATGAATTGCATCGCTTGAAACATATTCCATCATGTTAGCGAAACTTTCATTCAACCATAAATCATCCCACCACTTCATTGTGACTAAATCACCGAACCATTGGTGAGCTAATTCGTGGGTAATATCCGTTGCATTGTGTTGCTTAACACTTAATGAAGCATTCTTCGGATCCAATGTTAAGAAAGCTTCCCGGTATGTGATCAGGCCCCAGTTTTCCATGGCACCGGCTGAAAAGTCCGGTAATCCCAATTGCCATGAATGCGGAAGCGGATATGGTGTTTCATAGTACTTTTCATAAAATTCAAGGGCATTCTTGGTGATGTCCAATGCAAAGTCAAGTTCGTCTTCCTTGTGAGCTGGTGAAGCGTAGACCCCGATCTTGATTCCATCATCGGTCTTGGTGTGTTTGCTTACCATTTCACCAAATGCAAAGGCGATCAAGTATGATGACATCCGCTTCGTCGTTTCAAAGTAGTGAACCCCGTCCTTGCATTCCTTTTCAGGCATGTTGGCTAAAATTGTTTCACCTGGTTTTTCATCATATTTGATTGCCAGGTCCCAAGTTGCCTTTGCTTCCGGCTCATCAATACATGGAAATGCTTGCCGGGCAGCTGTACTTTCAAATTGAGTTCCGACAATTTGTTTCTTTTCACCATTAACTTCGTAGTATGACGGATAAATTCCCATCATTGTGTCCGTTAATTGAGCATCAAATTCAATTTTAACCGTTGTTTCGCCGGTTTGACCACAGTTAACGGCAACGGTTTCTGCCTGATCATCAACGTTAAAATCAACGTCTTCGTTATTTACCTTAACGGCTGTAATATTCAAAAACTTCTCATTAAATTTGATATTTGGCTTAACCGCTTCGCCTTCCATGGTTACTTTCCCATTGAAAGTCTTTGTTTCACGGTTAATGTCTAAATAAACATCATAATGAGTTGGTTTGAATAGGTCGTATAAATGTTCTTTTTTGGTC
The DNA here is from genome assembly GCF_001654615.1 of Ligilactobacillus aviarius. GTDB lineage: Bacteria > Bacillota > Bacilli > Lactobacillales > Lactobacillaceae > Ligilactobacillus > Ligilactobacillus aviarius_B. Next base: position 8,894 of record NZ_LWUD01000013.1, read on the forward strand.
ATTTAATCACCCCATCATATTTAAGTTGAACATTTTACCAACTACTTTGAGTATATGCCACATCAAAATATTTTTAAAGAAAATATTGTAGGCTTCAATTCCTAATTTGCAAGCAATCAGGTCCCTTTTATTCTTTGATTTAAAAAACATCCTAAAAATCATCTTCTAATTCTTAAAAAAAGACTAAACTATTTCGGAATTTAACTTTTTTGGATTATGTTATATTATATTGTGTATAAGAGAATTATGAGGGAGACAAAAAGGCAGTAAGTTTTATTTCAAAAATAGAACTTTTTACAAAGCAAAGAACAATGAAAAAGAATAAATTATTATATGGAATTCGTCAGATATTCCTTGGAATCGCCTTTATCATTGGACTTGTTTTGCTTTTTAATAAACCAATCACCAATTACCTGATTGAAAATTATCATCCGGTCATCTTCGGTGATGAGGTTCGAACTGAAAAGAAAACGAAAGCACCATATGATTGGGCGAGCGTTAAACCGTTAAATCTTTTTGCCGTTGCGAAAGCACGGGCATACCACCCACAAATCAAAGTCGTTGGTGGAATTTATAATCAAAAACTTGGGTTAAACGTTCCGATTGTTAATGGGGTCGATCAAACAATCTATTCGTTATGTGCTGGTACCCTTGAACCAAATGAAAAAATGGGTCAAAGCAACTATTCAATTGCTGCGCACAACGTATCATCAAGTAAAGATGCGTTATTTGCCCCAATCTATCAAAAGGCAAAAGTCGGTGATACATTGGACATCACGAATTTCCATAAGGTATACACCTACAAGATTTATGCCAAGGCACCTGTTTCACAGCATAACAACACAATTCTTGAAGATTCAAGTCAACCAAACTTGACCCTTGTTACGTGTGGGAACGCTAACCAAAATTCAAAACAACGGTTTGTTTACCAAGCAAAATTAACAAAAACAAGTAATTACAACGATGTTCCTGCCTCAACCAAGGCATTTTTAAATGAGAAATACACCCTTAAATCATCAAGATGGAATATGATTTATCTGCACATGTTGGGAACAGGAAAACATCAGAAATAATCATTTAAGCGGGCAGTATGCCCGCTTTCGTTTTTTTTTACGAGATGTAAAAATAATTTTATATAAAATTACAGCCATAAGGGGGATTTTTCTTTATGATTGGAGGATTTGAGCTTTATTATCCAGTCATCATGTCTTTTGTTTGGATAATCGGCGCAATTTTCTTTAACTATTGTGAACGAACATTTACGAAATTAAGATCTAAAAAGCAGAATAACGGACCTTCCGTTGAAGTTTTCATGTCGTGTTATAACGAAGAAGCCGTTCTCGAACGTTCGATCGACTCCCTCGAACAAATCACCTATCAAAACTACCGTGTGGTTTTGATCGATGATAAAAGTTCTGATAACACCCTTCAAATTATGCAAAAACTTGCGCAAAAGTACCCAAATATTGAGATTAAAGCCCAAAAGAAAAACATGGGCAAGGCTGCTGCCTTAAATCGTGCCTTAAGCGAAAGTAAAGCGGATTATATTTTGTGCGTTGACGCAGACACAATTTTTAAAAAAGATTCATTAAGTTATCTTGTTGCTGTCCTTTCTGCTGATCAACGAATTGCGGCGGTTACTGGACGTCCAATTGTCAAAAACGTTTCAACGTTAATGGGTAAACTTCAATTTCTCGAATACATTTTAAACATTGACATGATCAAACGCTCACAGTCGTTTTTCCTTGGCCATATCATGACAGTTTCCGGAGTGTTGACCCTTTTCCGGCGTTCAGCCCTGGAAGACGTCGGCGGCTGGAGCACGGAAGCAATGACCGAAGACATTGACGTTACATGGAGGTTATATGATAAAGGTTACTATTGTACCTATCAACCGCGGGCACTATGCCAAATTTACGTTCCCGAAACCGTTCGCGGATTTGTTAAACAACGTGTCCGGTGGGGCCGCGGCGGCCTTGAAGTCTTACGGGACCACTTCAAGATGATTCCAAACCTTTCATGGGGCCAGCGTTTCTTAGCCCTCGATATGTGCTTTAGTTATGCATGGGTTTTCCTCGTTTCATTTGCAATTTTCAAAATCTTCTTTGAATTTATTTTCGTTAAGAACTTACGAATCAATCTTGGAATTTTAGTAGCCTATTACGGCGTGACTCTGCTATTTTATGGTTTTTCTAAATTATTTAATTGGAAAAACACTTATATTAAGTACAAGAATTACTGGCTTTACTTACCATTTTTCTTCTATGCTTATTGGTTAAACAACATTGTCGTTGTCTTTTCCGCATTCTATCACTTATTTGATTCTGTAAAATTTGCTGCATGGGGAGCGTCTGATCGGGGGAAGATCAAATGATGGCCAAACTCAAAAAAATATTTGAATTTTTATATTATATCATTGGAAATATTATCCAAATATTCATTGTCGTTGTATTCGTTGATTTTCTTTGCCATCGGTTTAAGGAATGGATGATTGATTTTTACGTTGCAACAAATTGCAATTACCGAACCATCGACTCAATGTTTGTTATTTTACTTGTTTCAGCAATTTTAATCATCGCTTTTGGAATTGCACGTTATATTTGGTTTAGATTTCGTTATTTAAAAAGGAATAAACAATTGAAAAGAAAGAGTAAGATCAATGAAAAAAATTAAGAACTTTTTTCAACGAAGCTGGCATTGGATTTTTATTGTTTTATGTTTAATTGTTATTGCTATTTCTGGATGTACAGAATATAAAGATTATCTTCAGCAACAGCATGTTGATCGAGAAGTCAGCAGTGGTAAACTTTCGAACCAGCAATTGCATGAAAATGGAATTTTAGTTTTGTGCTATCACCGGGTTGTAAATAATCGGCTGTTTGCAGATCATTTTGCTCTTGCCTTATCAAATAATGACCAGTTGCATGAATACAGCATGCCTGTCAATAAATTGAAATATCAAATTGAATATTTAAAAAAACATCATGTCAGAATTATTCCGGTAGCGACTGCTGTTGAATTAATCAAACAAAATCGTCCTTTGAAGCATAAATACGTCGTTTTAACCTTTGATGACGTTGACGAGACGCTTTCAACAAATGCCTGTCCTGTGCTTAAAAAACTTGGAAACATTCCATACACTGTTTTTATCGTTACCAGCAACACTGGAAGATATGATAACGGGACCCGTTTTGCAACATGGCACCAGCTTCGAAACGTCTTGCATAGTTCAAATGCAACCATTGGCGTTCACACTAATAATATGCACTATCTCGTAAAAAATAAACCAGTTTTAAAGTATGCTCGAAATTACAATCGGTTTAAGAAAGATTACCAAAAATCTGAAAAAATCATCAAAAAGCATATTGGTCATAAAACACCCTACTTTGCCTATCCATATGGGGAAGGAACGCAACGGGAGCAAAAATATCTCGTTGATCATGGCATGACCACCTTTTCACTCGATAATGGAATCGTAACGCCGGGTTATGATTTAAATCAGCCGCTTCCACGAACAATGGTTGATGACCATTCATGGAATGATGTAATAAAGAAATGGGTGGATACAAGTGCAACTAATTAAAAAGAAGTTTCATTTGCTTATCAAAACCATTAATTGAATCATCAATATCGGAATCATCACCATCATCAGTACTTGTTTTTACCGTCTAAATCAAATTACTGGGTATGCTGGTGATGATTTTCTTTATCATTTTATTTATCATGGTGAATGGCCAACCAAACATATTAGTGCAATTCACAACGTTTTTGAGTGGATTCAATCAGTTATTAACCAAACTCAAATGTGGAACGGACGGTTTATTGCTCAGGGATTAGTTCAGCTTTTTATGCAGTTTCCAAAAGAAATTTTCAACATTGCTAATCCAATTGCATTCATTGCAGTTGGATTACTGATCAATTTGCTTGTTCGGCGGAAAATTCGTGAAGTTAATCCGATTTATCTATTATTAACGTATTGTACAATGTTTTATTTTCTTCCCGACTTTGAACGAGCCGTTTTATGGCTTTCCGGAAGTTTCAATTATCTTTGGATGCCATTGATTTATCTTGGATACTTTTGATTTTTACGTTGGCAGTAATTCCGCGAAAACATTCCGGAATCTTCACCTTTTTTATCATTATTCTTGCCTTCCTGACTGGAGCAACAAATGAAAATATCGGTCCTATATTTATAATATTAACGTACTTCTACTATGCATCTTCATCTAATTCTGAATTTCGACAATGTACTTATCCATCAACCTTTAGTTGCATTGCCGGATTTATTATCTTAATTACCCACAATACTGGTGAAGCGGCCTCAGAAAAAGGACGTGCATTTCAAATTAGATTAATTATTGAACAATTAGTCCAGTATGATGGGATTTTATTGACAATTGCACTTAGTTTAATTCTCATTTTGTCGATTCAAAATCATTTTCGCCGAATTGACTTAAATAACGACATCCTGATTGCTGAATTATTAACCGCTAGCGCCCTTGCAAGTGTTGGTGCGTTGATCTTATCCCCGCAGATTCCGCCGCGAACCTATTTCGGAAGTGTAATTCTGTTAATTACTGCTTGCCTGGTTGGATTAAACCGCCTTGTTCAACTAACTAAAATCACGTGGATCATTCCAATTGGATGTGCATGCGCCATTAGCGGCGTTGCTTTTCAACGGTATGTTGATGTTTACCCGCCACTTGTATCAAACTATGAACGGTTCTATACGGCCGAACAAGCCGCTTTAAATGCTCAAAAATATCATCGAAATGATATTTACGTTCCTGGGCCTGCAATTACAGTGCATATCATGAAACGGCATATCTTGAAGCTGGAAACGAAACTGATATGCTTTGGGAAAATACATGGATGGCGAAATACTATGGCTTAAGACACGTTTATTTGGATAATCAAACGCCAATCAAACCAATTCCTGCAAGTCTAAAAGAATATCCATGGATTATCAGAAAAATTCAAACTTTAATTCATTAGATAAAAAGGAAACCGAATTATCTTTTTTCAGCTTCCTTTTTTATAAAACAAAAAAACCACGTGCTTTCACACGTGGTTCTCTTAACGTTTCATATAATAGATCAGAGAGTCAATGAATAAGTAGATAACTGTTATGTTATCAGTTTGCTGTCAGATTAGTGACGACGCTTTAATTCTGCGAAGCCAAGACCCATAGCAGCAGCCAAAGCACCCATACCTGCTACAGCTGCAACATTGCTTGATGTTTCACCTGTTTGTGGCATTGTGTTCTTTGATGATTCTGACTTAGCTGATGTTGTCTTAGCAGCTTCGCTTTCACTGTATGTGTATGTGATTGGTGCATTGAAGTTTGCTGATGACTTCTTAGCAGCCTTTTCTTCGCCGCCGACAAACTTAACAGCTTTCTTAGCTTCAGCCTTCTTAGCAACTGGAGCAGCCTTCTTTTCTGATGAAGCAGCTTTTGGCATATTAGGAACATCTTTCTTAACATTACCATTATTATCAAAGATAGTCATTCCAGGTCCTAATGTATCTTTGTTTGTGTTTGTTGAAGGCTTTGCTTCATTGCCTTTGTTTGTGTTTGTTGAAGGTGTTACTTCAGCAGGACCGTTTTGAACATCGTTAGGGTTGTCAGCTGGTTGTGCTGAGTGGTGCTCATTGTTTGTGCTGTTGTTTGAAGGTGTTACTTCAGCTGGGCCGTTTTGGATATCATTAGGATTATCAGCTGGTTGTGCTGAATGGTGCTTTTGTGGCAATGCAGCAACCATGTCGCTGGCTGTCTTAAGAGCATCATTTGCATTTGTAACAGCTTGTTGTGCCTTTGTTAAAGCACTCTTGGCGTTGTTCATTGCAACTTCGTCCCAGTGTTCGTTTGCTTCAGCTGTGTTCAAAGCATTTGCTGTGTCTTTGTATTCTTTCTTTGCCTTGTCGAATGCTACTTGTGCCCAGTGAGCATTTGCATTTGCTGTGTTCAAAGCATTTGCTGTGTTCTTGTATTCATCTTTTGCTTTGTTGAATGCTGTTTGTGCAGCATCAGCAGCCTTCTTAGCAGCTTGTTCTTTGTCTTGAGCATTGAGCAATGCTGTTTGAGCGTTGTCAAATGCCTTTTGTGCAGCCTTCTTGCCCTTAGCTGTTGTAGCATCGCTTAATTCTTCGCTGGCATTTGTCAAAGCATCGTTAGCATCTGAAACAGCTTTTTGTGCTTCAGCTAATGTAGCCTTCTTAGCGTTAAGTGCGTTAGCTGTTGTCATGTAGTCTTTCTTTGCTTTGTTGAATGCTGTTTGTGCTTCTTGAGCAGCAGCTTTCTTTGAGTTCAAATCATTAGCTGTGTTCTTGTAGTCATTCTTTGCTTTGTTGAATGCACTTTGAGCATTAGCTGTTGTCTTCTTGTCTGCATTGTACTTGCTTGATGCAGTGTTGTATGACTTTTGTGCAGCTTGTTCTTTGTTTTGAGCATTGATCAAGTCGCTTTGTGCTTGACTGAATGCTGCATTTGCTGTATCAGCAGCTTTTTGGCTTTCAGTTTCTGATGAAGCTGATGAATCTTTTGATGAAACTACAGCACTTGATTGTGTGCTTGAAGCCTTTGATGAAGCTGTTGAACTAGCTTTAGCTGATGATGTTGAACTAGCCTTTGCTGAACTGTTGTTTGCTGATGACTTCAATGCAACTGTGTTTGATGACTTAGCTGCTGAAGTTGTTGCAACTGAAGCAACGTGGCTTTCTGAATTGTTTGATACATGGTTTGCAGCAACTGTGTCAGCATTTGCTGATAAACTACCAGCTGATAATGCTAAGGCACCAACACCTGCTGTAACCATTAATGATGAGACCCACTTACTACCCTTTTTGTAAGTCTTTACACGAGAAACTTCAGACATTTTTTCCATCTTACGTTTCATTTAACTCAACTCCTTAAAATAAATCCTCATAGAGGTTTAACAAGTAGAACTGTTAAAACCTTTATGTAAAATAGTTTTGCTTAACGTCATCAATATAAGCCAAAATTCACAGAATCGCAACCCCCCCGAAAATCTTAACAATTTTTATTTATTATCCGAACTCTTTCGAATATTACATCATTGTTACAAGTAACCACTTTCAGAAGTTTTTCATTATTTTGAAAAAACTAGTCCGTGCAAATTACTGGTTATGCCAATAAATTCACGCTTTTTTCTTCTTGTCATCAAAGTTACAATGATTGTTTCCATAACATTTCATTTATATTATGTTTCGGGACGTCATTAATAATCTTTAACAATTTCTCAAAATTATCTTGATTACCTTAAATCTTCTCCGTTTGATTTAATTACTTTTTGATACCAATAAAATGAATCTTTCTTCATTCGTTTAAGGGTTCCTTCCCCTTGATCGTTTTTATCGACGTAAATAAAGCCATATCGCTTGTCCATCTGTCCTGTTCCAGCTGAAACAAGATCGATGCAGCCCCATGGAGTATAGCCCATTAAATCAACGCCATCGAGATTGACCGCTTTTTCCATTTGTTCGATGTGTTTTCTAAGATAATCGATTCGGTAACTGTCATGAATCGCTCCATCAGCTTCAACCTTATCAAATGCGCCCATTCCATTTTCAACGATGAAGAGCGGTTTGTGATAACGGTCAGTTAAGAAGTTCAATGCCCAACGAAGGCCTTTTGGATCGATCGTCCATCCCCAGTCAGTCGTCTTTAGATACTTGTTGGGAACAACTGCCTGATCAATATCATGCAAATCATCAATCTTTACCTTACTTGCTGATACGTTTCGGGAAGCATAGTAACTAAAGCCGATATAGTCAACCGTTCCTTCCTTAAGAACGATCCGATCTTCGGCGGTGATATCTGGACGGAAACCATTGCGCTCGATGTAAGCTTCAATCGCCCTTGGATACTCGCCATTGCATTGGACATCTGAGAACCAGCTTCTTAACTGGTTAGCTCTTTGAGCAAGCAGCATATCATCTGGATTAGAAGTATCTGGATAATATGGCGTAAAATTAATCATGCAACCAATTTGGAAATCAGGATTGATCCTCTTACCTTCCTTAACGGCCAAAGCACTTGCGACTAATTCATAGTGCGCTGCTTGGAACATTGCAGCTTCTGGATTTTCTTGTTCATCGACAAAGTAACCCGAATTTGTCATCGTTAAAAATGGATTGTTGAATTCAGATTGATTATCAATTTCATTAAAGGTCATCCAATATTTAACTTTATCCTTATATCGGTTGAAACATGTCGTCGCAAATTTGACGAAGAAATCTATCGTCTTCCGGTTAGTAAATCCGCCATATTCTTCTACTAAATGATATGGCATTTCAAAGTGCGACAATGTAATTACCGGTTCAATTCCGTATTTATGGCATTCATCGAATAAGTTATCGTAAAACTTTAACCCCGCTTCGTTTGGTTCCGCATCATCCCCATTTGGAAAAATCCGTGTCCACGCAATTGACGTCCGGAAGCACTTAAATCCCATTTCAGCCATTAATTTAATATCTTCCTTATAATGATGGTAAAAATCAATCGCTTCGTGGTTGGGATAATTTTTCCCTGGAAGAACCCCATGCGTAATTTCCCGTGGTTGGGTTGCTGAGCCGACCGTCATAACGTCGGCAACCGAAACGCCCTTTCCATCTTCATTCCAGGCCCCTTCTAATTGGTGCGCAGCAACCGCTCCACCCCATAAAAAGTCTTTTGGCAATTTCATTTCCATTTCAATTCCTCCAATTCTTTATGATTACATGGTTACCTTATCATAAATTTATCCATTTTAAAATAGCGCTTACATTTACGCAAAAAAATAAATCGCAGCTCATCCTGCGATTTATTCTTCCTATTATTTTATTCTTCACCATAGAAATGCGATTTATCGATCAAACTCATTGACTTTCCGATCTTCTTAACCAATTCAGGCGCATCCAACGCCTTGGTCTTTAAGATCACAAAGTGGGCCTTACTGCGGTCATCAGCGATTTTATCCATAATTGCAAGCATCTCCTGCTTATTAGTTGCAACGCTGACATCCATCGTATCTTCGGTAATTCCCATTGCAGCCGGAATCTTAGTATAATCCCAAACCGCAATATCATTATACTTTGCATGAGCTCCGTGAATGACCCGTTCGATCGTGTAACCATCATTGTCAACCAGGAAGATGATTGGCTTCAAGTGATGCCGTTGAATCAAGCTTAATTCTTGAATCGTCATTTGAGCTGAACCATCACCGATCGACAAGATGTGCCGCCCTTCAGGATCAGCAATTTGACTTCCTAAAACTGCTGGCAAAGTATAACCAATTGAACCCCATAATGGTTGGGCTTCAAAGTCAACGCCCTTCTTCAAATTCATAAACGAAAGACCATATTGTGAAGTTCCCGTCTCGGTATAAATCGTGTCATCCGGTTTCATAAAGTTCTTAAAGGCATACATGTATTGGGATAAGTTTAATTCCTGATCATCATTGTCTTCATATTTTACATCTGGCGTCACGTTATTCAATCCGGTACTTTCAAAGTCAAATTGATAATCAAAGTTTTCAAGATTCTTGATCAAGTTATTGATATTAACGCCCCGGCTCTTTTCACCAAAGAAATCAGTATTATCGCAATTCAAAACAACCGTTTCTTTTTGAGTGAAGCATTGGGTAAAGCTTCCGGTATTAACGTCGATCAGCTTGCTTCCAAAGACGATTACCAAATCGCTTTGATCAACATAGTTTAAAACCCGCTTGTCGCCGTAGTTCGGGTAGTATGTTCCAATAAAGTATGGATTCTCTTCATTAATTGAAGACTTTCCTAACAGCATTGTTGCAACCGGAATGTGCGTTTGGTTGATCAAGTTTTCAAATTCCGCCTTTGCCCGGAACGTCATAATTTCGTTCCCCGCCAAAATAACTGGCCGCTTTGCCTTTTTCAATTCATCAACTAACCGTTGAGCAACCCGCTTGTTATGATCCGTATTTTGAACGGTTAAATTCAGCGGTGCACTCGGAGCGTCGATCATACTGTGAGCAACATCCAATGGAAGGGAAATGTAGACTGGCCGCCGTTTGATGATCGCCGTTGTCAATGCCCGGTCAATTTCAGCGCCCGCATTTTCAAATCCTAAAAGGGCTTGGGTTTCTGTAAATTGCTTATATGCCCGGTATGAACGTTTAAAGTTTCCGGTTGCATCGGTATGGTGCATTAATTTCTTATTTTCTTGAACCTTCGTTGTTGGTGCCCCGGTAATGGCGATCACTGGAATATGTTCAGCATAACTGCCGGCAATTCCATTGATTGCACTTAATTCACCAACATCAAACGTTGTGATCAAAGCGCCGACACCCTTCTTCCGGGCATAACCGTCAGCCGCATAGGCCGCATTTAATTCATTACAATCTCCGATCCAGTTAACTGATGAACTCTTTTCAACATCATCTAAAAATGATAAGTTGTAATCCCCTGGAACCCCAAAGATATCATCTACTCCGATTTCATGAAGCCGTTCGATCAAATAATCGATAACCGTAACTTTTTTCATGACAGATTCCTCCTATTTCAAATTATCAGTTACTACTGACCTCTCTTATATACCAATAATTATATTCTATATTTTGCACAATTGATTTCTTTACGCCTTTATGATAGCGTCTTCATCTATTGGAAATTTTAATTAAAAAGGTTTGACACAATTTGTTGTCAAACCTTTTCCTTATTGATCTTCGCGTTTCATCCGCGCCTTTTTCCGTTCATGGCGAATCAGCGCTTCTTGCTCTTCAACTTTTAAATACTCATCGCGATTGAGTTTTCCTGGATTTAATTCCTGAATCTTCCCTGTCGCATCGTAAACGACCCATTCGCAAAGGTTGACGATGTGATCCCCGATCCGTTCTAAGATCCGTGCAACCATCAAGTAACTCATCGCTGCCACTGCAGTATTCGTTTCACGTTTCATGATTTCAACGATCATTTGGTAAATATGATAGTATTGTTGGTCGATTTCCGGATCCATCGCCGCAATCTTCCGGGCTTCAGCTTCATTGTCCCGAATTGATGCATCCAGTGACTGTTCCAACATGTTGCGAATATCCGCCGTTAAGTTTGAAATCAACTCTTCGATTTCCGGGATCCGGTTATTGCCTTTTAACCGAATCGTTTCCCGGGCAATAATAATTGCGTGGTCACCGATTCGTTCCAAATCAGAACTTGCCTTTAAAATGCTGATAATCTTCCGGAATTCATGTGCAACGGGTTGTTGAAGGGCAATCAGATTCAATGCCCGTTCTTCGAGTGAAATTTCATTATTATTAATGGTTTCATCGCGGACGATGATTTTCTCAGCAAGCTGCTGATCATGTTCAATAAATGATTTAGTTGCCTGATAAATCTGTTCACTGATGTCAATTCCCATCTCGTTGAAACGCCCATTCAGTTTTTTCATTTCATCGTTAAAAATTTCCTTTACCATCCTGATCCTCCTTAACCAAAGCGGCCATTTAAATAATCATCCGTCAATTTTTCTTTCGGTGTTAGGAACAATTCCTTGGTTTTGCCGGGCTCGATCAAATCACCGTTTAAAAAGAAAGCTGTGTTATCTGAAATTCGCGAAGCCTGCTGCATGTTATGCGTCACAATAATGATCGTATAGTCTTTTTTTAATTCAACCAATGTATCTTCAATTTTAGCATTTGAAACCGGATCAAGCGCGCTTGTTGGTTCATCCATCAAGATAACTTTCGGCTGCACGGCTAGAACCCGGGCAATGCAGATTCGCTGTTGCTGCCCACCTGAAAATGCCAACGCATCCTTTTTCAAATTATCCTTAACTTCATCCCAAACCGCGGCTTTTCGTAAACTTTCTTCAACGATTTGATCAATTACCTGTTTATCCTTAATTCCCTTTAATTTTAATCCAAAAGCAATGTTATCATAAACCGATAACGGAAAGGGATTCGGTTGCTGAAAGACCATTCCAACTTCTTTGCGGAGTTTAACAACATCCATTCGCGGGCTATAAATATCTTCCCCTTGAAGCTTAAAGCTCCCGGTAATCGTAACATTCTCAATCAAGTCATTCATTCGATTCAAGCATCGTAAAAAAGTTGACTTGCCGCATCCCGAAGGACCAATTAAAGCCGTGATCTGATTTTCATCAAATCCAATGTCAAAGCCATGCAAGGCTTCCTTTTTCCCATAATATAAATGAACATTTTCCGCCGTCATGATCTGCGTCATTGAAATGCACCTCCTAGCCAAAGTTCCCCGAAACGTAATCTTCGGTCATTTGCACGTGCGGCGCAGTGAAAATCTGCGATGTCTCGTCAAATTCAACGATCTGCCCCAGATTAAAGAAAGCCGTATAGTCACTGCTACGGGAAGCCTGCTGCATATTATGCGTCACAATAATGATTGTGTACTTCTGCTTTAATTCCTGCAATGTATCTTCCACTTTCCGCGTTGAAACCGGGTCAAGTCCGCTCGTTGGTTCATCAAGTAATAAAATATCGGGTTCCATTGCAATTGCCCGGGCAATACATAATCGTTGCTGCTGTCCGCCTGAAAGCTGTTTGCCGTTTTTATCAAGCGAATCCTTGACTTCATCCCATAATGCAACCGCCTGAAGGCTTTCTTCGACTTTTTGATCCAAAACGGATTGATTTTTAACCCCATGATACTTCAGCGCATACGTAATGTTTTCCCGAATCGACTTATAAAACGGATTCGGGTGTTGGAATACCATTCCGATATGCTTTCGCAACTCATAAATGTTGATTTGGTCGTTATTAATGTCCAATCCGTGATACAAAATTTGCCCTTCAACCCGGGCGATCCCATCATTCATTCGATTCAATGAACGTAAAAAAGTTGACTTACCGCATCCTGAAGGACCAATCAAGGCCGTGATCTGGTGTTGAGGAAACTCAATCGTTCCTTCGGCAAAGGCCTTTTTATCGCCGTAATAAACTGCCAGATCTTGCGTTCTCAATGCAACCGGCGTTTCAATTTTTTTAATGTATTTTTCTGTAATTTCCATCATTACCGTTCCTTATCTGTTGCCGTTAATTTCCGATAAACCACGTTTCCTAACCACCGCGCGCCAAAATTGAAAATCAAAATCACAATGATCAAGACGGCTGCTGAGCCGCTTGAAACTTGATGGGCATCGGGTAAAATCGATTCTGTATTGACCTTCCAAATATGAACCGCCAACGTTTCTGCTGGGCGGAAAATATTCAAGGGACTGGTTGGCGAGAATGGGTTCCAATTAGCGTAATTAATAACTGAATTACTTTGTCCAGCCGTAAAGATCAATGCGGCAGCTTCCCCAAAGATCCGGCCGGCACTTAAAATCACGCCGGTTAAGATTTTGGGCAATGCACACGGAAAAACAATTCCCATAATCGTTTTCCATTTTGAAATTCCAAGAGCAACTCCCGCCTGCCGCTGATCAAGGGGAACTGCCCGAAAGGCGTCTTCAATACTACGGGTCAATAACGGCAAGTTGAAAAAGGTGAGGGTAATTGCCCCGGAAATAATTGAAAATCCAATTTGGAACTTAATTACAAATAATAAATAGCCAAATAATCCCACAACGATCGATGGCAATGAGCTTAAAAGTTCGATGATCGTTCGTAAAAGACTCGTAAACCAGTTATCCTTCGCATATTCGGCAAGGTAGATCCCAACGCCCAACGCAATTGGAAATGAAATCAGCGTTGTTAAAATCAAAATGTATACCGAGTTAAAAATTTGATCCCGGATCCCGCCGCCAGCTTCAAATGACTGACTTACGCTCGTTAGAAAATGCCACGACATTCCTGGTAACCCAGTGATCAAAATATATCCGATCAGGAACAGCAAAAGAATTACTAGTAATCCAACTGATCCATAAATAACATGTTTCGCAATGCGACTTGTTTTTTTCGGATTCATTACTTAATTGCTCCTTTCCGGGTAATTACCCTGATCAACAAGTTGAAGACCAGTGACATCAATAATAGAACCAATGCCAGTGACCATAATGCATTATTTGAGACCGTTCCTAAAACCGTGTTTCCCATTTGACTGGTCAACTGACTAGTGAGCGTTGCGGTTGGGGTTCCAAGTCCTTTCGGCATTAAAACGGCGTTTCCAATTACCATTTGCACCGCAAGGGCTTCCCCGAAGGCTCGGGTCATTCCAAAGATGATCGCCGTTAAAATTCCTGGAAGAGCAGCCCGTAAAACAATTTTATAAATTGACTGCCACTTAGTTGCTCCCAATGCTAAGGCTGCTTGCCGATAACTGACTGGAATTGCCTTTAAACTGTCAGCCGTTAGTGAAATCACGGTCGGTAAAATCATTACGAATAACACCAACGTCCCGGCTAAAATTCCAAATCCCGTGCCGCCAATTAGTTTACGCACTAACGGCACAACGACCATTAATCCGATATAGCCGTACACAACGGATGGAATTCCGACAAGCAGTTCGATTACCGCCCGTAACGCTTTGGTTTCTTTCCGCGGCGCATATTCAGTCATAAAAATGGCAACCCCGATTGCGAACGGGGTTGCAAGGATCGCTGCTAAAATCGTGACTAAAAACGAAGTCACGATCATTGGCAAAGCGCCTACCTGGTGATGCCCCGGATTCCACTGTTTGCCCGTTAAAAACTGAGTTAAACTTAGATGATCTTGCGTAAAGGTGGCCGTTCCCCGATTGACAATGAAGTATAAAATTGAAACGATCAAAACAATGATCAGGCTCAAGCAAGCGTAACATAAAATTTTCCCTCGCCAATCTTCAGTTGTCTGCTTTGATTTGCTGAGTAATTTTTGTTTAATGTCATCCATTTATTGGCCCTCCTTTACCGGCGTAACTTTGCCATCAATCGATTTTTTGACCTGCATATCATGAATACTGATATATTTCATTTCTTTAACCATCTTGCGTTGAACAGGAGCTGAAAGCATATATTTCAAAAATTTCTTGGTTTCGCCTGTCGGCTGTCCCTTGGTATACATGTGTTCATAAGACCAGATTTTCCATTTATTCGTTGCGACATTTTGCGTTGTCGGCTGAATTCCATCAATTTTTAACGGATGAATTCCCTGACTTCGAAGATATGCAAATGAAATATAACTGATTGCCCCCGGGGTGTTGGCAACGATCTGCTGAACTGTTCCGTTTGAATCCTGTTCCTGCGCATTCATCATTTCTTGGCCATTCATCACATCATTTTCGAAAGTAACGCGCGTCCCGCTTCCCTTTGAACGGTTAATGACCACAATTTTCTGGTTTTGACCCCCAAGCTGTTTCCAGTTAGTGATCTTTCCTTCAAAAATTGCCCGGAGTTGCTGCATCGTCACGTTTTTAACCTTTACTTTCTGATTCACGATTGGCGCGATTCCCGCTACTGCAACCTTATGATCGACCAGTTCATTTGCCCGGATTCCGTTTTGCTGCTGAGCGAAAACATCCGAATCACCAATCTGAACGGCACCCTCCTGAACCTGACTTAATCCGGTTCCTGAACCGCCGCCTTGAACGGTAATGTTGCCGTCATGTTCCTTTTCATACTCGGTTGCAGCCTTTTCAACAAGCGGCTGTAAGGCCGTTGAACCGACAACCGTGATTTTATTTTGCGTCTGGTTACCACACCCGCTCAAAAGTAACAGCAGTCCCCCAAGCAAAAATAACTGACTAAACCTTTTCCTCTTCACTTTCCGTCCCTCTTTCCGTTCATTAAGCTTACTTTTAATGTACCGGAGAGATGTAAAGTTCAAATCGATTTCGTGTAAAGGCAATGTAAATGTTTTGTAAATCATTATGATTTTAGCGATTCATATGGAATAATAATGATAGATATTGAGTGGAGGTGAACTTTGTGCAGGAGCGGCTGATTTTAGTTACTAAAAAGTTACCATTGTTTATGAAATTAAATACCTACTGCAACGACCATGGGTGGATGGTTTATAATACCACGGATCCAGAAGAAACCCTTGATTTTATCAATCATCGGCACGTAGCCGGGATCATTTACGACCTTGATGCCGCTTCGCCGGAGGGCACCCTTTCCCTTATTAAAAAGATTCGGGAATCATTTAATAGGCCAATCTTAACGTTGACTGCTAAAAAAGATTTTGAGTATGAAATGAAACTTTTTGGGTTGCACGTTGATGATTACATTGTTGAACCGTATGAGTACGAAGAGATCATTGTTCGAATGCAGCAATGTCTTTGGGGCCGAACCATTCAAACTTCCCAACAACCGCCAGAATTGATCGATCAAAAGGTTGATGTTGATGATTCCTTGATTGCAGAATACATTGCCCCTGAAGAACTTTCTTCTCATCCGCATCATCATCACAACCATCTTCAACTTGATGACCTTTTGCTCGACATTGATCATTACCGGGTTTTAAAGAACAATGAAGGCCTTGGATTAACGCCGAAAGAATTTAAACTCCTTTATTTTCTTGTTAAAAATAGAGGACAGGTTATTTCACGTGAACAGCTACTGCGTGGCGTTTGGAATTACACCGATGATTTAGGGACTTCCCGAATCGTTGATATTCACATCAGTCATCTTCGCGATAAAATCGAACCGGATCCGCACCACCCGAAATACATTAAAACGGTTCGCGGATTTGGATACACCTTTGAAGGGCAAGAATTGAAAATTGTTAAGGATAATAGGAAGGTGTGACAAAACGTTAAAAACGAGCGTGGTGGAAGCAGAAAAACGAACGAATCGCGCCAGCATAGATTCGGAGGTTTTCGAACTTCCACATAGCTCGTTTGTTTTGGAACCCGATTATGCAGATATAGCAAAGAGGTTGCGACTTATGTCACAACCTCTTTGTTTCATGTGAAACTCGTTTTTAATCTGTAAATTTAACGGCTGTTCCGTATGCTACAACGGATTGCATATCGCCACCGATCGAACCGGAATCAAACCGCATCATAACAACTGCATCGGCACCAACCTCGATTGCCTCTTGCTTTAACCGTTCGATTGCTTTTTCCCGTGATTCATGAAGCATATTAGTGTATGCCTTGATTTCACCACCGACGATATTTTTCATGCTTGCACCAAAGTTGCTGAACATGTTTTTCGATTGCGTTGTCACTCCAAAAACTTCCCCAATAACTTCATATGAACGTCCCGGAATATTTTCCGTTGTTGAAATTAAAATCTCTTTGCTCATTCTTTTTCCTCCTCTAAAAGTTGATTAAATTTTACCAGATCAGATGGTAATTTGCACGCTAATTCTTTCAGAAAATATTTAAGTTACTCAGTTATTTTTCACAAAGGAATTTCGTCAATTTGAAAATCAATTTTTATTTTTACATAAAAAAAACTCCGCAGATTAAACTGCGGAGAAAAAAGGAGTATATTTTATGAAATCTCAAAGGGGAAGCTTGAGTTTCATGATTTGTAATCAACTACTTTTCAGGGGAGAAAAAGTAATGAAAATGTTTCGGCCTTTTCTATCAGGCTATGAATATAATCTACAACCAAATTGTGAATTTTTTGTGAAGATTACGTCGTGTAACGCCTTTTAAAGTTTAAGATTTCATTAAGAAAACAGATTTTCAACCTCTTTTTTAATTTTTCAGCAATTTACATCTTTAACGGTTCAACTGTAAACCATTTCACTAAGTTTTTTAATCCACGCCTTCCATCAACGTGTGAATCTTCTTTACAAAGAAGACCAGGAGAATTCCAAAGATAATACTTACCGCCCCGATTGCAAGGAAGTATGGAACTTCAGTTGCTGACGAATAATATTTAACAATTTGAGAGTTAATTGCTTGCCCGGCTGCATCTGCTAAGAACCACATACTCATCATTTGGGACCGGAAAGCTTTCGGGGCTAACTTCGTTGTCACCGATAATCCAATTGGCGAAATCAACATTTCCCCAATTTCAACGATGAACCATGAACCGACTAACCAAAACGGACTGACACGCCCTTGCGTTCCGTCTAAGATTCCTGGAAGAGCCATCCAAACATATGATAATCCGGCAAAAATCAGCCCGGCAGCGAATTTTCCTGGCGCACTCGGCTGCTTCTTCCAATGATTCCATAGCCATACAAACAGCGGCGTCAAAATCATGATAAACAACGGATTAAGTGTCTGGAAATTCGAAGCTGCAAAATGCCAGCCCCCAATATGTAAAACAGTCCGGTTTTCAGCAAAGAGCGCTAAAACCACTGATCCTGATTCTTCAATTGCCCAGAAAATCGCAGCCGCAATAAATAACGGAATATAGGCGCGAACCCGTGAGCGTTCAACCTTCGTAACCTTTTGGCTGCGAAGCATAATCACAAAGTAAACGATCGGAAGGGCAACCGCAATCACCGTGATCAATGTGATGACATTTTCAATGTTTAATGCATGGAATGCGGCCATGATTCCAAGAACCACCGCAAGGGCGATCACGCCGATTACCGACCCACGAACAACGTTTTTTAAACTTTGCTGATCAATGGGATCTTTCGGATGCAAACTTGAATCCGATAAATATTTTTTCCCTTCAAAATAATACTGAACCAGGCCGATGAACATTCCAATTGCGGCTAAAGCAAATCCGGCATGGAAGTTCATGTTTCCTGAATGCCCAAACAAGTTTGCCACAAACGGAACCGCCCATGGTGCAATCGCTGCTCCTAAGTTAATTCCGAAAACGAAAATGTTAAATCCCGCATCCCGGCGCCGATCGCCTTCTGAATACAGATCACCGACCATGTCAGAAACATTTGGTTTCAATAATCCTGTTCCAATTACGATCAACGCAATTGAAGTATATAGGGCTGCCTGACCGAATGGGAGGGACAATGCAATATGCCCGAACATAATGAAGACCCCGCCGATAAAAACGGTCTTGCGGCTTCCCCAAACGCGGTCACTCAACCAGCCACCGACAACCCCAGCCATATATACAAGCGAACCGTAAATCGCCATGATCGAAGCAGCTGTTCCCTGATCAATTCCAAGGCCGCCCTTCGAAATGGCAAAGTACATATAAAATAGTAAAATCGCCCGCATTCCATAGTAGCTGAACCGTTCCCATACTTCAGTTGAGAACAGGGTTGCTAGGCCGCGCGGCTGTCCAAAAAACTCTTTTTGTGGTTGATTTTGTTCTTTCACATCAATTCTCCAATCTTTCTGCCTTTTTAAACAACAATTTGTATATTTTTGATTTTACCAAAAAGATTAGATTTTAACAATATTAAAATTAAAATTAAATTAGTAAAATGGACAGATATCCCGTAATTATCAGCTTTACAAAATTAATTATTATCTAATTTTTAAGCATACAAAAAAGGCATGCCATCTGACATGCCTTTTTACTCGCTTTTAACGAATTATTAGTCTTCAGCAACGAATGGTAATAAGCCCATGATCCGTGCACGCTTAATAGCTGTTGTAAGCTTGCGTTGGTTCTTTGCGCTTGTACCTGTTACTCGACGAGGTAAGATCTTACCACGTTCTGAGATGAAACGACGTAATAAGTCTGTATCTTTGTAGTCAATGTATTCAATGTGGTTTGCTGCGATGTAGTCTACCTTACGGCGACGACGACCGCCACGACGTTGTTGTGCCATGTTGATTTCCCTCCTTGTTAATTAGAATGGTAAATCATCATCTGAAATATCAATTGAATTTCCATTATCTGCAAATGGATCATCATTGGTTGAAGCATCCTGACCGTTGTCATTGGCGCTTCCTAAGTTACCAGTTTGGACATTTCCATTGAAAGTTCCACCCTGATTTGCGTTTCCACTTGGATTTGGATTACCAAATGGATTTCCGTTTCCAAATGATGAATTATTATTCATCGGAGCGCCTTGACCTTGTGCTTCTTCAGGATGTTCCCGACGATACTGTTCTGATTGAGCCTTTGTTTCCAACAATGAAAAGTTGTCAACAACGACTTCTGTTACGTATACCCGAACTCCTTGTTGGTTTTCATATGAACGCGTTTGAAGCCGACCTTCAACCGCCACCATTGAGCCCTTGTGGGTAAAGTTGGCAAAGTTTTCAGCCGCCTTCCGCCACATTACACAGTTAATAAAATCTGCATCCCGGTCACCATTTTGATTTGTAAACGGCCGTTCAACAGCAACTGTAAAGCTTGCAACCGCAGAGCCGGATTGAGTGTAACGTAAATCAGGATTCTTTGTTAATCGACCAACGAGAACTACTCGATTAATCACGGTCATGACCTCCTTTATCGTTTTTCAATATTAGTCTTCACGCTTTACGATCATGTGACGTAAAATACCGTCATTGATCTTTGAAAGACGATCAAATTCGTTGATTGCATCTGCGTTTTCAGCGTTAACGTTTACGATGTGGTACATACCTTCTGTGTAACCGTTAATTTCATATGCAAAACGACGCTTTGACCAATCCTTTGAATCAATAATTTCAGCACCATTGTCCTTCAAAACGTTGTCAAAACGTTCAACTAATTCATTCTTAGCTGCTTCATCAAGTGAAGGGTTGATGATGTATGTGATTTCATAATGTGTCATAGTGTTTGCACCTCCTTATGGACTTTTGGTTCTTTTCCAAAAATGGTAAAAGAACAAGGTATTACAAGTTATAAGTTTATCATTTAAGTTTTCGATTTGCAATAAGAATCGTAAATTCCGTTACAAATATATATTCGCAAATCAAGCTGCTTTTTTGAACATTGAAAAATTTAAAATTCATATATCGTAATAAAAAGCGGTTGTGCCAACTGACACAACCGTTTTTTACTGCTCTTATTTGTCTTGTTCTTCATTTTCTTGATGAGCAAGTTCGCGATCAGCTAAATCTTGAACCCCGTGCTTCATCAAATCATGTTCGTTTTCACCATCCATTGATGCATCCGCGTCTGCATGCGTTTCTTCATCTGATTGCTCTTCATCGTCTTTTGGTTCCGGATCAACCTTCGCAATCGTTGATACCGTTGAATCATCTTCAAGATTAATCAAATGAACGCCCAACGTTGACCGCCCTGTTTGAGATACATCCGCAACGTTAAACCGAATCAAGACCCCTTTATTGGTGATCACCATGATATCCTCATCGCCGTTGACGATCGTTAATCCAGCTAATGGTCCGTTCTTTTCGGTGATATTCGAAGTTTTAATTCCTTTGCCACCCCGACCTTTAATTGGATATTCGCTAACTGGTGTCCGTTTTCCGTATCCCTTTTCAGAAATTACGAAGACGTCGCTGCCTGGAACAAGGATATCTGATCCAATAACATAATCGTTTTCGCGCAGCCGAATTCCACGAACCCCGGCTGCTGACCGGCCCATTGACCGAACTGTATTTTCGTTAAATGAAACTGCATATCCTAAGTGCGTTCCGATAATCATGTTTTGATTACCGTCTGTCAGCGAAACGTTGATCAGTTCGTCGCCATCGTGCAGGTTAATGGCTTTCAATCCGTTCTTCCGGATATTTTCAAAGTCTTCAACCGGCGTCCGTTTAACGGTTCCTTCCTTCGTCGTGAAGAAGAGGTATTTAGCCTGGTCGTCATTATCATGCGGAATGTTGATTACCGTTGCAATCTTTTCGCCGGCATCAATATTCAACAGGTTGATTACCGGGATTCCCTTTGCTGACCGGCCGTATTCAGGAATTTCGTAGCCCTTCATGCTGTAAACTTTCCCGAGATTCGTAAAGAACAACAACCGGTCGTGAGTTGAAGTTGTAACCAGATGTTCAATAAAGTCATCATCGTGAACTCCCATGCCTTGAACTCCGCGGCCACCACGCCGTTGAGCTTTGAAGTCGCTTGTTGGAAGCCGTTTGATGTAACCATTGTGAGTCAAGGTGATTGCAACTGATTCTTCTTCGATCAAATCTTCGTCTTCAATACTTGTGACTTCACCGACCATCAATTCAGTCCGCCGTTCGTCACCGTATTTAGCTTGAATATCAAGTAATTCTTGATAAATGATGTCGTTGATCCGGTCCTTGCTTGCCAAAATATCTTCATAATCAGCAATGGCCTTCATTGTCTTGTCGTAATCGGCTTCAACCTTATCGCGTTCCAAACCGGTCAACCGAACAAGCCGCATATCCAAAATCGCTTGGGCTTGCTTATCGCTTAATTCAAATTCATTCATCAAGCGGTCCTTTGCGACATCGCCGCTTTCAGATTTCCGGATAATGTCAATGATTGCTTGAATATGATCCAATGCGATTCGCAATCCGGCTAAAATATGAGCCCGGGCTTTGGCTTTCCGCAAGTCAAATTCCGTCCGCCGCCGAATAACTTCAACTTGGTGCTTCAAGTAGTATTGCAAAATTTGCTTCAAGCTCAAGATCTTTGGGGTGCCATCAACAATGGCAAGCATATTGAAACCGAATGACGTTTGCATCAGCGTCATTTTGTATAAGTTATTCAAAACAACCGATGCACTTACATCCCGCCGAATGTCAATTGTAACCCGCATTCCGTCACGGTCAGATTCATCATGGATCGCCGTGATTCCATCGATTTCCTTTTCCCGGGCAAGTTCTGAAATTCGTTCGATCAACCGGGCCTTATTTACCATGTACGGTAATTCGTGAATGATAATTTGCTGTTTGCCGTTCTTTTGTTCTTCAATGTCGACTTTCGCCCGCAAAACAACCGTTCCGCGACCGGTTTCATAAGCTTTCCGAATGCCTGACTTTCCCATTACGATTCCGCCAGTTGGAAAATCTGGTCCGGGAATTGCTTCCATCAAATCAGCCGTTGTTGCATCCGGATTATCCATCAAAATATGGATTGCCGAAATAACTTCTGATAAGTTATGCGGCGGAATGTTAGTCGTCATTCCGACTGCGATCCCGGTGGCCCCGTTAACTAGCAAGTTTGGAAAACGTGCTGGTAAAACTTTTGGTTCCCGTTCAGTTCCATCATAGTTTGGTTGAAAGTCAATGGTATCTTTATTGATGTCCCGCAGCATTTCAGTAGCAATCTTGGACATCCGGGCTTCAGTATACCGCATTGCGGCAGCCCCATCACCATCAACAGAACCAAAGTTTCCGTGACCATCAACTAACATGTAACGGTAACTAAAATCTTGCGCCATCCGAACCATTGATTCGTAAATTGCCGAGTCGCCATGCGGGTGGAATTTCCCCATAACTTCCCCAACAATTCTGGCTGATTTTTTATAAGGCTTGTCGGGTGTAACGCCAAGTTCGCTCATTCCATATAAAATCCGACGGTGAACGGGTTTCAAACCATCACGAACGTCCGGCAATGCCCGTGCAACTAAAACACTCATTGCGTAGTCTAAAAATGACGTTTGCATGACGTTTGAAAGGTCAACGTCTTTAACACGATCTGGTAATTCTACCAAAACAGCTGCCTCCTCCTAGAAAATTATTTTTTATCGATCTTTTCACTTTTAAGATTAAACGTCCAAGTTATCAACGAACGTTGCATTTTCTTCGATGAATTGCCGCCGCGGACCAACCTGGTTCCCCATCAGCATTTCAAAGATTCCGTTTGCTTCTTCAGCATCTGATAATTGGACTCGTAACAGCCGCCGCTTTTCAGGATCCATTGTTGTTTCCCATAATTGTTCGGCATCCATTTCACCAAGCCCCTTGTAACGTTGGATAACTGGCTTTGGTGAGGCCGGTAATTGAGCTAAAACTTCGTCTAATTCTTCGTCTGAGTCAATGTACCGGACCATCTTTCCTTGCCGAACTTGGTACAAAGGCGGTTGGGCAATGTAAACATAACCCTTTTCGATCATTGGGCGCATAAACCGGTAGAACAATGTTAACAGCAATGTCCGAATGTGAGCCCCGTCGACATCGGCATCCGTCATGATGATCAGCTTGTGGTAGTTTGCCTTTTCAACGTCAAAATCTTCACCAAATCCAGTCCCTAAAGCCGTAAAGAGGGAACGAATTTCTTCATTGGCTAAGATTCGATCAAGGCTGGCCTTTTCAACGTTTAAAATCTTTCCCCGAATTGGAAGGATTGCCTGGGTCAACCGTGAACGGCCCTGCTTAGCTGAACCGCCGGCTGAATCCCCTTCGACGATAAATAATTCTGAAATTTCAGGGTCTTTGCTTGTATTATCAGCTAACTTTCCTGGAAGATTTGAGATTTCCAATCCATTCTTCTTCCGGGTAACTTCCCGGGCGCGCTTAGCAGCGACCCGCGCCTTCGATGCAAGGATTCCCTTATTAACGATTTCCTTTGCAACCGTCGGATTTTCAAGCATAAATTTACTGAAAACTTCACTGAAAATCTTATCTGTTGCCGCCCGCGCATCGGAGTTGCCAAGCTTTGTCTTTGTTTGGCCTTCAAACTGCGGGTCAGGGTGTTTAACTGAAACAACGGCCGTTAATCCTTCGCGGACATCTTCCCCTGAAAGGTTGGATTCATTATCCTTCAAAAGGCCTGTTTTCCGTGCATAATCATTTATAACCCGGGTTAACGCTGTCTTAAATCCTGATTCATGCGTTCCCCCTTCGTATGTATGAATATTATTCGTAAAGGTTAATAGGTTAGAGTGGAAATCGTTGGTGTATTGCAATGCAACTTCAACGGTGATTCCCTTTTGAACCCCTTCAACGTAAATTGGTTCAGGGAAGATAACTTCCTTGCCCTTGTTCAAATATTCAACATAGTGCTTGATTCCACCAACGTAATGGAATTCTTCGTGAGTTGGTTCTTCCGGCCGCTTATCATCGATCGTGATCTTAAGCCCCTTATTCAAGAAAGCTAATTCGCGGATTCGGGTCGTCAATGTTTTAATATTGTAAACCGTTGTTTCGGTAAAAATATCTGGATCCGGCACAAAGTGAACCGTTGTTCCGTGTTCGTGGATTCCGGTCTGACCGATCACATGCATTGCTGTATTAACTTTCCCTAATTTAAAGTCCATTGCATAAATATTCGGGTCGCCTTCCCGGGTAACCTGAACATCAAGGAAAGTTGACAACGCATTAACAACCGAAGCACCGACCCCGTGAAGGCCCCCGGATACCTTATAGCCGCCACCGCCGAATTTCCCGCCGGCGTGCAAAACCGTAAAGACCGTTTCTAAGGCTGGCCGCCCAGTCTTCTTCTGGATATCGACCGGAATTCCCCGACCATTATCCTTAACGGTAATACTGTTATCCTTTTCAACCGTTACGTTGATTTCAGTTGCAAACCCTGCAAGGGCTTCATCGATCCCATTATCAATGATTTCCCATACAAGGTGGTGTAACCCTTGTTCACTTGTTGAGCCAATGTACATTCCGGGACGTTTCCGGACCGCTTCCAGCCCTTCTAAGACCTGAATTTGACTGGCATCATATTCTTTGGCTTTTTCTTCTTTGATTTCTTCTTGCAGTTCTTTATCTTCCGCCATGCATATCACTCCTTATTCGCGGTCTTATCTTGTTTCGTTGGATAGAACACTTCAGTTTTCAAGGTTGCCTGTTTTTCAGGAATAATTTGGCCATCACAAATGTGAAAAATCCGCGGTTCCTTGATCAAATTCCGGGCAACATCGCTTAATCCTGGAGTTGTTAAAAATGTCTGAACCTTGTCTTGAATGGTTTTTAAAAGGTGAGTTTGCCGCGCGCCATCAAGTTCTGATAAAACATCATCAAGCAGCAAAATCGGATACTCGCCGGTTTGATTCTTCATTAAATCGATCTCTGCCAGTTTGACTGATAATGCCGTTGTCCGCTGCTGTCCTTGTGAACCGTACGTTTGAACGTTCTTATGGTTGATCAAAAACCGAACATCATCCCGATGCGGTCCATAAAGAGTTGTTCCTTGGAAAATTTCCTTGGATTGATTTTGCCGGTATAAATCCATCAATGCTTCTGAAAGTTCAACCTCGGTCAACGTGGATGCATCCTTAACGGCACTTGAATACTCAAAGGTTAAGTTTTCCCTTCCCTGGGTAATACTTTGGTGAAGTTCCTGCGCATACCCTTCCAACTCGCTTAAAAATTTAACCCGTTGGCTGATAATTGCACCGCCAACCGCTGCAAGTTGTTCGGATAAAACTTCCAGGTACAGCTGATCTTGAGCTTCATGGCTTTGCAGCTGTTTCAAATACCGGTTACGCTGTTTTAAGATGTCCCGATACTGGGTCAAATCATGCAAGTATTTCGGTGAAACCTGGCCAAACTCCATATCGATAAAGCGGCGCCGAACAGTTGGGGCACCCTTTACCAAAGCAAGATCTTCGGGAGCAAACAAAATTACGTTCAACTGACCGAGATATTCGGATAGCCGGGCCTTTTCAAGATGGTTGGCCTTCGCCTTTTTACCGTGTTTTCCAATATCCAATTCCAACTTTAATGAACCGAGTTCGCGCTGAACGGTTCCCTTGATTTGAGCAGCATCCTTGCCGAATTCAATCAGCTCGCGGTCATTATTGGTTCGATGACTGCGAGTCATTGCTAACACGTAGATCGATTCTAGCAGGTTAGTCTTTCCTTGCGCATTTTCCCCGATCAAAACATTGATTTGCGGTGAAAATTCAACCTGAGCTTCATCGTAGTTTCGAAAATGATGGAGGTTTAATTCCGTTAACTTCAATTCCTTAGCGGCCCGCCTTCATGACATACGTCTTGCCGTTGGGAAGTTCGACTTTATCATCCGGATAAAGTTTCCGTCCTCGGCGATCATCAATTTCACCATTGACCTTGACGTTATTTTCACTCAGATACCACTTTGCCTGTCCACCTGATGAAATTTCATCAGCAATTTTCAACAATTGGCCTAAGGTAATGTAAGGTGTTTTCAGATTAACGGTTTCCATTCGTCAAACCTCCTTCAAAAAACCAGTCTAATACTTAATAATTATACCCTTTTTTGGATGCAAAAACAATTTAACTCGCGATAAAATGCGTTTTAAGCTCTTTTAACGTCATTGAGTGGGAATCCATTAATCAATGGTAAAAATGCTTATTTTGAATTTTAAGCATAAAAAACGAGATTACCATCTTGGTAACCTCGTTCAAATTTAATTATTTTTGACTTTCACGCACTCCGCGCCGTTCAATTTCTTCAAGTGTGTGCCCCTTTGTTTCCGGAACTTTAAAGATCACAAAGGCAACGGCAAGCAAACAAATTACGCCAAAAATCGCGAAGACCGTTTCCTGTGACATCGAAGCCGTCATTAATGGGAAAATCAATCCAACTGCAAATGCTCCGACCCAATTAAACGCTGAAGCCGTTCCGGCAGCCTTGCCCCGAATCGCAAGTGGGAAAATTTCACCAACAATGACCCACGTTAACGGAGCCCATGTAAATCCATAAAAGCCAACGTAAATACATAAGAAAATAATCGTGATTAATGGATTAACGTGGCTAAACATGGTATTGATCACGGCTGGCAAAATGAATGCTAATCCCATTCCGGTTCCGCCAAAGATCAATAATGTCCGGCGATTAAACTTATCCGCAATTGCTAGAAAAATAAATGATGATAATACTAAAATCAAGCCTTCAATTACCGGCCACATTAAATTTGAAGCGGCTGCATGGCCCGTTGCCTTGGCAACGATCAATGGGATGTAGTAAAAAATAGCATTCACTCCCATAAATTGTTGAAAGGCTGCAACGCCGACGCCGGCAATTATCAAGTAACGGTATTTGCCCGTAAACATCTTGCTTAATTTCTGCTGGTCTTTACTTTGATCTTCAACGTTTTTAATATTTTGAATATCTTGAATTTCTTTTTCAGCCTGCGCACATGGTTGAACAAGTTGAAGAACTTGCCGGGCTTCATCGATTCGGTCATTTCTTACTAAATACCGTGGTGATCCCGGAAGATTTAAACTTCCTAAAAATAAGATCAACGCCGGAACAGCTGCCATTCCTAACATTGTCCGCCATGCAAACGTTGCCGGGAGATATTGCAAAAAATAATCAACGACGTATGAAAGCAACGTGCCCAGGGCAATCATTGTAAAGTTAATTCCGGATAATCTTCCCCGTGACTTGGCGGGGGTCATTTCCGACATATAATTTGGAACCGTTGCGGAAATCATTCCAACCGATAGCCCCAAGAAAACTCTGACTAACGACAAGTAAATATATCCGTTCCGCGGTGCAAATGCTGAAAGCAGTGATCCTGCAATGAAAATCAGTGCTGAAAACGACAATACCCGTTTCCGCCCAATCTTATCCGTTAAATGGCCCGCAAGCATCCCGCCAAAAATCGCACCAAACATTAAGGATGAAGTAATACATCCTTCCCAAAATGCGGAGTGCATATTCCAGTCGATCTGCAAAAACGGCAATGCTCCGGTCATAACTCCAATATCATAACCAAATAGGATTCCGCCAAATGAGCCGAAGAAATAAATATACTTTCGCGGCACTTTCTTTACCGTATTCATTGATATGCTCATCCCTTTTCAATTTATGTTTTGCACAACCTATTATTACAAAAAATTTACAATTAATTTTACAAAATGTAATTGTAAATTTTATTTTATCGTTTGTCACGAATTTTGCTTACAAAAAGTAAAAGACAGTGATTCAATCACCGTCTTCTCCGCTTTAATTCATTCAATTAGTATGTTCGAACTGGCGTAATCAATTGAATAAAGTCTTCACTGTCTTCCGTCGGCATCAATGTAAATGGCCGCAATGGCAATGTTAAGGATAACTTAACTTCGGCTTGCCCAAAGGCTTGTAATGCCGCTTTCATGTAATCTGGGTTAAAGGAAATTTCAATATCGTTTCCAGTTAATTTATCAAATTGTAATTCTTCTTCAATATTTCCGACTTCCGGTGAATTACTTGATAAAACTGCGGTTTGATTTTCGCTATTTAAACTTAATTTAACAACATTATTCCGTCCTTCATGGGATAACAATGATGCCCGTTCGATCGCATGAAGCAAGCTAACCGCATTTAATTCAATTTCAGTTTCTGAACTTTGAGGGATCAGGCGGTCCGTATCTGGATACATCCCTTCAAGAAGCCGTGAATAAAATGCTGTATTATCAAAATTAAATAAAATTTGATTTTCAGCAATTTGAATTTCCAAACTGCCAGTTGAATCTGCAATCATCCGTGAAAGTTCGACTAATGAACGTCCTGGAACAATAATGTCATAATCAATGTCTTCAGCGCCTGACAATTTTACCTTGCGTTGACTTAACCGATGCGAGTCCGTTGCAACTGCATGTAATTCTCCGTTTTTAATTGTCAAATGAACACCGGTCAATAACGGACGGCTTTCCTGAGTCGATACTGCGATAACGGTTTGATTAATGACTTGTTTCATAATATCTGCTGGAATCGTCAATTGTTCATTCGTATCGATTTCAGGTAAGTGTGGATAGTTATCAGCGTCAACCCCGTTAACTTGGTATTCCGTTTGACCAGATGTAATGGTGGCTTGGAAATGATCATTAACTTCAATTGTAAATGTACTTTCTGGAAGGCGTTTGATAATTTCACTAAAGAACCGTGCTGGTAAAACAATTGATCCTGGTTCATCAATCAGTAATTCGTAATTGCTGTCATCCGTTGAAATTTCATTTTCAATTGAAATATCAGAATCGCTTCCGGTTAATGTAATTGAATTTTCAGTTGCCGTGATTTTTAATCCAGTTAAAATTTCAATTGCGGTTTTAGAAGAAATTGCTCGTTGAACATCGGTTAGTTTCTTAATAAATGCATTACGCTTAATTGTAAATTTCATAAGTAAGCTAGCTCCTTAATTAATATATATAGTAATTATTAATTAGTAATAGTACTAGGCCCTGTTATTCCTGTGGAAAACTTTTGAAAAGTGATGATTTCCCTATGTTTTCCTTGTGGATATGTTGTGGATAAAAAATCTAATTGATTCACATTTGTCCACAATTAGACCTGTAACTGATCTTTGATTTCTTTGATATCGTTTTGAAGATCTTTATTTGTTAAAAGTTCAGTTTGAATTTTTTCATGCGCATGAATTACGGTTGTATGATCTTTGCCGCCGAATTCTTGACCAATTTTCGGAAGGGATGCATCCGTCAATTCCCGTGAAAGATACATCGCAATTTGCCGCGGCATAACGATCGATTTAACCCGTTTCTTGCCTTTAAGGTCGGTTACGGTAACGTTAAAGTATTTCGCGACTTTATTTTGAATAATTGGGATTGTAATTTCCTTGGTTGCTCCCTGACCAACTAATCCGCGGAGGGCTTCCGCAACCATGCTGGTCGTAATCGGGGCGTCCGTCATTGACGTAAAGACTTTGATTCGTGATAACGCCCCTTCCAAATCACGCACACTAGAATCAAAATGACCAGAAATGTAATTTAATGCTTCATCTGGAAGATCTAATCCAAGCGACTGCGACTTTTCGCGCAAAATCGCAATTCGGGTTTCAAAATCCGGAGGTGTAATGTCAACCGGCAAGCCCATCTTGAACCGGGTAACCAACCGGGTTTGAAGGTTTTGAATTTCATTTGGCAACCGATCAGCTGTAAGAACGATTTGTTTATTATTTTGAAAAAGGGTTTCAAATGTATTGAAGAACTCTTCCTGCGTTCCGACCTTATTTGCCAGGAATTGGATATCGTCAACGAGTAAAAGATCAACGTTTCGGTATTCATCCCGGAATTCAGATTGGTTTTTTAACTGAATCGAATTAATAAAGTCGTTTGCAAACGCCTCGCTTGAAACATACTTAACTTTCGCTGTCGGATCGCGTTGCAAAATCGTATGACCGATAGCCTGCATCAAGTGGGTCTTACCTAATCCGGCACCCCCGTAAATGAAAAGCGGATTATAAACCCGTCCTGGATCTTCGGCAACGGCCAATGCAGCGGCATGCGCCATTTTGTTTCCATTCCCAACAACAAACTTTTCAAACGTATAATCACTGTTTAATTGATTGTTATGAACGAAGTTATTATTAGAAGCTTTTTTTGGTGATGCTGCCGGGATCGGCTCCTCAGCTTCAGTGTTTAGGGTATTCTCAGCTGCTTGATTCGATGGTTCATCGTTATCATCTGCTGCGGAACGAATTACGATATTGATTCGGCGGCCAATTGCCGGTTCAAGCAAGTCAATGATCGTTTCACTGATATTTCGTTCCCAATATTCTTTAACCATTTGAAATGGGACCTCAATGACAAGGGTGTCATTTTTAAACTCGATAGGTTTGGCCGGCTTGATCCAAGTATTAAACGCAATATCGTTGAATGAGCCGTGCAAACCGTCGAAAATAATTTTCCATAAGGAATCGAGTTCTGGTTCAAGCACGAAACTGCCCCTCCTTTTATAAAAAATTTATACGTCCATTGTAGCATTAAAAAAAATAGTTTTCCACAGGTGTGAAAAATAAAAAAATTCAAATTCACGGATGTTAGTTTAATTATCCACAAGCAATTGTTTTCTGTGGAAAAAAGAAGCTGATTTAGCCGTTATTCACGGAATTTTTTTTAAAATAAAACTTAATAGATCAATGGTTTGTGAACTTATCCACAAAATTATCAAAAAATCACAAATTTCAAATTCACGGGATGTTAATTGTGGATATGTCTGTCTAAAAAGCTGTGATTTGATTTTGGGCAATTCACAATTATTCCAAAAATATAAGGGACAAATCGGGGATAACAAGCGACATGGCAAAGCTGAAAAATCGCCTCGGTTTGGAAAAATCGCTTTTCAACTTAAAATTTGTATGTTAAACTTACAAAGTAAGTCTGTTTGAAGACTATTTTGATACAACAATTTAGATAGTTTTGACATCTAAAAATAAGGAGGTGGAATTCATGAAGAGAACATACCAACCTAAGAAACGTCACCGTCAACGCGTACATGGTTTCCGTAAGCGTATGAGTACAAAGAACGGTCGCAATGTGTTAGCACGTAGACGCCGTAAAGGCAGAAAAGTATTGTCTGCATAGATCACTGGACCGTCAGTGGTCTTTTTTCTTATCTAAAGAGCATTCGGATAAGTCCATTTAGGAGATCGACAATGAGAAAATCATATCGCGTCAAAAAAGAAGCAGAATTCCAAACGGTTTTTACGAAGGGTAAGTCATGTGCGAATCGCCAATTTGTCGTTTATATGCTTGAAAAACCGGGACAGGTTCATTTTCGGGTCGGCATCTCAGTTGGGAAAAAGATTGGGAATGCCGTTGCGCGAAATTGGGTCAAACGTCGGATTCGGCAAACGTTAACGGATCTTAAGCCGCAATTGAAACAGGACTGCGATTTTCTTGTAATTGCGCGGCCGACAGTTGCGTGGATGTCAACGGCAGAAGTAAAAAAACATTTAAGTCATGTTTTACGGTTAGCAAAGGTTTTGCCTGCAAATAACAAAGCGAAAAGTGAGGAATTACAAAAGTAATGAAACGACGTACAAAAAGAAACGTTGCGATCCTTGGCACTTTATCACTGGCCTTGCTTTTAGGCGGATGTACAAGTAATGCGCCCATTACATCTCATAGTACAGGGTTCTGGGACCACTACATTATTTGGAATTTCGTCCGGGCTATTCGGTGGCTGAGTAATTTCTTTGGCCACAACTACGGCTGGGGAATCGTGGTCTTTACAATTATTGTCAGAATTATTATCTTACCGTTGATGTTCTACCAGATGAAGAGTATGCGGAAGACCCAAGAAATTCAACCGAAATTGATGGCATTGCAAAAGAAGTATCCTGGAAAGGATCCGGAATCAATGCAAAAGTTAAGCGAAGAGCAGCAAAAACTTTATGCTGAAGCCGGAATCAATCCAATGGCAGGATGTTTGCCAATGCTGATTCAAATGCCAATTTTGATTGCCTTGTATCAAGCAATTTGGCGGTCACCAATCTTAAAGAATGGTGATTTCTTATGGATGCACTTGGGTGAAAAAGATCCATACTACATTATGCCGATTTTGGCCGCAATCTTTACATTCTTAACTTCGAAATTATCAATGATGGGTCAGCCGGAAGGAACAAACAACATGATGAATAACATGATGTTGTACTTCATGCCGATCATGACTGGTTTCATTGCTTTTAATTTACCGTCCGCATTGTCAATCTACTGGGTTGTAACGAACGCATTCTCAGTAGGTCAGACATTGTTACTTCAGAATCCATTTAAGATTCGGCGGGAACGCGAAGAAAAAGAAGCGGCTGAAAAGGCCCGGAAGAAACGGCTTGAAAAAGCTAAACGGAAAGCTTATAAGAGTAAACGGAAATAGTTGCAAAGCTTATAACAGCAACCGCGTGTGTGCGAGGTTGCTGTTTTTTTGTTATGTCTTTAGACCTGGTT